>CANHIJ010000003.1 GCA_947460575.1 Verrucomicrobiales bacterium | reverse complement strand
TGCGCATTTGATATTCCCCCATTCCGGCCGCGCCCTTGGCGTCCTGGAGGGCCCGCTCTACCCAAAACCGCGATGCCGCCATCCGCGCGAGGTCCAAGACCGCCACATCCGCCGCCGCATTGCTCAGGAGGTATTTGATTTCTCCCGCGTCCTCGTCGGCCCGCCACGCGATGAGATGCCAATGCCGTGCCATCTCCTCCTTGCCATCCCATAACCAGATCCTGGCATGAAAAAATTGCCCCCGCAGACTGCCGTTGATCCCGTTGCGGGGTTTGAATTCGATCCATGCCTCCGGAGCTTGCTGGGCGATCCAGTCACGCACCATGGCTCCAGGGCTGGCGGGCCGGGGATTCGCTCCTAACTTCCTGCCTGTGCGCACGCAGGGCGGCGCAGGCTGGGGATCCTGTTCCCAAATCCGCTGGTTAGAATGGATGTCAGCGACGAAGATTTCTCCGGCGTCCTCCAAGGCGCGCAGCAAGACTCCGTCTTTGCCGTAGCCGCCATCGATACCGACCCAGCCAAAGCGGACGCCCCGCTGGCGCTGGGTCGCCACCATTTCGAGAGCCATCTGGGATTTGGTTTTAAACTCCCGCTGATCGGCGGGAATTTTAACCTTATCACAACGCGCCGGATCCGAAGTCCACTCCTTGGGAAGATAAAGGCGGCCTTCCAATAACGTGGTGCGGTGCCCAGCGGCGAGAGCGACGAAGACGCCGACCTGACAGTTATCCACTTTGCCAAGACGCCCGTTGTATTGCCGCGCCACTGCGGCGGAAGAGGTCCCTTTTTTACTAAAACCAGATTCGTCCACGATGAGATGGCTGAGCGGGGTGCCTCCTAGAACGGCATCGGCCCGAGCACTGATCCAGTCGAGCACGCGCGAAGCTTCCCAGGGGGCGTCACAGATAAAATGCTGCACTTTTTGATGATCGGCACCGGGCACGGTTTCCGCAATATCCTCAAAATTGCGATCTCCCGGCCTGGCTTCTAGCAAGCCGCGCACATAGATGCCTGCTTGCTCTGCGGCGATGGATGTCGCGGTAGGGGCACCGGAGTTGGCGACCTCGCCAGGTGCCAGCGGGTCCGTCCGTGAGGTGCGACGTTGGGTGAGCTTTCGTCCGGAGGCGGCGAAGTCGAAGAGATGGGCCACTGAACCAATCAAGTCCATGAGGTGTTGGCCCAACCGAAAGGCGGGAGGAGAGTCATTTTTTATTAGGGCCGCCGGTTTCCCGCCACATGGCGAAAATACGATCAAAGCCACTTCATGAATCGCGCAGGCCGCCGAAAAAGCAAGCTTTATTTAAACACAGTAGAATTAGGCAGAGCGACTCGCTTCGCGATAAGTTTGCCGAGAAAATCGCCCCGCGCTTCGGCGTGAACTCCCAAGTCATCGCTATCCGTCTGGATCGCGATGGCATCTCGCCAGCCACTTGATTCCCTTACCAAAAAGATTGGGTCGCACCGCCCCGCGCATCGCCCGGGGGCGAAATTCTCATGAGCTTTCCGCCAGCATCGGCCACTCCTCCGGCTGGTGAAAATCCGGGCGCTCCCCACCCAGCGGGGCCAAGCTGAAAAAGCGCCGCCCCTCTGGCCCCACCGTGATCGCGGCAAAGTTCGCCCGGACTCCCTCTGGCGCCTCCAGCTCCAGAATTTGTCGGCCTATCCAATGCCGCTCCGTCCACCGCACCTCACAAGCCACCACCGCCTCCCGCGCCCGCGGCACCTCCCGCGCCTCCCGCGGCGCCCCAAAGTCCCCACTCCACCAAGCCCCGCCCGGTGCTAGGTGAAATTCCCCATAACCCTCCCCGCCCGGCTCCGCCAAAAAACACTCCGCCACCTCCTGCTTCCACAGCCCCTCCGCCCATCCCGGCCCCGCGAACCAATCCCGCGCCGCCGTCGGCCGCGGCGCCCTCACCTCCCACACCAAGCGCCCCCCCGCCCACAGCCAGCGCACCGCCGGAGCCTCCCCCAGCGGAGCCCCATCGCCCCGCCACCGCTGCCCCAGCGCCAGCCAGCGCCGATCCTCCAAGCGCCCCGCCTCACTCACGGCCTGCCTCCACGGACCCGCCCGCCTCCGGCCGCACCGGGCCGCGCCGCCGCTGCGCCTTCACCTTCGCCACCACCAGCAGGCAAACCACCGGGATCGTCACGATCATCACCCCCAGCACTACCAAAAGCACCTTCCTCAGGGATTCCGCCTCCCCCGCCGAGGGCATTTCCAGGTTCATGCCCCAGCCTCGCTTTCAGGTGCCTCTGGCCCTGCCTCCTCCTCCAAAGGAAGCACCTCAATGGACTCTTCCAAGGCCGCGCTCGCATCCTCCGGATCCGCAATCACCCGCGCGATGTCCTGCAACTTCTCATCGCCCCGCAAGGAGATCAACTTGACGCCCATGGTGTTGCGCCCCGCTTCCCGAATCTGCGACACCGGAATGCGCACACTCTGACCCGTCGTCGTCATCAGCATGATCTCATCCGCCTCGTGCACCACCAGCGCCCCCACCACCTGGCCCGTCTTGTCGGTCGTCTTCATGGTGATAATCCCCTTCCCGCCGCGCGCCGTGATGCGGTATTCCTCAAAAGAACTGCGCTTCCCAATGCCGTTCTCACTCGCCACCAGCAACATCCCCGCCTCGTCCACAATCGATAGGCTAACTACGTAGTCGTCCTTCTTCAGCTTAATGCCGCGCACTCCGGTGGCTTGGCGCCCCATGTCGCGCAGCCCGCCTTTCTCCCGGGCACCTTCGGCCGCAGTTTCATCAGCGCCTTCCGCCCCATCTTCCACTTCCTCAGCGGCATCATCTTCCTCCTCAACCACCGCGCCTTCGCCGACCGCCTCGGCGTATTCCTTAAAGCGCGTGCTCATGCCCCCGTGGGTCACCAACACAATCTCGTTGCGCCCCTCCGTTAGGGCGCAGCCAATCAGGTCGTCCCCCTCGCGGATCTTGATCGCGATGATACCGTCTTTGCGAATGTTGCGGAACTCTCCCAAGTTGCTCCGCTTCACCACGCCCAGGCGGGTGGCGAAGATGACGTACTTTTCAGGATCCCAGGTGGCATCCTTGTCGGACTCGCCCTGGGTCGGGATGCGCAAGACCGATGCCACTTTCTCCTCCGGCCGCAAGTTGAGCAAGTTCTTGATGCTCCGCCCCTTGGCGGTGCGGGAACCCTCCGGAATCTGATAGACCCGCTCGGCGTAAACCCGCCCGCTATTGGTAAAGAACATCAGCCAGTCGTGCGCACTAGCCGTAAATAGGTGCTCCACAAAGTCTCCCACCTCCGCCTCATCCACCCCGCTAGACTTGGCCGTCTCCATCCCCCGCAAACCCTTGCCGCCGCGGCGCTGGCTGCGGTACTCCGCCGAAAGCGTCCGCTTGATGTAGCCGCGGTGCGAAATGGTGATGATCATCCCCTCGTTCGCGATCAAATCCACTAGGTTGATCTCCCCTTCCTCCGCCGCAAAATCCGTCATCCGCGGCGTGGCGTACTTCGCTTTGATGGTCTGCAATTCCTCCTTGATGATCGTCAGCACCCGCGACTCCCGCGCGATGATGTCCATCAAATCCGCAATCTCCGCCATCACGTTGTCGTACTCCGCCTTGATCTTGTCCCGCTCCAAACTTGTCAGCTTGTACAGCTGCAACTCCACGATGGCCTTGACCTGGCGGTCAGAGAATTGATAGCGGTCGCCCTGGATGTGCGGCTGTCCGCGGATCACCACCCCCACCGCCAGCGCCGCTTCCGCCGTGAAGGGATACGCCTTGATCGCCGCTTCCGCCGCGTCTCGGTTGGCGCTCTGCCGGATGATCTTGATGAAGTCGTCAATCTTGGACGTCGCTAAAAGCAAGGCCTCCAAAATCTCCGCCCGCGCCTCCGCCTTGCGCAGCAAAAAGCGCGTCCGCCGCAACACCACTTCCCGGCGGTGCTCAATGTAACACGCGATCGCATCCTTGATGTTGAGCAGCCGCGGCTTGCGGTTGTCGATCGCCAACATATTGACGCTAAACGACGACTCCAGCGCCGTGTGCTTGTACAAGTTGTTGATCACTACCTGCGGGCGCGCATCCCGCTTCAACTCGATCACAATGCGCGTCCGCTCGTCGCATTCGTCCCGCAGCCCGCTGATTTCCGGAATGATCTTCTCCGTAACCAACTCCGCAATCCGCTTAATCAACACCGCCCGATTCACGATGTACGGAATCTCCGTGATCACGATCTGCTCCTTGCCCTTCTCGTCCAACTCAACGTCCACCCGGCCCCGCACCTTGATCGATCCCCGCCCCGTGTGCATGTACGCGTTGATCCCCGCTTGCCCAAAAATCGTACAGCCCGTCGGGAAGTCCGGCCCCTTGATGTGCTGCATCAACTCCCTAACTGTTATGTCAGGCAGGTCGATCTGGGCACAAATCCCGTCCACCACTTCCCCCAAATTGTGCGGCGCCATGTTCGTCGCCATCCCCACCGCAATCCCGGTGCCCCCATTGACAATCAAGTTAGGAAAAGCCGAGGGAAACACCGTCGGCTCCATGAGCCGCTCGTCGTAGTTGGGCACAAAATCCACCGTGTCCTTATCCATGTCCTCCATGAGGAGTCCCCCGAGGTGGGTTAGGCGGGCTTCGGTGTATCGCATCGCGGCCGGAGGGTCGCCGTCCACGGAACCAAAATTCCCCTGCCCGTCCACCAAGGTCTCCCGGATGCCCCAGTGCTGCGCCATGTTCACCAGGGTGGGATAAATCACCGCCTCGCCGTGGGGGTGGTAATTCCCCGAGGTGTCGCCGCAGATTTTGGCGCACTTGATGTGCTTCTTCCCCGCGTACAAGCCCAGGTTGTCCATCGCATACAGAATGCGCCGCTGCGAGGGCTTGAGGCCATCCCGCACGTCCGGGAGGGCCCGGCTGATGATGACAGACATGGAGTAGTCCAAAAAGGACTTGGCCATTTCATCGGCGACATTGACCGGCTCAACGCCGCGGTGCTCAGGTTCGCTCACAGGTATTGGAAAATAGGGGGTTGGGCTGCCCCGCAGGCGTCCCGGCGGGAATCCTCATCCTAGTGGGTGCCGCCCCCGGCGCAAGCCAGATTCCCCAGCCAAAAAAAATCACCCCCATCTCTCCCCCGCCCCTACAGCACCCGCCGCAGCAAGGTGTCGTGCTTCTCCCGCGCATCCGCCTCCGGATAATCCAAGGTGTAGTGCAGGCCCCGGCTCTCGTGCCGCTGGCTCGCGCTGTCCACGATCAGCGCCGCCACCTCCGCCAAGTTGCGCAGCTCCAAGAGCTCACTCGTGATCTTGAAATTCCAATAAAAATCCTGCACCTCCCGCTGCAAGTTCCGCAGCCGCGTCGCCGCCCGCTGCAAGCGCTTCCCGGTCCTAACGATACTCACATAATCCCACATCAGCCTCCGAATCTCATCCCAGTTGTGGTAAATCACCACCAACTCGTCGACATCGGTCACATCCCCCGTCTTCCAATCCGGGATCCGGCACTCCTCAAGCACCTCCTGTCCCAGCGGACTGCGCCGCAAGACGTCCCCCGCCGCCCGCCGCGCCACCACCGCCGCCTCCAACAAACTGTTGCTCGCCAAGCGGTTCGCCCCGTGCAGCCCAGTGCACCCCACCTCCCCCACCGCGTACAGCCCCCGCAAGCTGGTGGCCCCATTGACATCAGTCCGGATCCCCCCGCATTGATAGTGCGCCGCCGGCACCACCGGAATCCGGTCCCGCGCCATGTCGATCCCCGCTCCCCGCAAGGTCTCATAAATGTTGGGAAAGCGCTCTTGGAGAAACTCCCGCGGCTTACTCGTGATGTCCAAGTACACGCAGGGATGCCCCGTTTTCTTGATCTCCCGGTCAATCGCCCGCGCCACGATGTCCCGCGGCGCCAGCGATTTCCGGGCGTCGTATTTGTGCATGAACTCCACCCCGTCCGCGCCCACCAAAACCCCGCCCTCGCCCCGGATCGCCTCCGTGATGAGAAAACTCTTGATCGTGGGATGGTACAAGCAGGTCGGGTGAAACTGGATGAATTCCATATTTGCTAGGGTCGCCCCCGCCCGCCAGGCCATCGCCACCCCGTCACCGGTCGCGATTTTGGGATTGGTGGTATACAGATAAACCCGCCCGCAGCCCCCCGTGGCTAGCACCACCCGGTCGCTGCGAAAGGTCTCCACCTCCCCCGTGGCTTCATCCAAAACATAGAGCCCCAGGCAGCGGTCCCCGGTCGCCAGCCCCAGGCGCGCCGTGGTGATCAAATCCACCGCAAAGTGATTCTCAAAAAACGCGATGCCCGGCGTCCCGCGGCAGGCCGCCAACAAGCGCGTCGCAATCTCTTTTCCGGTGGTGTCTCCATGGTGCAAAATGCGCCGCCGGGTGTGCCCTCCCTCCCGCCCGAGGTCGATCTCGGCCACCCCATTTTCCAAATGGCTATCAAATTGCACCCCCAGCGCGATCAACTCCGCGATACACTCCGGCCCCTCGCTGACGATGGTCCGGACCACCTCCTCGTTGCAGAGCCCAGCCCCCGCGTCTAGCGTATCGGCCACGTGCAACTCCAGGGAATCGTCCGCCCCCATCACGGTGGCGATCCCTCCCTGCGCCCAGGCCGTGTTCGAGGCCTCCGCCCCCCGCTTGGTCACGATGGCCACCGACCCGTGGGCCGCCGCCCGCAGCGCAAAGCTCAGCCCAGCGATGCCGCTGCCCACCACCAGGAAATCGAAAGTTCTCATCAAGGGGCCCTCCATAACCCGCCCCGCCCCGGTTGCAAAGAAGGATTGCACCCCCCCCCGATCCCGGGCTATGGCAGCACTCCATGCCCCACGCGACTGCCTTTTGCCCGGCCAATATCTCGCTGGTCTTTGCAACTTACCCCGCCTCGCCCCCCCACGGGCGCGGCTCTTTGGGCGTCGGCATCACCCTCAGCGCCGGCGTCGTGGCCCGCGTCCAGCCCGCTCCCCCAGGCCAACCCTCCCGCATCCTGGTCGACGGAAAACCCTGGGACTTCCCCACCGTCCGCAGCGTCCTAGCGGAATTAAGCCCCCTCCCCGCGACCGTGGAAATCGAGGCCGCTTTCCCCTTCGGCTGCGGCTTCGGCATGAGCGGCGCCAGCGCCCTCGCCACGGCCCTCGCCGCCAATCAGGCCCTCGCCCTCGGCCTCACCCGCCCCGCCCTCGGCCTCATCGCCCACCGCGCCGAAGTCGCCCACGCCACCGGCCTCGGCGACGTCGGCGGCCAATACAACGGCGGCATCATGATCAAAACCCGCCCCCACCAACCCCTCCGCGTCGACCCCCTCCCGGTCATCCCCCAAACCCTCCACTTCCGCGTCCACGGCCCCATCCTCACCAGCGATGTCATCAACAGCCCCGAAAAATTGCGCCACATCAACGCGGCCGGCCACGCCGCTCTAGCCGATATCGCAGCCATCGGCTCCGACCTCACCCTAGCCGGACTTTTCGAACTCTCCCACACCTTCGCCCGCCACTCCGGCCTCCTGCAAAGCCCCGCCGTGGCCGCCGATATCGCCGCCGCCCGCGCGGCCGGCCACGCCGCCACCATGATTATGCTTGGCGAAGCCGTCATCAGCACCGGACCCTTCCCCGGCAGTCAACCCACCACCATCTCCTTCGGCGGCGCCGCCCTCCTCAACCCAACCTCCGCCTGAACTCCCCCCAGCCGCCCGCGCCCTATCCAATTACGCTTGCCAAGGGGCGCGGCGCTGGCAATCGTATTTTCATCCGCTTCGACGGCCCCTAGCTCTTCACTCCTCCCCATGTCCTCCGCGCCCGGATCCTCCGATTGCCCGCCCTCCAGCTCCTTCCCCGCCCCCAGCCCGGAGGAACTCTCCGCCATGCTCCCGGCCTACGAGGTCCACCACCTGGTCGCCACCGGCGGCATGGGCGCCGTCTACGCCGGCTTGCAAAAAGCCCTCGACCGGCCCGTCGCGATCAAAATCCTTCCCCCGGATACCGCCCGCGACGGCGAATCCATCCAGCGCTTCCGCACCGAGGCCAGGGCCATGGCCCGCCTCACCCACCCCAACATCCCCGTCGTCTACGATTTCGACGTCTCCTCCGGCTATTGCTATCTTGTCATGGAATTGGTCAACGGATCCACCGTCCACCAACTCATCTCCCGCCGCGAACTCACCCCCGCCCTCACCCTCAAACTCCTCGCCCAAATCTGCGACGCCCTCCACTTCGCCCACCAAAACGGCGTCGTGCACGGCGATATCAAACCCGCTAACCTCCTCGTCAACCAAGACGGCAATCTCAAACTAGCAGACTTTGGCCTAGCCCAACTGGTGGTCCCGGGCTCCCGCGCCACCGCCGCCCCCACTCCCATGGGCACCCCCGAATACGCCGCCCCAGAGCTCTGGCAAGTCGGCGTCGTCCTCGACCACCGCGCCGACCTCTACTCCCTCGGCTGCGTCTTCTTCGAAATGCTCACCGGCGCTCCCCCCCAGGGCCGCTTCACCCTCCCCGCCGCCGCCCTCAACCTCGACCCCCGCATCGACACCATCATCGCCCGCTGCATGCAGGCCGATCCCGCCCAGCGCTATCAATCCGCCGCCGAACTCCAGCGCGCCCTCTCCGCTATCCGCACCCCCTCCTCGGCCAACTTCTCCGCTAACTCCTCCGCCAAACCCACCGTCCGCACCCTCCGCCCTCCCCCGCGCCGCGTCCCCGTCCCCTCCAAAAAATCCCCCGCTTCCCCCCTCCTCTGGCTCCTCCCCTTGGCACTCGTCGCCGCCATCATCGCCCTCCTCCTCAAAGCCAAACACACCTTCGACCTCACGACCCCAGCCCTCCCCGCTTCCGAAAGTCCGCTCTCCTCGCCCACCTCTCCCTAGCCCCTCGCGCCCTCGCCCATGTCCCGCCTTCTCCTCCTCTCCGCCCTCGCCGGGGCCCTCGGCCTCTTCCCCGCCTTCGCCCAACAAATCCACACCAGCCGACCCAACCCCGCCCTCCTCCCCCTCCCCAAAAGCGACCAGGCCTTCCACTTCCTCGTCTACGGCGACCGCACCGGCGGCCCCGAGTCCGGCCTCGAGGTCCTCCGCCAGGCCGTTAGCGACACCAACCTCCTCGACCCCGACCTCGTCATGACCGTGGGCGACCTCCTGCCCGGCTATAACGCCCCGGCCCAATGGATGGAGGACCTCGGAAAATACCGCAGCATCATGCAAAACCTCCGCATGCCCTGGTTCCCCGTCCCCGGCAATCACGACATCTACTGGCGCGGCCCCCAGCGCCCCACCGGCGAACACGAAGCCAACTACGAAAAACACTTCGGCCCCCTCTGGTACTGGTTCGAACACAAAGGCAGCGCCTTCATCGTCCTCTACACCGACGAAGGGAGCAGCCCCGATGCCCCACGCGATTTCACCGACCCCCAACAACAAAACTTCTCCCCCGCCCAACTCGCCTGGCTCGAAGCTACCCTAGCGGAAACCTCCCACCTGAAGCACGCCTTCGTCTTCATGCACCACCCCCGCTGGGTCCCCGAAACCTACCCCGGGGCCCAATGGAACGCCGTCCACGACCTCCTCAAAAAACCCGGCAACGTCCGCGCCGCCTTCGCCGGACACGTCCACCGCCTCCGCTACGACGGCACCCGCGACGGCATCCAATACATCACCCTCGGCACCACCGGAGGCTCCATGCCCGGACACTACCCCGGCGCCGGATACCTCCACCACATGAACCTCGTCACGGTCCGCCCCGACGGCATCCAAGTCGCCGTCGTCCCCGTCGGCGCCGTCATGGACCCCGCCCAATTCACTCCCGATTTCATCGCCGACATCGAGCGCCTTCGCAATGCCGACCTCCAACTCACCCCCTCCCCCATCGCCCTCGACGAAGCCGGCCTCGGTGTCGGATTGATAGAATTCTCCATCACCAACCCCGTCGCCCACCCCATCGAAATCACCGTGCTGCCCTCCGCCGACGTCCGCGAATGGCTCCCCTCCGCGGACCACCTCACCGCCACCCTCGACCCCGGCCAAACCCACCGTGGCTCGTTCTCCCTCATCCGCATCCGCCGCGGATTCGGCGATGGCTTCACCGCTCCCGCCGTCGAATTCAAAGTCGAACTCCTCCTCCCCGGCCTCCGCGTGCCCCTCCCCCCGCGCCGCATCGCCCTCCCCGTCTCTCTCAAGTCCCTCACCGAAACCTTCTTCGCCAGCTCTCCCAACCGGTCCATCAGCCTCGACGGCCGCCAAGCAGTGCGCGTCGAACTCGGCCCCCATACCCTCCCCCAAGGCCCCTTCACCGTCGAAGCCTGGGTGCGCCCGCCCACTCCGAACAGCAGCGGCGACCTGGTCTCCAAGGCCGAACAATCGGAGTTCGCCCTCAACCTCGCCAACAACGTCCCCGGCTTCCACGCCCACCTCGGCGGCAAGTACGAAAGCGCCATCGCCACTGCCCCCCTCCCGCCCGCCCAGTGGTCCCACCTCGCCGGGGTCTTCGACGGCCAACAACTCGTCCTCTACGTCAACGGCCAACCCGCCGCCACCCGCCCCGCCACCGGCCCCCGCGCCACCAACCCCCTCCCCCTCTTCCTCGGCGCCAACCCCGACGCCAAATCCAATCCCACCCAATTCTTTACCGGCGCCCTCGACGATGTCCGCCTCTCCTCCTCGGCGCGCTACGCCGCCGCCTTCGCCCCCGCCAAACAGCACCGCCCCGACGACCAAACCCTCCTCCTCTTCCCCTGCGACGCCCTGTTAGGACCCTTCCTCCCGAGCAACTCCCCCGCCCCAGCCTACGGCCTCGCCGAGCCCGCCCCCACCTTGAGTGAGCCCCCCTGAGCCCCGCGGCCGGCCTCCTGTGATCACCCCAAGGGCGGCTCCAACCGCACCCCGCCCCCCAGTCGGATTATTTGCTAGTAAATTGGCAACGATTTCCCTTTTGGGACAAAATTGAAAATGATCTCCATCAAATATCAAAATAATTTTTGCGATCACGCCTCTATGCCTAAAAGCGGGAGTTGACTAGCGTATTCGGTGGGCGCAGAGCACTGGCGCGTGGGCTATTTGGGGGCGGCCGCGCTGGCACCCCTGCCGGGGTGCGGGCCCTCTCGGGAATGGAATCCGGTGGTGTCGCTTCGCTCAACCACCGGCTACCCGCTGGGATGCCTTCGGCATCGCCGCCCGACGTGTCTAGCGGCCACGCTATGGGGGCTTTTGACCGCGCAAAGGCCTCACCCATTGGGTGAATCCCTTCCGTTGGCACATGCCCCTACCGAACCGTGAATGGTCGACACGCCCAGCGGCAATGCCAGCAACAGACCCGCCTGATGCCAGAGACATCCCGATGCCGGAGGCATCTCAGCCGGTAGCCGGTGGTTGAGCGGAGCGACACCACCGGTTGCTCCGTTTTCGTATCATCCGCACCCCGGCAGGGGTGCCATCGCTCCGCACCCCCAAAAATGCCCAACGCGCCAGGAGAAAGCCTAACACCCCGAGACCTCGCGCTCGCGAATGAAGCTAGTCAACTCCCGTTTTTAGGCGCTACGATAAGCACGGGGCCCGATCCGTTTTCTCTGGCCTCCAGGACACCGGGCCCTGGGCCTTGCCCTGGACTATCTTCATTTTCCCCGTCGGGGCACACCATTAGAGCGTGCCCCTTGGGGCGCAACTCCAGAGCGCCAACGGCGCGGCCTGCCCTAGCCCAGGGCCACGCCCCCCGCCTACCCCTTACTTTGTCGACTCCATTTTGAGGGCCTGGGCCATGAAGGCATAGGCGTCGGCGGTTTCGTCCAAGGCTTTGAGGGTTGGCTTGCCCGCCCCGTGACCGGCGCGCCGATCCACCCGCAGCAGCACCGGAGCCTCCCCCTGCTGCAAGTGCTGCAGTTCCGCCGCATATTTAAAACTGTGCGCCGGAAAAACCCGGTCGTCGTGGTCCCCCGTCATCACCAACGTGGCCGGATAGCGCGTCCCGGCCCGCAGGGTGTGCAGCGGACTATAAGCCCGCAGCACCGCAAAATCTGCCGCCGCGTCCGGGCTGCCGTATTCTTCCTGCCAAGCCCAACCGATGGTGAATTTGTGAAAGCGCAGCATGTCCATCACCCCCACTTGCGGAATCGCGCAGGCAAATAAATCCGGCCGCTGATTGATCACCGCGCCCACAAGCAATCCGCCATTGCTTCCCCCCATCAGGGCCATCCGCGAGGACTTGGTCCAACCCTCTTTGACCAAGTACTCCGCCGCGCCAATGCAGTCGTCGAACACGTTTTGCTTCCGCTCCTTCATCCCCGCTTCGTGCCAGGCCTGCCCGTATTCGCCGCCCCCCCGCAGGTTGACTTGCGCATAGATGCCCCCCATTTCCAACCACGCGAGGCGACTCGGCGAAAACGACGGCGTCAGCGATATGTTGAATCCCCCATAGCCATACAGCAGCACCGGATGGTTCCCGTCCGGCACCAACCCCTTCTTGTGAAACAAGAAAATCGGCACCGCCGTCCCATCCTTGCTCTTAAAGAAGACCTGCCGCACCTCCACCCCATTAGCGTCAAAATCCAACTTGCTCTCCTGGTGCACCGTGCTTTTCCCGCTCTTCAAGTCATAGCGGTAAATCGTCCCCGGAGTGTCAAATCCCGTCACACTGTAAAACGTCTCCCCATCGCTCTGCCTCCCCCCAAAACCACCCGCAGACCCAAAGTTAGGCAGCGGAATCGTTCCCTCCCCCGCCCCCGCCACATCGTAGACCGCCACCTCGTCGTGCGCATCCACCATCCGCTCAATGATCCACTTCCCTCCTATCAAATGAGCCCCCGTGATCACCCGCGGCGACTCTCCGATCACGGTGCGCCACTGCGCCACCTCAGGACGCGCCACATCGATCGCAATCACTTTCTTGTTGGGCGCTTGGTGGCTCGTCAGAAAATAAAACACCCCGCCCTCATTGCCCACAAAGCTATAATCAGCATCAAAATCCGGCCGCAAGGCCACCACCGGCGACCCCGCCCCCGCCCCGAGATCGCGGTAAAAAATCGCATTCTCATCTCGCGTCCCCTGACTCACCGAAATAATCAGATATTTCCCATCCTCGGTCTCCCCCCCGTGCAGCCCCCACTTCGGATGGTCCGGCCGCTCATAAATCAACACGTCCTTCTCCTGGGCCTCTCCCACCCGGTGAAAATAGAGCTTCTGATTGAGATTCTGCTCCTTGAGCTCCTGCCCCGGCTCCGGCGCCGCGTAGCGCGAGTAATAAAAGCCGTCCCCCTTCACCGACCACGACGCCCCACTAAACTTCACCCAGCGCAAGTCGTCCGCCAAATCCTTCCCGCTCTCCACCTCGCGCACTTTCCACCGCTCCCAGTCGCTCCCCGCCTCCGACAATCCATAGGCCATCCACTTGCCGTCCTCGGTGATATCGTAGCCGGTCAGCGCCACCGTGCCGTCCTTGGAAAGCCCATTGGGATCGAGCAAGACATGCTCCACCGACCCCGGCGCGTCCTCCCGCCAGTAGGTGATCGCCTGCCCCTGCAGCCCCGTTTTGCGCGCATAAAATAAGCGCCCCGCCACCCGCTGCGGCAGCCCGTGCTTGTCGTAGTCCTGCAATTGCTTGAGCCGCTCCCAGAGCCGCGCCCGCTGCGGCAATTTCCCAAGAAATCCCTGCGCCAACCCCGCCTGGGCATCCACCCAGGCCACCGTCTCCGCGCTGTCGATGTCCTCCATCCAACGGTAAGGATCCGCCACCGCCACCCCGTGCAGTTGCTCCACAGTGTCGGCGCGCCGCGCCGCTGGATAGGTCAAGGAAGTGGCTAGGGATGGCATGGAAGTCAAGAGGAGGGCCGCCAGAGGAAGGTGAGATGATTTCATAGATTGAGAATAAATGCTAGGCAATCGGATCCGGACAAAACGCGCGCCGCTGGCAAGCGGGGCAATGCCCCCCGCGCCAGAGGGTGTCGAGCTCCTCCATCAAGGGCCCCACTAGGGCGGGATCGTCCGTCAAGATGCCCGCCTCCCAATTGCGCCGGTGCTCGCTCTTGGCCCCGATGCCCGCGCCCGTCAAGTTGGCGCTCCCCAAGTAGGCGCGGCGCCCATCGATGATCAGGGCCTTGGTGTGGAGGCGAGGGCAAAGGATCCGCTCGAAGCGCTCTTCGTGGAGCAGTTCCGGATAGCGGTCAAAATCCTCCCGAAACCGCGGACCGGGCTCTTTGGCGTGCATCAGCCGCACATGCACCCCCTGCCCTACCAACTCTGCTAACACCGCTAAAAAAGGCACCATCCGCTTCCCCCGCGAGACGTGCAGATCCTTCAAGTCCGCGGTGGCGATCCAAAGAAATGCCCGCGCCTGCCCCACCTCCTCGGCGATGAGGCGCGTGTAGTGCTCGCGGTTCAAGATCAATTCAGTCACGGAGGCGGCGGCATCAATGGACCACCGCCAAGGTCTCCGGACGCGTGGCGTCAAACTTGAAGAGGCGCTGCGCCTCCTCCAGCAGAAAATCTGGGCGCATAAACGGCTCGTAGCCGCTGTGCTGCCAGCGAATCCGCCCCGCCCCGTCCACTAACACCGTGGTGTGCAGCGCCTGGTTCTCAAAGTCGTCCCACGCATCCAGCGCCTTAAACGCCTCCCCATCGGACCCGCTCCACGTCGGGAACGCCGTCTCGCCCGCCAGCTCGCCCACCGCATCCGTAGTCACCACGACCACCGGCAGCTGCGCCGCCGCAAAGGCCTCTTTCTTCTCCCCAAACGCCTTCAGCTGCTCGTTGCAGTGCGCACAGGAACCGCCCAAAACTAACAGCGCCACATACGGCCGCCCCGCCAAACTGGCGTGCCCCGGCCGACTGCCATCCGGCGCCGCCGCGGTCCAACTCGGAGCCATCCAGCCCTCCCAGCGCATCGGCCCCAGGCTGGCTAGCGCCGGGTGCTCCCCTAAATCCGGGGCCGCCGCCGCTGGTTGGCGCCAGTCCCCCGTCAAGCCCGCCGCTTCCACCACCGGAGCCAAGCGCGCCAGCAGCGGAGTGTCCAAATCGGCCGAGCCCGCCAGCCCGCGCAGGCTCGCCATGGCCTTGAGCGCTTCCTCGCGCTTGCCCGCGCGCCACAACACATCGGTCAGGATCGCCTGCGGCTGCACCTGGTCATCGCTGCGTGCCGCATAGCTCGTGGCCACTTCCACCGCCTTGTCCAGGTCTCCCAGCTGCAGGTGAATCGCGATCATGCGCTGCTCGTGAACGCCCTTAAGTTGCTCCAGCTTGGCCTTGGCCTCGTCCTTGCGACCATGGGCCAAATCAGCTAGTAATGTCAACTCCGCCCAAGCTGGCTCCAGGGCGTCGAGCTTGGCGGTAAAGGGCTTGAGGGCCTCGGCCATGGCCTGCTGGATGGCGTTGCCGTCCTTCTTTTCGCGCCGCGCCTGCTGGTCCGCCGCATCCACCGCCGCGGCGCGCTCCGCCCGCAAGGCCTCCATCTGCTTGGCAAAACCGGCCGCCGCCGCCTCCCCGCGGGCCACATCCCCACTCCGAAAAGCCGCTAGTCCGATCAATTGCTGCCGCTTCCAGCGGTCGTCAAATCCTCCTGCCTCCGCCAGCCAGGGCGTCTCCGCCAACTGCAGCGCCAAATCCCAGCGCTCCCACATCAGCAAAGTGTCCCGCAGGCGGTTGGTCCCATGGTCCCAGGCTCCCCGCTCGTCGCTGTATTGCTGATTGGGCTTGTCCTCGACCTTGGCAGAGCGCGGAATCCGCGGCATCTCAATGAGGTTAGTGGAAATCGTCACCGCATCCCGCACCCGCCCGAGGTTATTCAAATTGCGCACTAGCCACTCGCTGTTATGGGCGAAATTGTGAATCTGGTCCGGCATGGTATGCGAACGGATCATCTGAAAGTGATCCACCCGGGCCGCCGCCTCCTGCTGCCAAGCCGCGTCCGCCCAGCGCTGCAACCCAGAATAAATATGCCCCGGCATGTGCCACATGTGGGCAATCCCCGGCGCCGCCGGACCACACATCGCCGCCGCCTTAAGCGCGCGCGCCGTCTTGTCCCCATCCCACAAGTGGATCAAATAATGGTGCGCTGGGTGCCGCGGGTTTTGCGCCAAAATCCCCTGCCCAATGGCGTCCATCCCAAAGTGGCTCGCATTGTCCAAACCCAGCCCCGACTGCTTGCCCCACTGCAACCCTAACACAAAAGCCCGCGCCTCCAAGTCTTCCGGATGCGTCGCCGCAATGTCTTCCAAGTCGCTTAAAAACTGCCGCAGCGCCTTCTTGCGCTCCCCGTCGTCTTTCTGCGGCTGCAGATAGCGCCGCGTCGCTTCCATCCACGACCGCTCCCGCGCACTCAAAGGGTCCAGCGCCGCCCCCGTCATTTTTTCCAAAAAGGCCCGCGCCCGATCCCCATTGTCCAAGCTCGCCATCGCCAATCCCCAGTTCGCCATCAGGCAACCCGGATCCAGCGCCAGCACGGTGCGAAACGAGCGCTCCGCCTCCCAATACCAAAAGCCGTGCAGCTGGCCCACCCCTTGGTTGAACCACTGCTGCGCTTCCCCATTGGCCGTGCTCACTGGAAACGAAACCTCCCCCATGCCCGGCAGCAGCGGCCCCCGGCGGCGCGGCCCCTCGCTAAAATTGCTGCCGTGCAGCGAATGGCCCGGCGCCGGACGCGCCGCCGTGTCCTGCGCCCACAGCGGAGCCGCAGCGAGAAAACCAATCAGGGAACTACCAAAAAGTACAGAGCAGGCGCGCATGGGAAGACAGGATAGGCCAGGCATTACGCTGCTTCCAAGCCCTTTCTCCCACTCGCCTCCCCAGCCCTCCCCTTGATAAACCCTTCGCGCCTCACTGGTATGTCCCCCATGCGCCCCTTCCTCGCCCTCCTGCTGCTCTGCTTCCTCGCCGCCCCGGGACGCGCCGCCGCGCCCCCCGCCACCTTCTCCGGCCCCGGCCTAGCCGTCGAACTCGTCTGCGACGCCGACGTCGTCCAACCCGGCCAAACCTTCCACCTCGGCCTCTGGATCCGCCACCAGCCAGGCTACCACACCTACTGGCAAAACCCCGGCATCGCCGGCCTCCCCACCCAACTCCGCCCCCAACTCCCCCCCGGCTTCACCGTCGGCCCCCTCCTCTTTCCCCCTCCCGATAAAGTCCACATGGCCGCCCTCCGCGTCCACGGCTATGAACGCGACGTCCTCCTCGCCCTCCCGATCACCGCCCCCTCCCATCTCTCCGATGGACTCTTAACAATTCCTGCAGAGGCCAGCTGGATGTGCTGCCAGCGCACCTGCAACCCCGGCTTTGCCAAGCTCTCCCTCACCATCCGCAGCGGCTCCCCCAGCATCCCTAACGCCACCTGGAGCCCCCGCTTTGCCGCCCTCCGCGCCGCCCAGCCCCCCCCGTTGGAGAGCTGGACCCTCACGGCGCGCCGCCGCGATGCCGCCATCGAACTCACCGCCCTCCCTCCCCCCGGACTGCCCCTCCCCAGCGCCCCCCAGTTCTTCTCCCTCGACAACCTCATCTGCTCCCACCCGCGCCAAGCCTGGCTCCCCTACGAAAATGGCTATCAAGTCCTCCTATCTCTATCTGATTTCCTCCCGCCCGACCAAACCCAGCTCCGCGGGCTGCTCTTTGCCCAGGGCTCCTGGCTCCCGGGCCCAGCCGCCCCCTACGCCGCCATCGCGGTCCCCATTTCCCCCCGCTCCGCCCCCTGAGCCCGTCCCGAAAACCCGCTAGGGCCCCTCGTCCGCCCGCTCGTCGCGCTGGTAGATCGGCAACTGCCGCGCCGGCACCGTAAACGCCAATATCATCATCGCGGTCCCGTAGACGCGCCCAAAGCGCTCGCCCATCCACGCCCCATCCTCGGCCTGCTCCTCTAGATAGTGCGGGTACATCCACTCCGCATAGGCCTCCCAGTATTTTCCCCCCAACTGGAACATCCCCTGCGCATTGTAGTAGTTGCCGTAAAATTCAAATTCACAGCGCGGCAGACTTTGGTGGTTCGCCAAAATCCAGTCCCCCACCAGCAAATTCTCCGGCGTAGCGTGCCGACCGCACAATTCCAGGCACATCAAGCCCGCCCCGGTCAGCGAGTCCTTGTGCTGATATTGGTCCATGTAGCCAAAATGCCCCACCTTCCGCTCCAGGCGCCCCAAGGTGTATTCGACCGCGTCGATGATCGCCTGCGGCGGCACCGGAGCCCCATTCAGGCGCGCCGAGCGCAGCGCCATCAGCGCCCAGCCGCTGCACGAAAGATCGCTATCATTACTGTTAGGCTGATAGCGCCAGCCCCCCTTGTGATCCTTCGATTTAGGCACCGCCTGGGCCCGCAGGATCACTTGAATAGCTTTAGCTAGGGCCACATCCAGCTTGGCCTGCCGCCCCGGGTCCACCATTCCGGAAACCTCGCTCAAAAAAAGCGTGCTGATATTGTGCGCGTACATCGGCCCGTTGCCGTGGTCCCCGCAGTCGACCAGCCCCTCCTTGGTGGTGTGCGCCAAGGCGTAGTCGATCCGGCGATTGATCGCCTCCCCATAGCGCCCCTGCCCCGGCACGTGGCCCTTGGCGAGAAAACTCATCCCCACCAGCGACGATATCCCGGTGCTCCGCCCGTGGGACTCTGGAAAACTCCCGTCCGGCTGTTCCACCCCGAGGAGGTACTCGAAGCCGCGGTCCACCGCCGAACTCACCCGGGCCTCGTATTTCTGAAAAACCTCCCCCGCCTCCTGCCCTGCCGCCGCCGAGGCTCCCAGAACTAATAGCAAAATAACAAAATGGCGCTTCATTTGATTTTTCCTCCTTTTGATAGGGCTCCAAAATACGCTTTCACCAGGTCCCGGTACTCCGCCGGAATGGCCTCGTCGCGGGCTCCCTCTACCCCCTGGAGGGCGCTGCGCAACTTCATCCAGTCGTCCGGCGTCAATCCCAACTTCGCCAACTCCGCGGGCAACTCCCCGCTCGCGGCATCCCCCTGCAGCCCATCCTTGCCCTCCTGGCCCGGATCGCCCGACGGACTGGGCGGCCCATCCTTGGCCTGCCCCGGCCCCGCGCTGGGCGGTGAGGCCTGCGAAGACTTGGCACTCGCCGGAATGCTCATCGCCTGCAGCGCGGTGTTAGCAGCCAGCGCCAATTGCTCCGCCGCCTGCTGCGCCGCCGCCGCCCCCTGCTGCATCCCCTGCCCCGCCCCTTGCTCCGCCGCCGCCACCGCCTCCCCAGCCTGCTCCGCCCCCTCCCCGAGCGACTTCCCGTGCTCCGCGACCTGCCCCGCCAAACCCTGAAATTCCACCCCCAAGGCCTTCAGCGAAGCCGCCGCCGCCGCCAGCGTCCGCGCGCTGTCCTGCGCCGCCTGCTGCCCCGCCGCCGGAGTCGGAGTCGGAGTCGGAGTCGCCGCCGCGGGAGTCGAAGCCGGTTCTGCTGCCGGAGTCGCGGCCGCCGCCGGTGCCGCCGCCGCGGCCAACTCCTCGCCCGCGCGGCGCGCCAGCCCCGCCCCCTCCTGCAAATTCGCCTGCGCCGCATAAGCCGCTTCCTGGGTCGCCAAACTCTGGTCGATCTGCCTCGCCGATCCCTGCTGGAATCCCGTGGCCTTTTCCTGCAGCGCGGCCACCTGCCGGGCCAAGTCTACCTGCGCCGCGGCGCCCTGCAGCCTCGCTTCTGGCGGGCTCGCCGAGGCCAGCGCCGCCGCTAGGCCACTTTGCTTTTGCCCTAAAGCCTCGGCCTCCGCCGCCAGCAAAACCGCCTGCGCGGCCGCCTGCCGAAACTGGTCCTGGGCCGCCTGGGGATTGGATTGCTTCACCTCCTCCGCCAATTGCCGCGCCCGCGCCGCCACGGCGCGCTGGTCCTCTAGCCACTTCTGCTGTGCTTCCTCGGCCGGGGCCCCCGCCGCCGCCGGGGTCGGGGCCGCCGGGCTCGCCGCGGCGCCAGCCTCTGTCAATTTGTCAGGACTCGCCGCCGCCGCGGGGCGCTCCGCCGCCGCCGCCTCCGCCGCGAGCCGCTGCTGTTGCTCTGCGATATCGGAAAGCTGGGCCACCTTCTGGACCGCCTCCCGGGCCTGATCCATCTGCTGCTGCTCCTGCTCCATTTTCTTGATAGCGTCGTCCAAGAGATTGCGCGCCGTCTGCGCCAGGGCCGCCCGCGCCGCCTTTTGATCGCTCAGCGGAACATCCTTGGCCGCCGCCTCCGCGGGCCGCACCATGTCCTGGGCAATCTCCTGCAACCCCCCCTTCTGCCTCGCATAGGCCGTCTCCTTGATGCGCTCCTGCAATTTTTCCATCATCCCGCGGGCCTCTTTCATCTGTTGGGCTCCCGCCTCCAAATCCTTAAGTGTCTCGGCACTGAGCTTTTCTTCTGTCTTGAGGCGCTCCGGCTTGTCGGCCAACAAGCCCCGCGCCGACTGCAGCGCCTGCTTCACCTCCTCCATCTTCTGGCGCACCTCCTGGTGCTGCGCGGCAAATTTCTGCTCCACCTGCGGGCGCGTCCAGCGATTCAGCCGGATCACAATCTCCCGGCTATAGGCCCGCTGCGGCCCCTGCCGCTCGGTCGGCAAGCGGTCCGCCGCCATCACACTCACCCGGATCTCCTGACCCTCCGGCACTACCAGTTTAGACAAATCCAACTCCGCCCGCCCCCGGTACTCCCCCGCCCGATCCGGCACCGCCTCTGGCAGCTCCCCCGCGGGCAAAAAATATTCCGCGCCCTCCTGCGGGCGAATCCGCAGCTGCACCGCCGAAAGCCCCCAATCCTCCGCCACAAAATAAGTCAAGGCCAAGCGCTCCACCGGCCGCAGCTCCAGGCGGTCCTCTACGGGATTCTCTAGCACAATGCTCGGGGGCAAGTCCGCCGTGGCCCGGATCCTCCCCCCCACCGGCCGACTCGCCAGCCCATGCCCTTCCTCTAGCTGCAGCGACCACGCCGCGTCCATCTGCGGCGCCATCACCGCGCTCCAACGCACCCGGGGCGCCGCCGCCTCGCCCGACAACTCTACCCCCGCCCATTCTTCCCCCCCAATCGTCACCCGCGCCCGCGACACCGCGCCCACCAGATCCGCCGCCACCGACACCCGCGTCCCCTCCAGCGCCGCAATCTCCCCCGAAGCCCCAGGCTTCACCGCGTCCGGCAAACCAGTGTAGTCAGGGTAGTCATAGGTTATCGTCAGGGGGCCTGCTTCCGGCCGGGCGATGGCCTCAATGCGAAAGGTCGCACTCACCGCTTTTCCCGCCACCACCCTAGCCGAAAAACCGTGCTCCACTTTGGGCAGGCGCAGCGCATAGCCCTGTTCGCCCACTAACACCGGCACCGCTCCGTCCGGCGCCAGGGTTTCCACCAACTCCGACCCGTCCGGGCCAGTGAAGCGCAATTCGACCCGCTCCCGCCGCCCCCGCAGCGCTACCTCAATGCTCAGCGGGTCCCCCCAGGCCACCACCTGACTCGGCGTCAACACCCGCAACCGGTCCGCCCAGGCATTGCCCACATCCGACAGCGGCGCCAAGGCCCGCGCCAACAAGCGCGGAACCTGGTTGGGCCAAAGCGCTGCCAATCCTACCAAAAATGCCACCGCGGAACCCGCCAGCCACTTCGCCGGACGGGAGCGCTGGGCACCCAATTCCTCCGCCGGATTCATCCGGCCCACGTCGGCCACCGCATCCTCCACCACCGCCCGCAACAACTCCCGCGACTCCTGCCCCTCCCGGCCTGCGCCCCCCCCCAACAACTCCACCGCGGTGGAAATCCGCTCCTGCAATTCCGGGTGGCGCCCCTCCACCCAGCGGGCCACCGCCGTCAGGCTGATCTTCCGCCGCAGCGGCCGCACCCACTGCGTCCACGCCGCCCACCCCACCACCCCCAGGCCACTCAGAGAAAGCGTTAGACGCAGCGGCAGCGCCTCCAGCGCAAACGCCGCATCCAACCCCATCACCCCCACCACCGCCCCCACCGCCGCCGCCACCGTCAACAGCCCCCCTTTAATCCACTGGTGCCGCCGAACCCGCCCAATCACCTCCCGCAAGCGGTCGATAATGGGCTGAGGCAATTCGAGGATCCGTTCGTCGCTATTCATGGGCATCGAGCGTGGCACAACCCGCTCCGCTCCGCATACGGGGATTTGCTCCACCCTTTTTCCGCCCAACTCCGCCCCACCCCAGCCCAATGGCAGGTTGACAGCTCCCCGCGCTCCCGTGTAAAAATCATCGTCCGCGCAGCATGGAACCCGGTTAGATCCCGGGACAGTTGGCGCTGCTGTATCCGGTTACAAAGTCCCACATTGCCAATCCAATCAAGCCCGCCTCTTCTTGTAAGAAGCGAGCCCCCTGGGTGAAGGCGGGGCCGAGGTCTGAAGCCGGGAGTCAGAACACTTGATGTGCGGATCTCAACCCCTCGACCCCGGCTCGATTCCAAAGCCGGTCCGAATCCATGACCCCATCAAAAACGATGCGCCCGCTCACCGCGGGCGCCCTCCTCGCGGCGGCGCTGCTCTCCCCCTCCCAGGGCGCGGCCTTCCTCACCTCCGACGTCTCCACCTGGATCGGCCCCGACGCCGCTCCCGGCCTCAGCGAAGCCGTCCTCGTCATTCAGTGGCCCGGCCAATCCGCTTGGGCTTGGGGCCTCCGCTGGGACCCCGCCGCGCCCCGCCAGGGCCGCGACCTCCTCCTCGCCCTAGCAGGTGTCGAACCCCGCTTCTCCCTGGTCGGCGACGCCTTTGTCAGCGACCTCCGCTGGGATGCCGACCTCGATGGCGCCGCGGAATTCAGCTTCCCCGCCTACAACCCCAGCACCGGCGCGTACCTCAACTACTTCGTCAACAACCTTCAGCAGGATGGCAACTACAGCGACGGCGCCGCCCCCGCCGGAGCCCACCTCCTGCCCCCCCTCGGCAGCCCCTACGACGAAGGCGGCCCCGGCGCGTGGATCCCCTCTAACACCGGCGTACTCGGCCGACCCCTGGCCCACGGCTCCTGGGACGGCTGGATCTACAGCGACGGCACCGCCAGCCCCGCCCGGCCCATTCCAGCCCCCGCTCCCATCCCCGAGCCCGCCGCCCCGGCCCTGCTCGCCCTCGCCAGCGCGGGCTTCTGGCGCCGCCGCCCCTAGCCACCCCCCGAGCCGCCCGCGCCCCCCTCCCCAGGGCGCGGGCCCGCCTTCCCCTCGCCATGAGAGCCCGCTTGCTCACCCCTTGGCTCGCCCTGCTAGCGGCCTCCCCTGCCCCCGCCGGACCCTACTCTCCCGCCGCCCAGCAACTAGGCTCCACCGCCATGCACCGCAGCGACCCCCGCTTCACCGCCTGGGCCAACCGCGCTCCTGCCTACGCCGCGGGGTCCGACGCCTCCCCCGCCTGGCAAGATCCTACCAAATCCCTCGGTCCCGCCACCGACGACCCCACCCACGTCGCCTCCCTCGGCTCCGGCGGCAGCATCACCCTATCGTTTCCCGGCTTCATCCACGACGGCCCCGGCCCCGACTTCGCCATCTTCGAAAACAGCTTCAGCGACACCTTCCTCGAACTCGCCTACGTCGAAGTCTCCTGCGACGGCGTCCACTTCACCCGCTTCCCCAACTTCTCCCTCACCCCCAACCCGGTCGGGCCCTTCGGCAGCATCGACCCCAGCGACGTCCAAGGCCTCGCCGGCAAATTCCGCCAAGCCTTCGGCGAACCCTTCGACCTCGCCGACCTCGGCCTCGACCAAGTTTCTCACGTCCGCCTCATCGATGTCATCGGCGACGGCCGGTCCCGCGATTCCGCCAGTCGCCCGATCTACGATCCCTTTCCCGTGAGCGGATCCGCCGGCTTCGACCTCGACGCCATCGGCGTCATCCATCTCCAATCCTGGCAAACCCTAACCGTCGATCAACTCGACGGCACCGGCGTCAACGCCACCGCCTTCGCCCACCTCCCCGACGGCCGCTTCCTCCTCGGCGCCCAGGGCCAACTCCACATCCAAGCCGCTTGGGGCCAAGCCGATCACCTCCCCATCGCCTCTGGCGACGCTGCCTTCGACCCCGCCTTTATCGCCGTCGCCGACGCCAACCGCGCCCTCCTCGGAGGCGGCGGATCCTTCGGCGGCGCCACCGGCCTCTACCTCTTCGACCCCTCCCCGCCTGCGCCCGCCCTCCCCGCCGCTCCCCTGGCCTCTCTCCCTAACTTTTGCGGAAGCTGGTGGCACTCCCCCGCCAGCGGCCGCTCCGGCTGGATCGTGGGCGGCATCCAAAGCGCCACCGGCCAGCACGGACTGAGCTTTCTCACCCCCTCCGGCCGCCTCCTCGGCCCCCTCGTGGCGCGCCTCAGCACCTACAGCGCCGCCGTCGCTGCCGACTCCGCGGGCCAGGTCTTCGCCGCCCAATATGAATTGCCCGGCAGCCCCGCCCAGGCCGCCGCCGAATGGGTGCGCCGCTTCTCCCCCGCCCAAATCGACGCCGCCATCGTCGCCCTCGAGTCCGGCCAGACCGGCCTCTCCGGCTCCCAAGGCACCCCCGTTTTCCAATTCGACAGCGCCAGCTCCCTAGCCGTCGACGCCCAGGGCCGCCTCTGGGCCAGCGGCTTCAAAACCCCCTCCCTCCAAGTCTTCGACCCCACCACCGGCGCCTCCCGCCGCCTCCAACCCGACGCCCTCCCCCCCGACTTCGACCCCCTCTATCAAGTCCAAACCTTCTCTCGCCGCGGCGAAGCTTACGTCGCCTTTCTCGCCTCCGACCTCTCCGGCACCCCCGGCAGCCCCCTCCGCCACGGCCTCGCCCCCCTCAGCGCCTTCGACGTCCCCGAAACCTTCGCCTCCTGGCAGGCTTTCCATTTCGGCCCCGCCGCCTCCCATCAGGAAAATAACTCCCAAGCCGACCCCGACGGCGACGGCTCCCCTAACCTCCTCGAATACGCCTTCCACACCCCGCCCCTCGTCCCCGGTCCCAGCCCCCTGGTCCCCGGCCTCAGCCGCGGCCAAGCCACCCTATCTTTCTGTCGCCACCCCCTCCGCACCGACCTCTCGTACACCGTCGAAGCCTCCGACCACCTCGCGGGCCCTTGGATCACTATAGCCGAAAGCGCGCGCGGCCAAGCCTTCGCCCCCCTCGCTCTCGCCGCCCCCGCCATCCAGGAAACCGCCCTCCCACCGGTCGTTGCAGTGACCCTGCGCGACTCCTCCCCACCCTCTTCGAGCCATTTCCTGCGCCTGCGCTTGCGCCTGCTCCCATGAAGCCCCCGCGCCCCTTCCGCTCCCCCGTCGCCCTGCTCCTGCTCCTGCTCGGCCTCTCCCTGGGCGGCTGGAGTTGGTGGGCCGCGACCTCCCCGCAGCACCGCCCGCGCTGGCTCGCCGCTTGGCTTGGCCCCGCCGCCGACCCGGACGATTCCACTCTAACTGATATCTCGCCCGCCGCCGCCGGGCGCCCCGACTCCCCCCCCGCCGCCCCCAGCGGCCCGATGCGCGCAGCCGCCGACCTCCGCACCTACGACCCCAAAGCCCTCCCCAAAGGCCTAACTTCCATCGAGGGCGAAGGCGGCACCGGCCTAAATCGCGCCGTCAAAAAAAATGGGGTCTGGTTTCCCGTCTACTCCCCCGGCCCCCACCCCGGCGGCGGCCCCCCGCCCCTCACCGCTATCCCCCTCTCCATCGCCACCGGTAATCCCCCGCCTGGCAAGGTCGACCAGCCCTTCTCCTACCAAGCCGAAGCCATCGGCGGCTCCCCGCCCTACACCTGGTCGGTCGACCTCCCCGCAGAGCCCGGCCCCTTCCTCTTCAATCCACCCGACGCCACCCTCCGCGGCACCAGCGCCGTCCCCCGCCACACCCCTTTCAAACTCACCGTCACCGACGCTGCCGGGGCCAGCGACTCCGCCGCCCTAACGCTCACTATCAAACCCGCTCAGGACCTCGCCATCGCCACTGCCGCGCTGGATCCCCGCAGCGTCGGCCTGCCTTTCACCCTCTCCTTTCAAGCCACCGGCGGCGTCCCCCCCTACACCTGGGACAGCAGCCCCCACGCTCCCGGTGGCCTTCCGATCGATTCCACCGGCCTCTGCTCCGGCTCCCCCCTGGAAGCCGGCGAGTACCCCTTTACCCTAATAGTTATCGACGCTCAGCTCACCCGCGTTAGGCGCGACTTCCTCCTCACCGTTGCCGAAAGCGTCTCCATCGCCACCCCCAGCGCCCTCCCCCCCGCCGCGCCCGGGGAGCCCTACCAAGGCACCTTCGCCGCCGAGGGCGGCACGCCGCCCTACACATGGGAGCTCGATTCGGGCCGCCTCCCCGACCCCTCCTGGGAACTGTCCCCCGAGGGCGTGCTGCGGGGGCGCGGCGGGCCGGATAGCCAATGGGCCGAGTTCTCTCTAGTGGTCACGGACGCCGCTGGGGCCACGTTTCAAAAAACGTTTCACCTCGCCGTCAGCGACCTCCTGACCTTGGTCCCCAGCCGGGAAAAGGTCGGGGTCGCCTGGCACCCCGCGCGGGTTTCTCAACTGCTCGCCGCCGGTGGCCTCACGGCCAGCACCTTCCGCGTGCTGCGCGACGGTCGGCCCGTCTATCAAGGAACCGGCAGCAACTTCGTGGACCGCGGCCTGCCCACCGGCAGCACCCCCCGCTACACCCTCGTCGCCCTCACCAGCGACGGCGCCGCGCAGGCCCTCGCCGAACAGGAAACCGCCGTCTTGCCTCAGACCTTGGAGCGCGCCCAGCCCGGGTCTACGGGCGATCCCTACGCCGACCGCGTAGTCTCCTTCCAACCCCTCAGCACTAACGGCTATGGTTCCGCGAACCTGCCCCGCAACGTGACCGGCCCGCCCGACGGCCGCAGCACCTACGCCCCCGCTTACAAACCCGGCGAAGTGCTCTCCCTTCACGCCAAACCCTTCGCGGGAGGCCGCATTGATCTCGAATTCACCGACAATATCGTCGAAATCGCCCCCGGGGAAGACCTCACCATTTTCGAAAATGTCCTCTTCATCGGCGGCAGCGCCAATCAGCGCTTCATGGAGCCCGCCGTGGTCAGCGTGGCCCTCTTCCCCGGTGAATGGCGCGCCCTGCCTTGCGACGCCGTGCCGCCCGCCGCCGGGCAAGCGCTGGACCTCCGCGATCCCTTCTACTATGCGCGCGGCTTTGCCGGGCGCAACGGCACCACCGGCGAAGACCCCACCAATCCCGCGCGCAGCGGCGGCGACAGCCTCGACCTCGATGCCGCCGCCGCCGACCTCAGCTGGATCCGCTATGTCCGCATCCAATCCACCGGCGACCAAGCCCGCTGCGACGACATCGGCGGCGACCTCATCCGCCACCCCGACGACCCCGCCTTCAACCCCCTCAGCGGCAAGGGCAGCTCCGGCTTTGACCTCGACGCCGTCAGCGCGGTCCACTACTGAAGCGGCGGGCGGCTCAGGGCTTCCGCCCCACAGGAATGCTTGACTTGTCCCAGCCGCCCCCGAGGGCGCGGTATAATTGCACCGTGGCCGTCAGGGCATCGAGTTGCGCCCTAGCCTGGCTGATCTCGGCTAGGAAAAGCTGTTGGTCGTTGTAGAGGACCTCCAAATAACTCGTCACTCCGTTGTCGTACTGCTCGCGAATCAGGACCAAGGCCCCGGACCGGGCGGCGACCACGCGGGCCTGCGCCGCGCTGAAATCAGCGCTCTGCTGCCGGGCAATCAGGGCGTCGGAAACCTCCCGCAGCGCCTCCAGCACCGCCTTGCGGTACTTGGCCTCGGCCTCGTCGCGGGCCGCCTGGCTGCCCCGCAGGCCCGCCCGCAGGCGGCCCCCGGCAAACACCGGCACCTCCACCGACGGGCCCAACTGCCAAAACCGCGCCGGATCTTTGAACAGATCGGCAAAGGCCGCGCTGCGCAAACCAGCCCCTGCTGTTAGGCTAAAGCTGGGCAAGAGCTTGGCTTCGGCGACCCCAATCTCCGCCGTGGCCGCGATCAATTCCTGCTCCGCGGCCCGCAAATCAGGTCGGCGATTGAGCAACTCCGACGGCAGCCCCATCGGCGCCGGACTGAGGATCTTAGCCGAGGCGAAGGACTGGCCCCGCCGGATCGGCCCCGGGGCGCGCCCCGCCAAGGTGCTCAACAAGTTCTCCAGCTGGCCCACCTGTCGGCGGATCAAACTCATCGCCGCGTCGGCCTCCGCCACCAACACTTCCGCCTGCCGAACATCCGTCAGGGCACTCTGGCCGCCCTGCTGCCGGATGCTGATGAGCTCCAGCGATTGGCGGCGGCTCGCCAAAGTGCGTTGAGAAATCGCCAACTCTTGGTCTTCCTCTAGCAAGGTCAGATAGGCGATCGCGGTGCTGCAGACCAGGCCGGACTCCACCAGGCGCTGGCCTTCCGCGGTGGCGAGGAGGCGGGCCCGCGCGGCCTCGCTGGCGCGGCGAAACTTGCCCCAGAAGTCGAACTCGTACGTCAGCAAGTTCAGCCCCGCGCTGGTCGATTCGCTGGTGGCGGCAGGCCCTCCGGCCTCCGACGCGGAGACGCCGCGGCGGGCCGAATTCAGGCTGGCGCCCAGGTTGGGAAACAACTGGGAGCGCACGACCTCCAGGCTGGCCTGAGCCTGCAGCACTCGGGAGGCGGCGATTTGGCGGTCGGGGTTGTTGGCCAAGGCCTCGCCGATCAGCCCCTGCAGCACCGGGTCCTGGAAAACCGAGCGCCAGTCGAGTTCCCCCAAGCTGGGGCCCGCGGCGCGGCTGCCAAAGCGAAAAGTCTCTCCCAACACTGGCCCAGAGCGCTCGTAGTGGGGACCGACCGCGCAGCCTCCTAGCAGTAGGGCGGGGACCACTCCGAGCCAACAAAGAAATGAGTTATTCGGCGACATGGGTGGGAGGAGCTGAAGAAATCTCGGGGCGGGGCGGGGTCCGGCCGGCCCCGGAAAGGCGCATCACAAAGGCATAGCAGGCCGGGATGATAAACACCCCGATGACCGTAGCCACGCTCATGCCGAAGACCACCGCGGTGCCCATCACCTTGCGAGACTCGGCTCCCGAACCCGTAGCAATGGCTAGGGGAACCGCCCCCAAAATAAAGGCAAACGATGTCATCAAAATAGGTCGCAGCCGCAGCTTCGCCCCCAGGATGGCGGCCTCTGCGAAGGGCATCCCCTTGTCGCATTCCGCCTTGGCGAACTCCACAATCAAAATGGCATTTTTGGCCGCTAGGCCAATCAGCATGATGACCCCGATCTGGGCGTAGATGTTGTTGTCAAACCCGCGCATCAACAGCCCCAAAAAGGTGCCCAGCACCACCAGCGGGGTGGCTAGGAGCACGCTAAAGGGCAGCGCCCAGCTCTCGTATTGCGCCGCCAGCAGGAGGAAAACAAAGACGAACGCCAGCGCCAAGATGAAACCCGCCTGGCCCGCCGCTTTCTTCTCCTGGTAGGTAAGGCCAGTCCACTCGTAGCCAAAACCCGCGGGCAGGACATCGCGGGCCACCGCTTCCATGGCCTCCAGCGCCTGGCTAGAGCTAAAGCCCGGGGCCGGGGCCCCCGTGATTTCCACGGCGCGGAATAGGTTGTAGCGCGTCGTGTAGGCCGGGCCATTGACCTGGGAGACCTTCACCAGGGTATCCAGCGGCACCATCTTGCCCTCCTTGTTGCGCACGTAGAATTTGGCAATGTCCTCGGGCTTGCTAGTGAAGCGCGGCTCAGCCTGCAGGTAAACCCGGTAGACCCTCCCAAAACGGTTAAAATCGTTCACATAGGCCCCCCCAAGATACGCCTGCAAGGTGGCGTAAACATCGCTGACGCTCACTCCCAAGACCCGGCACTTCTCGCGGTCGAGGTCCACTTTGACCTGGGGCACCGCCGGGCGAAATCCGGTGTAGAGCCGCGCCAATTCCGGGCGCTGCGCCGCCGCCGCCATAAATTTCTTCGTCATTTCCGCCAGCTCGTCCACGCTGCCGCCGACCCGGTCCTGCAACTCAAAGGTGAAACCTGAGGCGTTGCCGTAGCCCGGCAGCGAGGGCGGCCCAAAAGCCAACACCCGGGCCTCCGGGATCGCCGCAAATTGCCGCATCAATTGCTTGATGATCCCCTTCACGTGCGTCTCCGGCGCGGCGCGCTCCTTCCAGTCCTTCAAACTCACAAAAAAGGTAATCGCGTTAGGCGACGACACGTTCGACATGATGCTGAAGCCCGCAATATTGAGAAAGGATTGCACTCCCTCGGTTTTTTGCAGGAGGGCCTCAATCTGCTGGCTGACCGCCTGCGTGCGCTGCAGCGAGGCTGCGTCGGGCAACTCCGCCGCCACAAAAAAGTAACCCTTGTCCTCATCCGGCACGAAGCCTCCCGGCACCTGCTTGCCGATCCATACGATGCCCACCCCCGCCGCCACTAAAAGCAGCATCGCCCGCGCCGAGCGCCGCACCAGAAAACCCACCACCCCCGTGTAGCGCGCCGTCACTGCTTCAAAGCCTCGATTGAAGCGCCCAAAAAACCAGCCCAGTGGCCCGCGCCGCTCCTGGGGCGGACGCAGCAGCAGTGCCGCCAGCGCCGGGCTGAGGGTGAGCGCATTGATCGCCGAAAAAATCACCGAGGCCGCAATCGTGATGGCAAACTGTTGGTAAAGCGTCCCCGTCAGCCCAGGTATGAAGGCCACCGGCACAAACACCGCGCAGAGAATCAAAGCGATCGCCACCACCGGCCCCGACACTTCCTTCATGGCCTTCTTGGTGGCCTCTACCGGACTCAGCCCGTGCTCCAGGTGGTGCATCACCGCCTCCACCACCACAATGGCGTCATCCACCACAATCCCAATCGCCAACACCAGACCAAAAAGCGTCAGGGTATTCACCGAAAAACCGAGCAGCGGGAAAACCATAAATGTCCCCAGCAAAGCCACCGGCACCGTCAGCATGGGGATCAAGGTGGCCCGAAAGCTCTGCAAAAAGAGGAAGACCACCAAGATCACTAACACCAAAGCTTCCATCAAGGTGTGCACGATCGACTCCATGGAAGCGCTGATCGGAAGGGTGGAGTCGAGGGTGATTTCCACCTTCACGTCGGGAGGAAAGCGCAGCGCCATTTCCGCTAGTTGCTGCTTGATGGCCCCCGCGGTAGCCAGGGCATTGGCCCCCGGGGCCAAATAAATGCCCAGCGCCGCGGCCGGGGCCCCATTGACGCGGGCGGTACTCTTGTACACCTGGGCACCCATCTCAATGCGGGCCACGTCCTTGACTTTGATTTGGGATCCATCGGGATTCGAGCGGACGATGATTTCCTCAAACTCCTTGGGCTCCTGGAGCAGCCCGCTGGCCACCACGTTGTACTGAAATTCCTGCCCCTTCTGGGCCGGCTCAGCTCCCACCAGGCCCGCGGCGGCCTGAGCATTTTGCTCCCGCACCGCGGCCATCACGTCCGCCGGCGTCAACCCAAAAGCCGCTAGGCGCTCGGGGTCGATCCAGAGCCGCATGGCATAGTCTTGCGCCGTAAAATTGCGCACATCCCCCACTCCGCTGACCCGCGCGATGGCGTCGATCATGTTGATCGTCGCGTAGTTGGACAGAAAAACCGCGTCGTAGGTCCCCTGAGGCGAAACCAAGCCCACCACCAGGAGGACGTCGGGGCTAGAGCGCTTCACGCTGACCCCCTCGCGGGTCACCGCCTCGGGCAAGCGGGGGAAAGCGAGGGACGCCCGGTTTTGCACGTTCACCTGGTTCAAGCTGACGCTGCTGCCAAGGTCGAAGGTGGCGCTGAGGCTCATGGAGCCATCGGCCGCATTGACCGATTTCATATAGAGCATGTCCTCCACCCCATTGATCTGCGCTTCCAGCGGCGTGGCCACCGAGGCCTCCACCGCCTCCGCCGCGGCCCCGCGGAAGTTAGCACTCACTTGCACCACGGGAGGACTTACCTCAGGGTATTCCGAAATCGGAAGGCGCGTTAGGGTAAAGGATCCGATGATCACCAACAAAATGGAGATCACCATGGCCACGATGGGCCGTCGGATAAAAAAGTCAGCCATAGGGGAGCTTCCGTGAAGGGGCTTAAGGAGCGACTGGCGCCGCCGCGGGAGGAGCCCCGCCGGGCACGCTGCGCCGCAATTCCTGTAGCGAAGTGTCATCGATCGCAGTCGGCTGGGCCTGCACCGGAGCTCCGTCCCGGGCCTTGAGCAGGCCCTCGACGACGACCTGGTCGTCCGGTCCCAGGCCGGACTCCACCACCCAGAGGGACCCGATGCGATTGCCCATTTGGACGCGCTTGTGGGCGGCCTTGCCGTCCGGCCCCACCGTAATGACATTGCACAGCCCCTGCAACTCCTGCACCGCGCGCTGCGGAATCAACAGGGCTCCCGGCAGAGTGCGGGCCAGGGCGCGAATCCGGCAAAATTGCCCGGGGCGGAGGATTTTTTCGGGATTGGGAAACTCCACGCGCAGCCGGATCGTCCCGGTTGATGCGTTGACGATGCGGTCCACGAAAGCCAGTTTCCCCGGGTGGGGATGCTGCTTGCCATTGGCTAGAACGAGCGAGAAATCCGCCGCTCCGCCGACCTCGCGAAACCGCGCTGCATTATTCAAATAGGCGACTTCGCTGGTTTCAAAGTTGACCCAGATGGGATCGAGGGGAGAAATCACCGCCAGCAACGTGGGCTGGCCCTTGCCCACCAGCGAGCCGACGTCGACCTGTTTGGCCCCGATCATCCCAGCGACGGGGGCGGTGACCTCGGTGTAGCTGAGGTCCAATTCCGCGCTCTTCACCTGGGCCTCGCCCGTATCCACGGCGGCCTGGGCCTGCTGCTCAAGGGCCAGGGCGGTGTCGAGGTCCTTTTGCGGCACGGCGCTGCGGGCCGCGAGCGGCCGAAGGCGCAGCACGTCCTGGCGGGTGCGGCCCAGAGCGGCCACGGCTTGCCCGAGGTTACCTCGCGCGGCCGCCAAGCGCTGCTCAATGGGTTTTTTGTCTAACACGAAAAGCAGGTCCCCCGGCTTCACCGCGGTGCCCTCCTGAAAGGCGATCCGCTCCACCGTGGCCTCCACCCGGGCCCGCACCTCCACGTTAGCGGTGGCCTCGGTCTGGGCGATGACCTCCACCACCACCGGCACGTCCGCCCGGAGCGGCTTGGCCACCTTGACCAGCGCCGGAGCGGCCGGAGGCACGACCACCTCCTCGCGGCAGGCCGTCGCCAGCAGCGGCCAAATCAAGGCGATGCACAGGAGTCCAGGACAGCAGCGGATCATGCAAAATGTAGGGTTGGAACAAAAACGGGGCGCCCCGATTTCCCCAGCGAGATGCGGCGCGGCGCAGCGCACGCCGGGCGCTAGCGATAGGAAAAACGGCCGCCTTCTCCTCAACTCAAGTCGGCGCCATGGCAAGCCAAATCGATTCCGCCCCCGGCGGCTCCGGACTTTGCCTTGCGGGGAGCCGGGAAAGGCCCCATGAGGGGAAGGTTCGTCCAACACCAGTCCTGCCGCCCATGCCCCCGGAACTCGCTCCCGACCCCCGCCTGCCCCTGTTCAAGCCCGGATGGATGAAGAAGGCCATCCACCTATCAGACGGCGTAAAGAAATTCCTCCAGTACAACGCCGACCTCATGCACCCCGAGAAGCAGGACTGGGTGCGCCAGCTGCAAAAGCAGCACCAAACCGCGCTGCGCCGCCGCAACGAGGAAGCCACCGCCGGACTCGAGCGGGAGTTGATCATAGCCTGCGAAGGCTCCGTCCCGGGCTATCGGTCCTCGGCCATCAAGGAGAACATCGAAGTCATCGTGGTGGCCATCGTGGTGGCCCTGGGGATCCGCGCCTACTTCCTCCAGCCCTTCAAAATTCCCACGGCTTCCATGCAGCCGACCCTCAACGGCATCACCGCCCGGGCCCTGCCCGAAAGCGATTCCTTCCCTAACCCCCTGCTGAGAGGCCTCGAATACCTCGCCCGCGGCCGCAATTACGTGGAAATGCGCCTCCCCGCGGACTGGGGTCCAGTGCGCCTGGTCGCCATCCGCCAGCGCTCCACCCTGCACTTCTTTACGGTCACCGACCTCATTTTCGAAGACCCGCTGCACCAAGAGCGGACCCTCACGGGCTATGTTCCGACCCGCCAAATGTGGGAAAGCCTCTGGGTGGGACCCAAGCCGACCGTTTCCGGCGATGGCGAGCGCACTTTGCTCAGCGGCGTGGAAACCCTCGAAGTCCGCGTCAAGGGCCACGAGCTAGCGCCCGGCACCCTGCTGGTGCGCGGCCTCATCGACACCGGCGATCAGGTGCTCGTCAACAAAATGGCCTATCACTTCAGAACCCCGACCCGCGGCGAGGTCTTTGTCTTCTCCACTGCCGACATCAAAGGCATCCAGCCCCCCCCGGGGATTGATTCCCAGCACTACATCAAGCGCCTCACCGCGCTGCCGGGCGACCGCCTATCACTCTCTGCCACTGAATCCGTGGTCAGCATCCCCGGCCGGGCCCCGCAACCAGTCGGCGCGCTGCAAATCAACGGCGCCCCCGCCGCCGAAGTCGGCATGCGCAAGGTCATGAGCCGAGAAAATGGCTACCGCGGCTATACGATCGTCAACGGCGACTACGTCCATGGCGAGCAAGCCGTGCAACTCGGGGAAAAATCCTATATGGCCATGGGCGACAACAGCCCGGAAAGTTCCGATAGCCGATACTGGGGGCCGGTGCCCGAGCAAAACTTAGTGGGGCCCGCCCTCTTCGTCTACTGGCCCTTCCTCCCCCACTTTGGGTTGATTCGCTGAGCCCCCGGCCCGCTTCCCGATGGACCCGCGCTGGTTGCCATGGTGCTGGGGAGCCGGGGCGGCGGCCTGCGCCGCCCTCTTTTTTGCGGTCCAGCCCTGGCGCGCGGAGTTCCGCCGCGGCGCCCATCTCATCCGAAAATACCCCGCCGCCGCGGCGCTGCCTGCCGCCCTCCTCGGCGCGGAAGCGCTCGCCGCCCATGGACGCGCCCACACCCTGCCCCACCTGCCAACCGAGCCCGCCCTAGCCGGAACCGCGGCCGCCCTGCTCCAAGCCTGGCACGGCTTTACCTTCGGCCCCGCCGTGGCCCTCCTCTCCGCAGGCCTGCTCGCCGCCAACGCCGCAGGGCTCCGCCAAGGCTTTCTCAAAGGAACCTCCTCCGTCACTAGCCAATCCGGGGCGCGCTGGCTCGCCCTCCTCCTCATCGGCGCCGCCGCCCTCATCGCCGATGCCTCCCTAGCCAGATTCCAATTACCCGCGGTCTGGCACGCCGGGGCCACCTTGCTCGCCATCCCCCTGGTGGGCTGGCCCTCCGCCGCCGTCCTCGCGGGGCTCCTCCTCCTAGCAGAAACCGAAGACCGCGCCCCCAAAAAAGTCGCCGGGGTGCGCTGGCTGGAATCCTCCGCCGCCCACTCCCTGAGGCTCTGGCCCTGGGCCCTCGGCCACGGCAGCGCTTGGTGGCTGGGGCGCTGGCTGCCCCCCGAAGCCCTCCCCGCCGGGCGCGCCCTCCTCGCCGCCCTCGGCCTCGCCCTAGCTTTTGCGCCGCTCCTCTTTCTCCACCTGCGCTCGTCGGACCTCTGGGGCCAGGGCGCCCAACAAGCCGGCGCCCTCTGGCGTTCCCGCGGCTGGCAAGCCCTCGCCTGGCTCGCCGCCGCAGGCCTGGGAGCACACCTGTGGGGCCTGGCCGGCCGAGCATTGGCCAAGGCCAGCTCCAGCGCCCCCCCCGGGCTGCAGGTCCTCTTGGCGGTCGCCCACGCCCTCGTCCAAATAGGCTTGACGGTGCTGGCACTCAGCGCATGGGTCAACTTGCGGGCGGAACCGCCCCCGCCCCCAGCCCGCCCCCTCCGTCGGCGCGCCGCCCCATCCCCATGAGCTCCACTTCTTCCGGCCCCTCCGCTCACGACATCGTGAAGCGCAGCCGATCGAACTTGGCCTTCGCCCTCGCCTGCCTCCCCAAGCGCCGCCGCCAGGACATGTACGTTTTTTACGCCTTCTGCCGCATCGTCGACGACATCGCCGACGACGAGGGCTGGACCACCCCCGAGCGCCTCCAGGCCCTCGAGCGCTGGCGCGCCGTGGTCCGCGGCGAAGCCCCCAACTGCGACCCCTTCGAGCGCGATCTGCTCGAACTCCGCCACCGCCACCACATTCCCGCCGATGAAATGACCGCCATCATCGACGGCGTAGCCATGGACATCGACCCCCATCCCTATCAAACCTGGGAAGACCTCAAGCTCTATTGTTACCGCGTCGCCAGCTGCGTCGGCCTGGTCAGCGTGCGCATCTTCGGCTGCCGCGACGAGCGCAGCCGCGACTACGCCATCAACCTCGGCTACGCCCTCCAGATTACGAACATTCTTCGGGATATCCGCGCCGACTGGGAAAACGGCCAGCGCGTTTACTTGCCCCTCGACGACCTCGCGGCCGCCGGGTACAGCGTGGCCGACCTCTCTAACAGAAAATACAACGAGGCTTTTGTGCGCCTGATGCGCCAGGAAGTAGCCCGCGCCCGGTCCTACTACGAGCTGGCCCGCGCCGCCCTGGTCAAGCGGGACCGCCGCCCCCTGCTCGCCGCGGAAGCGATGCGCCGCATTTACAGTGAAACCCTCGACCTCCTTGAAGCCGATGGCTACCGCGTGTTCGACCAGCGCTACCGCCTGTCGTCGCTGCGCAAGGCCCGCCTGGTGGCCGGGGCCTGGACCAAGGGACTTTTTGGCCGACGCCCGCCCGCACCCGCCTAGGTGGGCCCTGGAGAAGGGCATCGACTTTTCGCGGCGTCCTCCCTACAGCTCATGGCCATGGCCTGGCGCCCTCCCCTTTTTTCTAAACTGATGCGCTCTTCCCTCCTCGCCCCCGCCCTCCTCGCCTGCTGGGCCAGCGCCCTGCCCCTCGCGGCCCAGGTCCCCCAGCTGCTCCACTATCAAGGTCGGGCGCGCGTCAGCGGGGCCGACTTCACGGGCACCGGCCAATTCAAGTTCGCCCTCCTCAGCGCCAATGGCGCCACGACCTATTGGAGCAACGACGGCACCAGCGCGGGCGGCTCCGCTCCCGCGGCCGCGGTCTCCCTCGGCGTCCAGGGCGGCCTCTACAGTATAATGTTAGGCGACGCCACGCGCCCCGGCATGAGCCCGCTCCCCGCAGGCCTCTTCAGCCACGGCGACGTCCACCTCCGCGTCTGGTTCAGCGACGGCCTCAACGGCTGGCAACAACTCAGCCCCGACCAGCGCCTCGCCGCCGTGGCCTACGCCCTGATGGCCGACCAAGTCCGCGACGGCGCCATCAGCACCGCCCAACTCGCCCCGGGCGCCGTCACCGCTAGCAAAATAGCCCCAGGTTCCGTCTCCGCCGCCGCCCTCGCCCCCACCGCCGTCGCCGACAGCCTCGCCGCCTCCGGCCAGGGAACCGTCCCTCCCGGCGCGGCCCTGGTTTCCCTCCAAGCCGACGCCCCCGCTCTCCGCGACGCCGGCTACGTCCCCGCCGGGACGCTCCAGTCCGGCGACACCTGGACCGCCATCGCTGGAGGCTCCGCCCGCGACCGCGCCGCCTCCGTCTGGACCGGCAGCGAAATGCTGATTTGGGGAGACGGCGCCGAAGGCTGGCGCTACCGCCCGGCCACCAATGCCTGGACCCCCATGAATGCTGAGGGCCAGCCCGCCAACCGGGAAAACCCTCTAGCCATCTGGACCGGCACGGAAATGATCGTTTGGGGCGGCCGCAGCGCCGGGGCCTATCCCAACTCCGGCGGCCGCTACAATCCCAGCACCGACCGCTGGACGGCCATGAGCCTGACAAACGCTCCGGTCGGCCGCTTCAACGCCACCGCCGTCTGGACCGGCGCCGAACTGCTCCTCTTCGGGGGTAACAACGGCAGCAGCGTCCTCGGCGACGGCGCCCGCTATCATCCCGGCCTCGGCGTCGGCGGCACCTGGACGGCCCTTCCCGCCGCCGCCGCTCCCGCCCCCCGCCACCTCCACAGCGCCATCTGGACTGGCTCCGAAATGCTCGTCTACGGCGGCACTAACGGCCTCGCGGCCTTCAGCGACTGCCTCCGCTTCAACCCCCTCGGCGCCGGGACCTGGACTGCCGCCGCCCCCTCCGTCAACCCCCGCTTCTACCACACCGCGGTCTGGACCGGCAGCGAAATGCTCGCCTGGGGTGGCACCATCCCCGGCGCCAGCTCCGCCTACAACAGCGGGGCCAGCTACTCTCCTAGCACTAATTCCTGGAAGGACCTCGCCGCCGCCGGGGCCCCCGAGGGCCGCATCCAACACAGCGCCGTCTGGACCGGCTCCGAAATGATCGTCTGGGGCGGATCCACCAGCGCCACCTCCCTCGCCTACAGCGGCAGCGGCGCCCGCTACAACCCCACCAACAGCACCTGGACTTCCCTCACCGCCTCCGGCGCCCCCGCGGCCAGAGTCCTCCCTAACATGGAATGGACGGGCAGCGAAATGATCGTCTGGGGCGGATCCAACGGCGTCGGCTTCAGCGCCGGAGGCCGCTACCGCGTAGGGCAAACCTTCTATCTCTACCAGCGCCCATGACCCTCTGGCTCCGCGCGGGTCTCGCGCTCCTCGCCGCCGCCCCCACCGCCCCCGCAGGCGCGGGCGGACCCTATCAAATCGATGGAGCCCTCGATTCCGGGGGCGGCCCCGCGGCATCTTCCAGCTACGCGGTGCAGCAAGCCCTCTCCAGCTGGGGGGGCAGCGCCGCCAGCGGCCCGTATTTCCAGCTCGGCGGATTCACCGGCCTCCTCGACGCCGCCAGCAGCGGGGCCGGTCCCGCGGCCTTCGCCGCCTGGCAAACCGCCTTCTTTGGAAGCCCGAGCGAACCCGAAGCCGGACCCTACGGCGACCCCGATGGCGACCTCGTCCCCAACCTGCTCGAATTCGCCTTCAACCTCTCGCCCTTCGTCCCCGGCTCTCCTCTAGCAGGACCAGGAACCACCGGCGGCCTGCCCTGCTTCCGCGAGGAAATCATCGACGGTGCCCCCTATCTCACCCTAGAATTCATCCGCCGCAAAAATGCCGGACGCTTCCTCCCCGAATCCTCCCTCCAGCTCGCCACCTGGGCGCCCGCCCTCTACGCGGTGCTGAGCGGCCCCACTTCCGTGGCCCCCGCCTACGAGCGACTCAAGCTGCGCCTCGGCCTGCCTTTCGCCGCGGGCGGCCGCGCCTTCTACCGCCTCGCCGTCGCCATCCAATAGCTTTTTTAACCAAAAAGCGCTCAGTTCCCCAGGCCCGCTTCCTCCAGGCGGGCGGCCATTTCGCTGGCCTGCAAGGTACTGATCATGCCCGCGAGGTCGCCTTCCATGTAGCCCGTCAGGTTGTAGAGGGTGAGATTGACCCGGTGGTCGGTGACCCGATTTTGCGGGTAGTTGTAGGTGCGAATTTTCTCCTCGCGCCCGCCGCTGCCGATCAGGGCCTTGCGGTTAGCGGAGTACTTGGCGGCTTCCTCCTGCTGCTTGCGTTCTAACAATCGGGAGCGCAAAATCGTGATCGCCTTCTCCTTATTTTTGATTTGGCTGCGCCCGTCCTGACAACGCACGATCAAGCCCGTAGGCAGGTGCAAAACCTGGACCGCGGAGTCGGTGGTGTTGACCCCTTGGCCGCCCGCGCCGCTGGCGCGGCAGACCTCAATGCGCAACTCGTCAGGCTTAATCTCCACGTCGACTTCATCGGCCTCCGGCAGCACCGCCACCGTCGCGGTGCTCGTGTGAATGCGGCCCTGGGCCTCGGTGGCGGGCACCCGCTGCACCCGGTGCACCCCGCTCTCGTATTTCAAAAAGCGAAACACTTCCTCCCCCGTGACCTTGAAGACCACTTCCCGGTAGCCGCCCGCGTCCGAAGTACTCGCATCCATGGGCTCGATTTTCCAACCCATGGCGTCGACGTAGCGGGTGTACATGCGCAGCAAATCGGCCGCAAAAAGCCCGGCCTCGTCCCCGCCCGTCCCCGCGCGAATTTCGACAATGGCGTCGCGGTCCTCGGTGACATCGCGCGGCAAGAGGGCGTATTGCACCTGGGTGGCGAGAGTTTCCTCGCGCCCCCGCAGGCCGGGCAATTCCTCCGCCGCCAGGGCGGCGAATTCAGCGTCGTCGCCCTTGGCCATGGCCTCGTTCTCCGCGATTTGCCGCCGCACGCTCTGGTGCTCCTCCCACAGCGCTAACAGCTTCTTGATCTGAGCGTGCTCGCGGGTCAGCAGCCCCGCTTTTTTGGGGTCCTGGTAAAACTCGGGCGACGAGATAGCCTCGTCCAGTTCGGCGAGGCGCTGGCGTCGTTTTTCAATCAGCGGGGCGTAGTCCACAGCGGGAGGAGGGTGGGGCGTTACTAACAGGGAGGGCAAACAGTCCGCGGCGGTCCGCTGGACAAAGCAAAACGGTGCGGCATTCGCGGGGAATGCGGCACCGTTCGGCTGAAAAAGGGGGGCAACGCGCTAAGAAGCGGAACCAGTGAGCTTGGGGGCGCTGCGGCGCGTCGCGGTGGCGCCAAAGCGCTTGGCGAATTTCTCGACCCGCCCGGCGGTATCGATAAACTTTTGCTCGCCCGTGAAGAAGGGGTGGGACGCCGAGGTGATGCCCAGGGCTACCACGTAGTGATCGACGCCGTCGATGACTTCCACCTGCTTGGAGGTGGCGGTGGAGCGGGTGATGAAGCGGGCACCGCAAGCGGTATCCACAAAGACGACGTGGTTTAGTTTCGGATGGAGATCAGGTTTCATGGCAGGCAGCAGTTGACTGTGGACGAAGTATTACCGGTGAGCCGCGGAACTCCGCCGCCCAAAACCCCGGAAATCGGGAGGGCATACTAGGGACGCTGTGCCCCGATGCAACTGGAATTCAAGTCCTTTTGCCGCCCCTAGCTGGGCGCTCAGCCCGGGCCCGCCCTTGCGCCTCCCCCGTTTTCCGCCTTGCTGGCAGAGATGCTCCACACTTTTCGGCTTCCCTCGGGCCAAGTCCTCAGCTTCCGCGAGTACGGCTGCCCTCGCGGTCCGGCCCTCTTTTTCTTCCACGGTTGGCCCGGCGAAGCCCAACAAGGCTCCCTCATCCACCAGGCCGCCCTCGACCGCGGCCTCCGCCTCATCGCCCCGAATCGCCCCGGCATCAGCGCCTCCTCGAGTCAGGCCGGGCGCTCCCTGCTCGACTGGCCCCCCTTGGTGCAAGCCCTGGCCGACCACCTACAACTCGACCGAAGCTTCGTCCTCGGACTTTCCGGCGGCGGCCCCTACGCCCTGGCGACCGCCTGGGCCTTGGGTCCGAGCGTCCGCGCCACCGCCATCGTCTGCGGCGCCCTCCCTGCCGCCCCCGGCCCCGCGCGCCGCCACCTCTCCCCAGTCTACCAAGCCATGCTGGCGCTCCACGACCGCGCCCCCTGGCTCCTCCAAGCCGCCCTCGCCGCCGCGGTCCGCCTCGGCCGCATCCCCCCGCCTCGCGCCGCCCTCTGGCTCGCCCTGCGCATCCTCGGCCCCCGCGACCGCGCCGCCCTGTGGCCCAAAGAGCGCTTCGCTCAATTTTACCCGGCCTTTCGCCGCGCCATGCAATCGGGCATGCGCGGACTCTGGGAAGACGCCCAACCCTACGCCCTCGCTTGGCCCTTCGACCCCGCGGAAATCCGCTCCCCCCTCAGCTTCTGGCACGGCACCCAAGACCGCAACTTCGCCTGCTCCGCCGCCGCCGCCTTTGCCGCCGGCCTTCCCACCGCCACCTTCCACGCCTGCGAGGACGGCCATTATTCCATCCTTACCAACCAAGCCGGTCCCATCCTCGACGATCTCCTCGCCCGAGGCTAACCTCCCGCCGCCCCAGCCCCATGCCCTTCCCCCGCTCCGCCCACGACCCCACCCTCGGCCTGCTCTACTTCGCCCGCATGCTCGACAAAATGCGCCTTCTCCGCGCCGGAGAACTTCCCGCCGACTACCTGCCCATGCTCGGCGAGGGATTTGACGGCCGCATCTGCCGCTTTCTCCACGTCGACTACCGCGCCCTGCGCGAGCGCGCCGCCGACCCCGCCAGCGACGAGGCCCTCCTCGAATGGTGCTTTCAGCAGGGCCGTCGGCCCAGCGAAGAAGAAATGCTCGTCTGGAACAAATACGCCTCCAAAACCGGCTGGCGCGACGACGACACCGGCGCCACCGGACGCCTTGAACAACACAAAATCGCCTCCCGCCTAGCCGACCGCCCAGATATTGTGACCTTCTTCGACTACTACGACTGCGACGAAGGCCGCCGCCCCTAACTTTCTTATCCGAGCCCCGCTCACGCGCCCAAAGCCCGCAAATTGGCCTCGTAGGCGGCCCGCGAGGTGACCTCCCGAGCGGTGGGCAAGGGGCGTGCCACAATCAGGCCGGCGTGGCTCGTGAAACTGTTGAGGTACTTAGAAATGGCCTGGTCTAACACCACCTGTCGATGGTTTTTGGACGCGTGCATCAAGCGCGCCTGGCCGCCGCTGCGGGTGATCAGGCCCACGTGGGAACAAACCCCGCCCTGATCCTTGGCCACGATGCCCGCGATGTCGCCGTCTTGCAGCTGCCCCTCAATCTGGGCCACCCCGCTTTTCGGGATGTACCACACCGGCAGCGCATTCACCCGCGCTTCCAGGCGCGCCATGTGTGGGCGCAGCGCGGGATTGCAGCGCAGGTAGCGATAGCCCTTCCACAGCACCGTCATCTCCCGGCTTTCCCGCCCCTCCAGGCGCACCGCCCCGCCGAGGCGGCGCGTGATGTCCTGCACGTTGCCCCGCGCCTCGTTGTCGATAAACCACTCGTTGAGATAGTGAATCCGCTCCAGATAATTCCCCTGGCAACGCCCCGCCCGGTAGCGCGTCCACTGAATTTCCTTCAGCAAATCCGGCGGCGCCCCCGCGCTCCCGGGCCGCTCTAACAAGCGCGCCATCCCCAGGGCGATTTCAAAAAACGTCCAGCAATCCAATCCATTAAAGTTAGCAGACGGGCACTCGATGCGGTCGTCAATTTCCAAGGTGTAGCCGACATAAGGAATCCCCAGGCATTCCCGGCCCAGCAGGGCGAGGCGCGTCCCCATGGGCAGCCGAGCCCAGCCCGCGGCGCGGGCCTTGGCCATGATCGCCTGGAACCGCTCCCGGTTCACAAAAGTGGTATGGATCGGCAAGTGGTCGATGCCCGCCTGAGCCGGGGCCGCCGGGGCAGCGGCGGCCGCAGCGGCGAGCCAGAGAAAGCGGCGGCGAGCGAAAGGCATAAGCGGAACTTTTAAGTCAAGATCGCTCCCCGCGCCAGCCCGGACCTGCCAAGCCCGCGGACCGCCTCAGGGCGCCGCCTTGGGCAGGGCATCCCATTTGGCCTGCAGGACTGCTAGCGCGGCCGCGGCATCGGCCGCCGCTTTGATGGCCGCCGCTTTCTCCGCTTCCAGGCCGCCCAGGGTCTGCCGGAGGGCCACCAGCGCCGCTCCAGACTCGCGCTGCAATCGGGACGATTCCTCCTGGGCTCCCACCATGGCGGTCTCGGCCTGGACGGCCGCCGCCGCCGCCGCTTGGAGGGCCTCCTTCAATTGCGCCCCGAGCCCGCCAATCACCGCCTCCTGGCTAGCGGCGCGCGTTTCCGCCTGGCGGCTCGCTTCCTGGGCCTTGGCAAGGTCAGCGCTGAGGCGGGCGTTTTGTTTCTGCAGCTGAGCGGCGCGGGATTCAGCCTTGGCTAGGCTTTCCCCCAGGCCGTGAGCCAAGGAGGTGACCCGCTGGGCATCTTCTTCCACCCGCCGAGTCAGCCCGGTGATCTCCGTTTGGCTTGCGACGGATTTCCTAGCATCGGCCGCGGCAGTCAAGGCATTGAGGCCGAGCACCGCGACCGCCGCGGTGCCGAGGGGCATCCAGCGCTCCCAGGCGATTGGCGGCGGGCCGACCGCAGCTTCGCAGGCCGCCGGGCGAGCCGCGGTCGGCGCTGGGGTAGCGAGGGAGGCGGCGAATTGCGCGGCCGTAAAACCATTTTTCATCGGCAACGGCACCACCTGGCCAGGGCGGGTCCACAGCGTAAAGGCCCGGCTGTGCGCCAGGGAAATGCGCGGGGCCACCGCCGGGGCTGGAGGCGCCGCGGCGCCGCCGAGCGTCGGCTCAGGGGTCGCTGGGGTCGGCTCAGAGACGGCCGGGGCCGCGGTCGGCCAACCCGCGGGGTCGAGCCACAGCGTAAAGGCGGCGCCGGGCAACTGCAGCGGCGCGGGCGGCGCCTGGGCTGGAGGAGCGGCGGCCGCAGGCCAGCGGGCGGGGTCGAGCCACAGCGTAAATCCAGCGCCGGGCAGCTGGATCGGCGCAGGCCGCCCCTGGGCTGGAGGCGCCGCGGACGCCGCGGGTGCCGCGGCGGCGGGCGCAGGCCAACGGGCCGGATCCAGCCACAGCGTGAAGGGGGCCCCGCCGCGGAGCGCTGCTGGAAAGGAGGGAGTCATAGGCCGTGAGTGGTGGGCTGGGATTAGTGGATTCAGACGAAGGCGGGGACGGCGCGCTTGGCTTGGAGTTGCTGCAGGACCTTGCGGACGCAGTCCTCGGGAGTCAGGCCATGCTTGGCGCGCAGGATGGCGGGGGTGCCGTGTTCGACAAATGCATCCGGCCAGCCGATGCGCTCCACGGGGGTGTAGAGGCCGACGCCGTGGAGGTGCTCGATGACGCCGCAGCCGAAGCCGTTGTGGAGGACGTGGTCTTCCAAGGTGCAGAGGACGCGGCAGCGGCGGGCATAGCGCTCTAGCACCGCGGTGTCGAGCGGCTTGATCCAGCGCGGGTTGATCAGCGCCACGGAGTACCCGAGGGCTTCGAGCTGAATCTTGGCCTGCGCGGCCATATCGAACATGCTCCCCAGCCCGATCAGGGCCACATCGGTGCCGTCGGCCACTACTTCGGCCTCGCCGATCTCGAGCAATTGCGGCTTTTCCTTGATCGCCCGCCCGGTGATGGCGCCGCGCGGGTAGCGGATCGCGGTGGGGCCGGCTTCGTAGTTGGCCATGGTCCACAGCATGTCCACGAACTCATCCTCGTCCTTGGGCTGCATGTGGATCAGCCCCGGCACGTGGCGCAAGTAGCCAATGTCAAACAGCCCGTGGTGGGTCGGGCCGTCGTCGCCGCTCAGGCCGCCGCGGTCCATGCACAGGCGCACTGGCAGTTTCTGCAAGGCCATGTCGTGAATGATCATGTCGTAGGCCCGCTGCATGAACGTGCTGTAAATGGCCAGGAAAGGGCGCAGGCCTTGGGCCGCCAGGCCGCAGGCAAAAAGCGCGGCGTGTTCCTCCGCAATCCCCACGTCAAAGTACCGTTCCGGCAACTCCTTCTTAAAATAGCCCAAGCCAGTGCCGCCCGGCATGGCCGCGGTGATGGCCGCGATCTTGCGGTCCTCCCGGGCAAAGCGGACCAGCGATTCCGCAAAAATCTGGGAACAGGTCGGCGTCGGGCTAGGGGCCGTCTCCCCGGTCTCAATCTCATAGGTGCCCAGCCCGTGGAACTTCCCGGGATTGGCTAGAGCGGGCTCGTAGCCGCGGCCCTTTTCGGTGATGATGTGGAGAATCACGGGCTCGCTCTGCGTCTTGAGAAACTCAAAGGTCTTCACTAACAACGGGAGATTGTGGCCGTCGATGGGCCCGTAGTAGCGCATCCCAAACTCTTCGAAAATGACGCTCGGCAGGATGAGGTTTTTCGCGCTGCCCTCGACCTTGCCGACCAATTTGCGCATCGCCTTGCCTCCGATCTTTTCCACAAACTGGGCCGCCTTGTCGTGGAGGTGGGCGTAGGCGCTATTAGTCGAAAGCGCCGTAAAATAGCGGGCGATGGCCCCGACGTTTTTGTCGATCGACCACTCGTTGTCGTTGAGGACCGTGATAAAGCGCTTGGTGGAGGAGGCCACGTTGTTGAGCGCCTCAAAGGTCGGCCCGCAAGTGAAGGCGGCATCGCCCGCCACGCAGACCACGTGCTCGTCCGTGCCCTTCAAGTCCCGCGCCACCGCGAAGCCCAGGGCGGCGCTCATCGCCGTGCCCGCGTGTCCCGCCCCATAGCAATCGTGCTCGCTCTCACTGCGCAGCAAAAAGCCGTTGAGGCCCTCGTATTGCCGCATCGTGGAGAGCCGATCCCAGCGGCCCGTCAGCATTTTGTGCACATAGCCCTGGTGGCTGACGTCAAAAATGAACTTGTCCTGCGGGGAATGGAACACCCGGTGCAGCGCAATCGTCAACTCCACCACTCCAAGGTTAGGACCGAGGTGACCTCCCGTGTTGGCGAGCGTCTCAATCAAATCGCGCCGCACCTTTTCCGCCAACTGCAGCAGCTGCTTGTCGCTGAGGCGCTTGACGTCGTCGGGGGAGCGGATCTCGGGGAGATCCTCTGGGTTAAAAGAGTCGGATTTCATCATCGGAAGCAACAGGGGGCAAAGGAGGCAAAGGGCTCGGGGGGCTCGGCGCAGCGGCGGGTCCCTCCTCGGCGCGGCGGGAAATCTGTTCAATGCGGAGTTGGGCCGCGTCCAACTGCTGCTGGCACCGGCTCAGCAACTGCATGCCCCGCTCATAGCGAGCCACCAATTCGTCCAAACCCTGCGGATCCCCGTCCAGGGCCTGGATAATCTGATCCAATTCCTCAATGGACTGCTCAAAGGATGTCTCCACAGCGTCTGGAGCAGCCAAAGGGGACCGGGGGCGGGCAGGCATAATAAAAGGGGGAAGAAGCCGGAACCGTGCCGGGGAGGGCGACCATGACAGCCACCGCAAGAAAACTCAACCCGCAAAAGCGGGGCCGCCCCGCAATGGCCCGCGATGCCCCGCCCCGAAAATGGGCCAGAGCCCCGCCAGGAAAACCCAGGGCGGCCCCGCATGGGGCAACCGCTCCGCGGTTGAGGGCGCCCATGTTTGGCAGTTGAGGGGGGCAGTTGGGGGGCGGCAGGCGCGGGGGGCGCGGGGGCGATTTTCCGCTTTCCGCCACCTGTCGGTGGATAGAAAAATAAACAGATCAGCGAGGCGCTGGCGCGGCGGGCGCTTTCGGCCGCCACTTTTGGGGTAACGTATATGTTACAAAAGTGGCGACCCCTACGGGAATCGAACCCGTATTACAACCGTGAAAGGGTCGTGTCCTAACCGTTAGACGAAAGGGTCTTTTGTGGGAAACGCAGCCAGCGCTGCGGGTCATCAGAATGCGCGGGAAGCGGCGGGGCGCAAGTAGATTTTGGCCCTTTCCCGCAAAAATTTCAGCTTTCGGCGCTGCCTGCGGGGAGGCCGCGGGCCACCAGGGCGGCGAGGACTTCGGCGACCACTTGGTCGAGTTCGAGGGCGGTGGTGTCGATGACGCGGGCGTCGGGGGCGACCACGAGGGGAGCGGTTTTGCGGGTGGAATCTTGTTGGTCGCGGGTGACCAGGGAATCGACTTCGCCCTGGGCGCGGCGGCGGCTCAGGCGGACGGCTTCGCTGGCGTCGATGTAAAACTTGTAAGGAGTGTGGGGAAAAACCACGCTGCCGATATCGCGGCCCTCCATAATCAGGCTGCGCCCCTCCGCGAGGCGGCGCAATTGCGCGGTGAGGAGATCCCGCACTTCGGGAATGCTAGCGACGGAGGAGACCTGGGAGGCCACCGCGGGCTGGCGGAGTTGGTCGCCGGGGTCGACTCCGTTGACTAAAATGGTGAAGCCGGAGCCGCTGGGGAGGCAATCGAGGTGGAGGGCCGCGAGCGCGGCGGCGACGGCGCGGGGGTCGGCGGGGTCGGCGCCGGCTTGCAAGATGCCCCAGGTGGCGGCGCGGTAGAGGGCGCCGCTGTTGACGTGGGAGCAGTGGAGGCGGCGCGCCAAAACCTTGGAGACGCTGCTTTTCCCGGAGGCGGCGGGACCGTCGATGGCGATGACAAAGGAATCGGGCATGGGCTCAGAGGGGCAGGGACCCGGGCAGGCGGTCGATGACTGGAGTGATCGTGCCGGTGACGTCCCGGGACTGAAAGAGGCGCAGGTGTTCGGCAAAGCCAGGGTAGGAGGTGCTCACGCAGTCTACGTCGGAGATGATTGATTCGCCCTCGGAAAAGAGCCCGGCGATGGCGAAGGCCATGGCGATGCGGTGGTCGCCAAAGCTGGTGACGCTGGCGCCGACCAGGGGGCGGCCGCCCGAGCCGGTGATTTCCATGCCGTCGGGGAGCTCGCGGACGGAGACGCCGAAGCGCCGCAGGTTTTCGACTACCGCAGCGATGCGGTCGGTCTCCTTGACGCGGAGTTCCGCGGCGTCGCGGATGATGGTGGTGCCGTGGGCCAGGGCCCCGGCCACCGCTAGGATGGGGAGTTCATCGATGACGTTGGGGATTTCTGCGCCCTCGATGCAGGTGCCCTGCAAGCCGCCGCCGCGGATGATGAGGGTGCCGCGGGGTTCGCCGTCGGCGCCATCGGTGACGTCCTCGGCGATTTGCGCGCCCATGCGCAGGAGGACTTTGAGAATGCCGGTGCGGGTCTCGTTGAGGCCGACGCCCTTGATGACGAGGTCGGAGCCCGGTTGCACGGCGGCCGCCACCAGCCAGAAGGCGGCGCTGGAAATGTCTCCGGGCACATGGAAGTCCCGGCTTTCCGGCACCTGGCCGCCATAGATCGAAATGGCCGGGCCCTGGCAAACCGTCTTGACCCGAAAATGGCGCAGCATGGTCTCAGTGTGATTGCGCGTCACCGCGGGCTCAATCACCGTGGTCTTGCCCTCGGCGTAAAGTCCCGCGAGGAGGACGGCGCTTTTCACCTGAGCGCTGGCCATGGGCAGCGCATAGGTGATGGCCTCGAGCGGGGGGCGGCCGTGCACCGTGAGGGGCGGCGTGCCTCCCGGGCCAGTGGCCTCAAAGCGCGCTCCCATCAGGGAAAGTGGCTCGGTGACGCGCTTCATAGGGCGCTTGCTAAGGGACTCGTCGCCGGTCATGACGGCGGTGAATGCTTGCCCCGCGAGGATGCCCGCGAGCAGGCGCATGGTGGTGCCGGAGTTTCCGCAGTCCACCGGGCCCGTGGGGGCGTGGAGCCGCAGGCCCCGGCCGTGGACGACGACGCGGTGCGGTCCCTCCCCCGCGGGCGTGGGCTGCCAGGGACTGCCGTCTTCCCGGAAAAAAGCAATTTCCACCCCCATGGCGCGAAAAGCGGCCGCGGTGCTGAGGCAGTCGCCGCTGGGGAGGAAGCCGGTAATCTCGCTCGTCCCATTCGCTAGGGAGGCAAACATGATGGCGCGGTGCGAGATGCTTTTGTCACCGGGAACGGTGATTTCTGTGGCGATGGGGTGGGCTTTTCTAACGCGAAATTCTGACATGGCAAAGCGGGGTCGAAGGGAGGCGAAAAAGGGGCGAAAAAGGGGAAAGAGGAACGGGGCCGGAGGGGACTCAGGGATAGCGGGTCGCCCGCAGGCGCTGGGCCTCCTCGAGGCGGGCGAGCAACTGGCCCTCGTCCGCTTTCTCCAAAATTTCAAGCAGTTCGCCCGTGGCGCGGTGCAGGTCGGCCAGGGCCGGCAGGATCGCCAGGCGGTTTTCTAGCAATATTTCGCGCCACATTTCCGGGGGGCCGGAGGCCACCCGGGTGGTGTCGCGCAGGCCGCCCGCGGCGAACTGGGCCATGGAGGGGTCCGGCTTGAAGGCGGCGAGGGTAGCGGCCACCGCGGCGAGGTGGGGCAAGTGGCTGATCCGCGCCACCAAGGCGTCGTGCCGCGCCGCATCCATCTGCGCGGTGCGGCAACCCAAGGCCTGCCAGAAGGCCTCCACTTTAGCCAGGGCAGCGGGGGACGTCTCCGACTCAGGAGTCAGGATGCAGGCCGCCCCCTGGAAAAGCCCAGACCGAGCCGCGCCCAAGCCGGCGGTCTCCGCCCCCGCCATGGGATGACTGCCCACAAAAGCCAGGCCCGCCCGGCGGCACACTCCGCCCACTCCCGCCACCACCGAAGCCTTGACGCTGCCGACATCGGTGACCACCGGATTCGCCCCCAGGCGGGCCCGCACGATTTGCTCCGCGAGGGCGGGCATCCCGCCGACGGGGACGCAGAGTACCAGGAGGTCGGCTCCTTCGGCCACTGCCGCCGCTTCCGTGGAGGCAAAGTCGGCCAGGCCGCGCTGGCGCACCTCGCCGAGACTTTCCTCGCGCCGCGCCCAAACCCGCAGGTCGCCCACGCCGTGGAGGCGGGCGTCCAGCAGCAGCGAACCGCCCAAAAGGCCGGGGCCAAAGACGGCCAGAGAAATGTCGGAAAATGACTTCATGAAAAAAGGACCTATCCCATCAGGAGGCGCCCAAGCCGCCCGGCAACGGAGAAGTCGGGGAAAAAAGCGCGGCGCAGGCCTCGTGAAGGCCGGCGCCGGGCAAGGCGAGCTCCGGCCGGGGCTCCGGCCGCGGGCCAATCGGCCGCTCAAGGCACGCGGAAAACCTTGTTGGTGTACGGGCACTTCACCTTGGTGCCCGAGGGAATATCCTGGACGTCGACCTGGCCCTTGTCCGGGGCGTAGGGGCTGTAGACAAAGCCCTTCTTGCCCACCACCGGCTGGCCAAAGGGTAAGTCCTCGCGCGCCACGGCGGGCTTGACGGGAGCGGGGGCCGGAGCCGCAATCCGCTCGGGGGCGGGCGCCGCCGCCTCGGGGGCCGGGGCTGGAGCGGCCTCCGCCGGGGCTTTGGTCAAGGCTGGGGCCGGGGTCCGGGCGGGGGCGGCCTCCGCCGGGGGAGCGGTCTGCTCCGGGGCTTGCCCTGGAGCGGCCTTGCTGGGCGGAGGGCTGAGGTCGACCGTGGTATTGGAGGGGTCGCGCAAGATTTCTGGGACCTTGCGGGGTTGACCGTCCTGGACTTGGGGATTGGCGCGCCCTGGCGCATCGGCTGGGGCGGCGGGGCGCTCCTCCAAGTTGGCTGGGGCGCTGCCGTACCCGTAGCGGGGGGCAAAGACATTGCTCTCCGGCCCATAGGCAGGGCGGTCGGCACAGGAGGAGGCGATCAGCGCCGTGCTCCCGGCCAGCAGCAGGGCGCGCCGGAGAGCGGAAAGTGGCAGGGCTCGGGAAGGGTCAGATTTCATAAATAGGGAGTTGTGACATGGAAAGGAGCGGACGTAAAGCGCAGGCGCAGCGCTCACATCTGGTCGAGCACCACTTGCCGGTTTTTCCAAAAATAGGCCAGCCCCGAATACAGCGTAGTTGCCAAAGTTAGCCCCAGCAGCAGCGGCAACAGGGTCGACACCCCAAGCCCCTTCAGCTCAAAGAGAGGCCGCGCAAAGGCCAGAGGGCTTTCGCGGCTCGCCAAGTAAAAGAGCAAATAACAGGCGGTCACGATCTGCCACAGCGTCTTCTGCTTGCCCAGGCGGTCCGCCGCCAGCACCGCCCCGCGGGCCCCCGCCACCAGGCGCAGGCCGGTGACGAGAAATTCGCGCGCCAGGATGGCGATCACCAGCCAGCCGGGCATCAGCCCCTGTTCCATCAGCGTCACAAAGGCCGCCGCCAGCAAAATTTTGTCTGCCAGGGGGTCCATCAACTCCCCAAAAGCGGTTACCAAATTCCGCTCCCGGGCGATTTTTCCATCCAGCCAGTCGGTGATGGAAGCCAGGACGAAGAGGCCCAACCCCAGGGTGAACGCGTAGGGCCCAGGCACCGAAGTCGCCACAACAAAGGCGCCAGTAAAGGCTAGGCGAGATACCGTGAGTTGATTGGGCAGGTTCATGGGGCGCGGATCAGGGCGCGCTGGGGAGGAACTCGGGGTGCTTCCAGACCGGCACGGCCACCTTGAGTCGTCGCACATACTCGGCGCAGAGCGCAAATGATTCCGCGCTGTGTCGACCCGCCACCGCGATCAGCAAAGAGGCCTCGCCATTGGCCACAAAACCCGTGCGGTGGTGCAGCCTCAAGGGGTGCGGCCCAAACGCCTCTTGCAGGGCCGCCGCCACCGCTTCCAGCTCCCGCAGGGCCATCGCCGGATAGGCGCTGTAGGTAATGCCGCGCAGCGGTCGCCCGTCCTCGGAGTCCCGCACCCGCCCCCAAAAACACACTTGCGCCCCCCACGCCCCGCTGTCCGCAGGCGGAGGCGACGGCACCGGCTCGGGGCCGAGGGTTATCAAGACGGACGCATTTTCCATTGCCAAGCAAGGGGAGCGGGACACTTTGCCCTTCCCCCCAAACCCCTGCCCTTCCCCCACTTCAAGAGCAAAACCTGATAGAATATGAGCAAAAGCGACTTCGGATTAATCGGCCTGGCCGTCATGGGCCAAAACCTCGTCCTCAACGTGGAAAGCCGCGGCTTCCAAGTCAGCGTCTACAACCGCACCACGGCGGTCACCGACCAATTCATCGCCGACAATCCCGAGAAAAAGTTAGTGGGCTGCCGCACCTTGGAGGATTTCGTGGAGTCCCTCTCCACCCCGCGCAAGATCCAAATCATGGTCAAAGCCGGCGCCCCGGTGGACGCCGTCATCGAGGCCCTCGTCCCCCTGCTCAACAAGGGCGACATCATCATCGACGGCGGCAATAGCCTCTACAGCGACACCGAGCGGCGCGACGCCGAACTCGGCGAACTCGGCCTCCGCTTCATCGGCGCCGGCGTCTCCGGCGGCGAAGAAGGCGCCCTCAAAGGTCCCTCCATCATGCCCGGCGGCCCCGCCAGCACCTGGGAGGTTATGAAGCCCATTTTTGAAAGCATCTCCGCCAAGGTAAACGGCGAGCCCTGCGTGACCCATATCGGCCCCGGCGGCGCGGGCCACTACGTCAAAATGGTGCACAACGGCATCGAGTACGGCGACATGCAGCTCATCTGCGAAGCTTATAACATCTTCAAAGCGGCCGACTTCTCTTCCGACGAAATGGCCCAAGTCTTCACCGACTGGAACAACGGCGACCTCGAGTCCTATCTCATCCAGATCACCTCCAAAATCTTCGCCCAAAAAGACGAGGAAACCGGCACCCCCATCGTGGAGCTGATCGTCGACAAAGCGGGCCAAAAAGGCACCGGCCAGTGGACCCTGCAAAACGCGGTCGAAAACGCGGTGGTCATTTCCACTATCAACGCCGCCGTCGAAGCCCGCATTCTCTCCAGCCAGCGCAAGCAGCGCCTCGCCGCCAGCGCCCACCTCCAAGGCCCCGTGGCCAACATCAGCATCGAGAAGCAAGTCCTCGTGGCCAAGGTCCACGACGCCCTCTTTGCCTCCAAAATCATCTCCTACGCCCAGGGCCTCGACCTCATCAAGACCATGGGCGAAAAGAAACATTGGGACCTCGACCTCGGCAAAATCGCCGCCATCTGGCGCGGCGGCTGCATCATCCGCGCCAAGTTCCTCAACCGCATCACCGACGCCTTCCGCAGCAATCCCGGCCTCACTAACTTGATGCTGGATCCCTTCTTCAAGGACCTCCTCAACCAGTTCCAACAAAGCTGGCGCGAAACCGTCGCCCTCGCCGTCACTAACGGCATCCCCGTCCCCGCCTTCAGCGCCTCCCTCGGCTACTACGACAGCTACCGCGCCGCCCGCCTCCCCGCTAACCTCCTCCAGGCCCAGCGCGACTTCTTCGGCGCCCACACCTACGAGCGCCTCGACAAGCCCGAAGGCAAGCCCTTCCACACCGAGTGGCCCGACGTGGTCGAAGACGAAGGCTAAGGCCCCCGCCCCTCGCACCTCCCATGCAAAAAGCCGGACCCCGCGCGGGGCCCGGCTTTTTTATGCCGCTCCCGGCGCGCCTAGAGTTGGTGCGCGAAGCTGTCTTCGGGCTTCAAGCTGAGCGCAAAAGCGGTGAGCAATTGAATGACCTGCTCGACGTCCTGGAGGTCGACCAATTCCACCACGCTGTGCATGTAGCGCAGCGGCAGCGAAACCAGCCCGCACGGCGTCCCGGCCCGGATGTGGTACATCGAATCGGTGTCGGTGCCGCTGTAGCGGGAGGAGGACTCGTGCTGCAGCGGAATCTTTTCCTTGGCCGCCACTTTTTCGATCCGCTGCACCACCAGGGGATGGCAGGCCGTGCCGTGGGTCACGCTGGGGCCCGCCCCTAACTTGATGCTGCCGTGCTTCGATTTCTCAATTCCCGGGGTGTCCGTGGCGTGGGTCACATCGAGGCAAATCGCCACGTCGGGCTGCAAGCGGTAGGTGACCATGCGCGCCCCATAGCCTCCGATTTCCTCCTGCACGCAGTTAGCCGCCACCACCGTGACCGCCAGTTTATCCTGCTGCTTGTGCAAGCGGCGCATCACTTCGGCGATGATGAATCCCCCCATGCGGTTGTCGATGGCGCGCCCGCAGAGGCGACCCGCGCCAAATTCCTCCAAGCTATCCGCATACACCGCCGGATGCCCCACGCGCAGGCCCAACTTGGCGACTTCCTTGTCGGAGTCGGCCCCGACATCGACATACAATTCATGCACCTCGGGCGCTTTCTCTCCACCCGTCCGGTCCCGAATGTGGATCGCGGTGTTGCCGATGATCCCTTTGACCGGCCCCTTGTCGCCTTGGAAAATCAGCTTGCGCCCCCGCGCCGTGGCGTAGTCGCTGCCCCCGATGCGGTCGACGTGGATGAAACCCTCCTTGGTGATATGCTTAACCATGTAGCCGATCTCGTCGGCGTGGGCTTCGAGCATCAACTTGACGGGCGACTTCCCCTCCAGCACCGCCCAGGCGCTGCCATAGGCATCGCTCTCTACCCGGTCGCTGAACGCTTTGACGTAGGCGGCCCAGACGCGCTGCCCGGTGATTTCAAAACCGGTCGGGCTAGGGGTTCCGAGGAGTTGGTGCAGGAAGGCTTTGGCGGATTTGTCCATGAGCAATAGCGAGGTTAGATTTACCGTAGGGGAGCAGCAAAAGGCCAACCGCACAAAGGAAAACGACAGGAAGCCCCAGCAGCCAAGCGCCCGTTCGCGCCGCCAATCCAACGCCGCGGGCCAACCGCGGTCGGCGCACCTCAGTAGATCACAACGGTGAGTTTCTTGGGCCCGTGGGCCCCCAGCACCAAGATGCGCTCGATGTCCCCCGTGCGGCTTGGGCCAGTGATGAGGGTGATCATGCTAGGCCAAGCCGCCGGTCCATAGCAGTGGTGCAGCCACGCGAAGGCCGCCGGAAGATCGGGCACTAACTGCTCGCGGCGCGCCACCACCACATGGTGCGGGGGCAGCACCGAGAGGGCCCGACCGCCCCCGCTGCGCGCCGTGAGGAGAATCGAGCCGGTCTGGGCCACCAGGGCGTCGCAATCGGTAATCCCCGCGCCGCACGCTTCTAACTCCTCCGCGCGGTACCCCCCGTCAGTGCGCAACACTGGCAGTCCCAGGGACGCCGCCGCCGCCGCCGCCTCGCCCGCGCCGTGGGTGGCAACCGATCGCCACTGCTCCGCGGCCGCCAAGCGCTGCAACTGCACCTGGGCCGCGGCCGCATCCGCCGCCACTATGACCTCGGTTTTCAATTCGCTGCAATTTTGCGTGAACCGGGTGACCCAATCGCCTTGGCTCGGGCCCACTTGCGGCAGCCAGTCCCGGGCGCTCTGCGCCGCGGTGCGGGCCGCGCCAATGCCGAAAACCGTCCCGTGCGAGCCCGGCTTGGGCGAAGGCATGACCAGCGCTTGGCGGATGCGCTGCAGGATTTTGTCGCGCTCAGTCATGTGGGCCTCCTTTCCTCCGGCGCCGGGGCCGAGACGCGCTGGGCCCAAAAGGCGCGGAACGACTGGGGCGCCAAGTCCGGAAGGTCCCGGGTTTTCGTCCAAGCTTGCAGCGGATCGAAGGCTTCCCCCTGCACCAGGCCCTGAAGCGGTTGGGCCCAGCGCCCGAGTCGGACCGCGAGGCGGTAGAGGCGCGGGCGGTTCATCACAAAGGCAAAAGCGCGCCACAGCAGGCCCTCCCAGCCGCCCCCGCCCTGCTGGACGGCGTTGCGGCGGTTTTGCAGCAAGTGGTGGTGGAGGTCGATTTTCACGGGGCAGGTTTCGGTGCAGGCCCCGCAGAGGCTAGAGGCAGCGGACAAATGCTTCCAATCTTGCAGCCCGCGCAGGTGCGGGGTGATCACCGCGCCAATCGGCCCTTGATAGGTAGTGCCGTAGCTGAAGCCGCCCACATTCTTGAAAATCGGGCACACGTTGAGGCAGGCGCCGCAGCGAATGCAGTGCAGGGCGTCGCGCTGCTCGGGGTCGGCGAGGAGCGCCGTGCGGTTGTTGTCCAACAAAACCACGTGCCATTCCTCCGGCCCATCGGCCTCGCCCGACTGGCGCGGACCGCCGTACATGGTGTTGTAACAGGTCAGCGGCTGGCCGGTCCCGGCGGTCGCCAGCATCGGCAAGAAAAGCGCTAGGTCCGACAGCCGCGGCAAGATTTTCTCAATCCCCACCAAGGTGATCATGACCCGCGGCAAGGCCGCCGTGAGCCGGGCGTTGCCCTCATTTTCCGTAATGGAAACCATCCCGGTCTCCGCCACAATGAAGTTAGCCCCAGTGATCCCCACGTCCGCCGCCAAATACTTTTGCCGCAGCACCCGCCGCGCAATCATCGTCAGGGCTTCGGGGTCGTGGGTCTGGGCAGTGCCCAGGTGGTTCTCAAAGAGGTCGCTGATTTCCTCCCGGCTGAGGTGCATGCAGGGAAAAACAAAGTGATAGGGGGGCTCACCCTTGAGCTGCTGGATGTATTCCCCGAGGTCGCTTTCTACCACTTCGAAGCCCAGCGATTCCAGCAGCTGATTGAGGTGGATTTCCTCGGACGTCATGACCTTGGACTTGACGATGCGCTGGGCGCGGTGCCGCTGAATGATGTCCACAATGACCTGGCGAGCCTGCTCGCTCGTGCTCGTCCAGTGTACTTGCGTGCCGCGGGCAGTGGCGTTTTTTTCAAAGGCGAGGAGGTGCTCGTCGAGCTGCTGGAGCGCGGCCCATTTGGTCTCGGCCGCGGTCTGCCGCCCCTCCTGCCAATCCCGAAAAAGGGCCTGCCGCGGCAGGCGCGCCGCGTAGTATTTCGCCATCGCGCTCTGAATGCGCTGGCGGTGCGTCAGGTCGGCAGCGAGCCGCCCGGCGTCGGTCTGGAACTGGGCCGCGTTAGGGTTCATGAGCAGGCCAGGATTTCCGCGAGGTGCAGGGTTTTGAGCGGCCGCCCCTGACGGTCCAGCAAGCCCTGGAGGTGCATCAGGCAGCTAGAGTCGTTCGAGACCATGAAGTCCGCGCCGGTCGCCGCGGCGGAAGCGCATTTGACTTCGCCCATGGCGGTGGAGATGGCGGGATATTTGGTCGCAAAGGTGCCGCCAAAACCGCAGCAGGTCTCGGCTTCTCCCATCTCCACTAACTCCAGACCGCGCACCTGCTGGAGCAGCTCCCGCGGCGGGGCCTTCCCATTCATTTCCCGCAGCCCGTGGCAGCCGTCGTGGAAGGTCACCCGGTGCGGAAACGCCGCCCCCACATCCACCACCCCCAGCCGGTTCACCAGGAAATCGGAAAACTCATAGCATTTTGCCGCCAAGGCGCGGGCCGCCGCCTCCTCGGGCTCGCCCGCAAAGAGCTCTCCATAGCAAACTTTCAACATGGCCCCGCACGACCCGCTCCCGATCACGACCACTTCGGCCTCCGCCAGCCCCGCCACCACCCGCCGGGCCACCTTTCGCGCCTCCGGCCAATAACCCGAATTGTAGGGCGGCTGCCCACAACAAGTTAGGGCCTCCGCGAACTCTACCTGGTGCCCCAGCTTCTCCAAAATCTGCACCATGCTGATCCCCACTCGGGGATAAACCGCGTCGATAAAACAGGGAATAAAAAGCGCTATTTTCATTTCGCCTGAGAAGCAGGTAGGGTTGCCGCCAGCCGGTCCTTGATCCCCGCGAAAGCCGCCCGCATCTCCGGCGGGCGCCCCACCGCCAAAACCATGTCGTAGCTGAAATCCAGCCCCGGAGTAATCGCAAATGTCACCAGCGGCGCAAAATAAGAACAGGCCCCCGCGGCCGCCTCCGAAGCCCCAAAACGATAGCAGGTCAATTCCTGGGCGATCGGCACAAACACTCCCAGCCCGCGGTCCTCCTCGTCGACGTAGGCCGCCCAGTGCTCCGGGATCGACCGACTCTCGTTAGGCCAGCCCGGCCGGGACCGCTGCAGCGCCCCCCCCGTCCACGCCTGGTCGCCCTGGTAGTGCACCAAGGTGGCAAAGCGCGGCGCCAGGAAGACCGCGGGCACCTCGTGGTGGACCGCGGGATGGCTTTCCTTTCCGGTATAGCGAAAACCCATCCGGGCTATCACGAGATCGCCCTCCAAACGGATGCGCTGGCGCATTTCGCAGTCTCCGAGCAACTGTCCACCGGCCCAATTGCGCGGCCGAATCCTCGCGGTGAGGGAAACCGCGTCGCTCTGCAACTCCAACACCTCGGCGGCCTGGCCCCGGTAGTCGCCGCCCTGCACTGGATTCCAGCGCCAGGGCTTGTCGACCCAGCGCGACCCATCTTCCTTGCCGTAATAGCTTTGTTGGATGAGGCGGCCGTGGTCCCAGTGGTCGAGCAGATTTTCCTTCGAACCGCTCGCGGAAAGCCAGCCGATTCCGGCCCCAGAGGCCCGCTTCACCCCCAGGCGCAGCTTGCCATTATCGATGAAAACCCAGTCCTCCGCCTTCAGCGCGGGCTCAGTCCGAGAAGGGGCGGCCAGCAAGGGACCGGCCACCGCGGCCCCGGCGAGACCGCCCAAAAAGCGGCGCCGCGTCGCTGGGGCGGCGGAGTGAGCAGCGGGAAGTCGACTCATGGGCAGTTGCATGTTAGAATAAAAAGCCCTCCCGCGGCCCTCCGGCAGAGCGAGAAGGCCTCCTTCTCGCTCAGATTGCCGCCCCGCACCAGCCCATTTACCCGCGCCGCCGCGCTCCGCACCCTGCCCAAATGGCCCGTGCCTAGCACCAAAATGCTCATGGAAGCGCGGAAAGCAGAGCGCGGAAGTTAAAGCGGTCGTTGGGCGCGGCATCGCCGTGCAGCGTGAAGGCTGCGGCCTCCCCGCCCAGGGTGATGTTGTCGACCCACTTGAAATCGATCGCCGCCGCGCCGCCGGACAGCCCGAGCGCCGCCCGCGGAATGGCTAGTTCGAGCTGGTTATTTTGCCAGCGCAGGGGGATTTCCACCGCCACGGCGCGGGAACTGCCATCCGACTGGAACTTCTCCAAAGTGCCCCGCTGGCCCGCCAAGCCGCGGCGATTGACCACGTAGTCGTATCCCAGCCAACCAGTGGCGGCATTGCCGTCGCTGTCCAGGCACAGCTGCATCCAATCCGCCGATGGCTCGCTCAGCGCCTCGCTCGTGCGCACATAGAAATAGAGCTGCGCCCCATCCTGGGCCACTTTGGCTACCGCAAGGTCGTTGCGACCCGACTGGTCGAGAAAGGCCGGCTCCCCCTGCCAACCGGGATGGTCGCGCCGCGCCGGGTCGCCCAAAGTATCGCGGAACTCCGGCGCCGCGGCTTCCCAGTCGGCAAATTGGCCATCCACGGCGATGGCCGTGGCCGCCACCGGCTCGGGCGGACGGGCTCCCTTGTAGCGCCGGATGGCCCCGGCCATTTGATAATAATAGGCGTCGCCAAACCCGCCCTTCATGGGCTCAAGGTCGCGGCTGAATTCGGCCGAGTATTGATCCACAAAAAAGGAATCCCCCGGCTGCAATTGGCGCCCGGCCATGCGCATGGAGCCGTCCTTGTCGATGAAGCGCTGCGCGATCCACTCGTTCCAACCCGTGAGAAAAACCAAGGGCGGATCAACTTCGAGCGCCCGCTGCCACTGCTCCGCAAAGTAGGCCCCGGCGGCGGATTGCCACCGCTCTGGAGGAGGCTGCTGGCCGCCGTGGAAACTGCGCCCAATGTTAGAAATGGGGTGCTCCGCGGCGCAGACCACGATCTGCTCTGGTTGCTCGCGGCTGAGGTGCCAGCCGGGTGTTTGCGGCGTGTGGTCGAGCCACGGCCACTTGTCCCGCCCATCCCCAAACCACGCCTGGTCCTTGGTCCAGGCCCACGAATGCCGGATCGTAAAAAAGGCCTTCACTTCCTCGCTCAAGCCCTCGGGCGGACTCAGCAGCAGCGGCTTGCCTAGCCACATAAACCAGTGCTCGCGCCCCTTCCCGGGCTGGTAAAAGGTCCGGTACAAGTGCTCCACGGTCTGCGCACTGTTGCTGTTAGCCAGAAAAGCTATCGCGGGCGCCGCCTGCCCCTGGGCGCGCCGCTGGCTCAGCTCCTCGCAAAGGCGGTCCCGCACCCCATCATAAGTGAGGGCATTGGTGACGTCGAGAAAAAGCACATCTACCCCAACATCGCTGACCATTTGAATGTGCTTGCGCAGGACGTAGACATCGTCCTGGCGATAGTATCCAAAAAGGGGCTCGCCCCAGTGGTGAAAGGCGCCCGGCGGGCCCAAGGCAGGCTGCGCGGGGTTCGCGGCCACCAACTTGGTGAGGTCGTAGACCGCGTTTTGCCCCTCATTCCACAGGAAATAAAAAAGCCCTACCGCGCGGTTCGCCTTGGGCAAGCCTACCTCGGCGGCGCTGGGCAGGCTCCGCCCCAGGCCGTCGGTGGCCACCCAACTGTCGGGGCGAAGGTCCCAGGCAGCGCGCAGGGGGGCCCCAGCGCAAAAACACATCGCGCCGCCGCGGAGAATCAGAGAGCACCAAGGGGTCATTCGCATAGAGATAAAAAACTAGACTACGTCGGCCGCGGGCCCGCGCCTCTCAAGGTTTCCCGGTCACGGGGCGCGGCGCGGTCCCCCATAGAGACGCCGCGTTGTCAGAGCAAGAGGGCATCGGCGGCTCGCCCGGAGGCCCCGCCGCGGGCCCGCCCGGCCGCCGCAAAATAAAGCGGCGCCGCGGCCCTTTTGGCCTTAGTTTTCCCCAACCCATCCCGCTCCATGATGCTCCGCCTTTCCCTCCTCCTCGCGGCCTGTCAACTCGGCGCCGCCCTGCAAGCCCAGTCGCCTCCGCCCGTGCCCGAGGCCCTCCGCGGCTGGGAAGCTTGGGCCCTCCGCGAGGCCCCGCAGGCCCACAGCCCCCCGCTCTACTCCGACCCCACCCAGCGCCCTAGCCTCTGGCCCGCCACCCTGCAACTCCAAGCCACCCCCTCCGGCGGCACCTTTTCCCTGAGCGTCGAAGCCTTCGATCCCGCCTGGTTACCCCTCCCCGGCGGCCCCGAAGCCTGGCCGCAAGAGGTCACCCTCGACGGCCAGCCCGCCCCCGTCCTCGCCCGCGAGTCCCGTCCTTCCCTTCGCCTCGCTCCCGGCAAGCACACCGTCGCCGGCTCCTTCCCCTGGAAATCCATGCCGGAACGCCTCCCGGTCCCGCCCGAGATCGGCCTCCTCGCCCTCACGACCGACGGAAAACCCGTGGAAGCCCCCGACTGGGAGCCCGACGGCACCCTCTGGCTCAAGCGCACTCGCGCCGAGGCCGCCGACCGCGACCTCCTCACCCGCCAGGTCTACCGCGTCCTCGAAGACGGCATTCCCATGCTTCTTCACAGCGAAATCGAACTCTCCGTGGCCGGAAAAAGCCGCGAGGAATCCCTCGGCAACCTCCTCCCCGAAGGCTGGCTCCTTAGCTCCCTCGACGCCCCCATCCCCTGCGCCGTCGACGAAGCCGGTCGCCTCAAGGCCCAGGTCCGCGCCGGCAAATGGACCCTGAAATACACCGCCTTCCGCACCGCGCCCCTCGCGCAATTTCGCTACGCCGACGGCGCCCAACCCCAGGCCGACAGCGAACTGATCGCCCTTCGCGCCGCCCCCCAACTGCGCGTCATCGAACTACGCGGCATCTCCTCCATCGACGTCTCCCAAACCACCTTCCCCGAAGCCTGGCGCCAACTCCCCATCTTCCTCTGGGATTCCAAAATCCCCTTCCAAATCGAAGAAAAACTCCGCGGCATGGGCCACGAGCGCCCGCCCGGCTTGAAATTCCAGCGCGAATTCTGGCTCGATGAAGTCGGCCGCAGCGTCACCTACCGGGACCGCCTCACTGGCTCCGCCCAGCGCACCTGGCGCCTCGACGCCGCCCCCGGCCACGCCCTCGGCGCCGTCAAAATCGGCGGCGTTGGCCAACTCATCACCCGCAACCCCCTCACCCAGGAACCAGGCGTGGAAGTGCGCACCCGCGACATCCAACTCGAAGCCACCGGCCGCGCCCCCTTCACGGGCGCCGTCCCCGCCACCGGCTGGACCAGCGGAGCCGAAACCCTCGGCGGCACCCTCCACCTTCCCCCCGGCTGGCGCCTCTTTGCCCTCTTTGGCCCCGAGTGGACCGAGGGCGACTGGCTCACCGCCTGGTCGCTGCTCGATGTCTTTCTTCTGCTCGTCTTCTCGCTATCCGTTTACCGCCTCTACGGCCTGGGCGGCGGCCTCGTCGCCCTGCTGTTGTTGCTCCTTTCCTGGCAAGAACCCGGGGCCCCGCGCTGGACCTGGTTTGCCTTGGTCGCGGTGCTGGCCCTGGTGAAAGTCGTGCCCCTCGGCGGCCGCGCCGCCAAGATCCTCGCGGCCGCCCAAGGGCTCAGCCTCCTCGCCCTCGCCGCCGTGGCCCTCCCCTTCATCAGCCAGCAGGTCACCGGCATGCTCTTTCCCCAAGTCGAAAAACTCCGCGCCACCCCCTCACTGTTTAGCCCAGTTATCACCAAATTTGTAGCTTCCAGCTACAGCGGGGAGCAGAGCGAAGCCACCCCCAGCCAGGAGCGCAGCCAAAAAGCCCCCCTCAAATCCAACCTCATCTACGACCAAAAAGCCCAAATCCAAACCGGCCCCGCCCTCCCCGAATGGCAGTGGCGCACTATCTACTTCGGCTGGAATGGCCCCGTCTCCGCCTCCCAAACCATCCACCCCATCTTGTTGCCCTCCTGGGTCCAGCGCGCCCTCGTCGCCGTCCGCCTCAGCCTCTTCGCCGCCCTCTGCGGGATCCTCTGGAAGCGCCGCACCCCCCGCGAAAGCCGTCCCCCATCCGGCCCCCCTCCCCTCCCTGGTGCCCTCGCCGCCGCCTCCGCCGCCCTCCTCTTCGCCCTCCTCTCCAGCCCCGCCTCCGCCCAGAGCCCCGCGGCCCAGAGCCCCGCCGATCCTTTGGCTCAACCCTCCGCCGATCCCAGCCCCGCGGCCTTTCCCTCCCCCGCCCTCCTCGACCAACTCCGCGACCTCCTCCTCAAACCCTCCGACGCCTTCCCCCGCGCCGCCGAAATCCCTTGGGTCAAACTCACCCTAGCGGATAGACAGCTCACCATGGAGGCCGTCATCCACACCGCCACCTTTGCCGCCGTCCCCCTCCCCGGCCGCCTCCCCGCCTGGTCCCCCGCAGCGGTCGAAATCGTCGGCCAACCCGCCCCCGCCGTGGCCCGCCGCGACGGCTTCCTCTGGATCGCCCTGCCCCCAGGCTCCCACCGCGTCACGGTGCGCGGCGCTGTCCCCTCCGCCACCGAATGGCAGTGGACCTTCGAACTCAAACCCCGCTTGGTCGAAATCGCCGCCCCCGGCTGGACCGTCACCGGGGTCAACCCCAGCGGCGTCCCCGAAGCCCAGGTCTTCTTCGCCCGCCAACAGGCCCGCAGCCAAACCGAAGCCGCCTACGACCGACGCGATTTCAACGCCGTCGTCGCCGTCGACCGCCACCTCGAATTGGGCCTCGTCTGGCAAGTCCACACCAAAATCACCCGCCTATCCGCCCCCGGCAAGGCCCTCTCCCTCTCCCTTCCCCTCCTCCCCAGCGAGCGCATCCTCACCGGCGGCCTCACCGAAGCCAACGGCCGCGTCGACGTCCGCCTCGGCGCTGCCGAGGCCTCCTTCACCTGGGAAAGCGAACTCCCCGTCCAGCCCGCCATCACCCTATCAGCCGAATCGACCGACCGCTGGATCGAGCGCTGGCACCTGGAAACCTCCCCCCTCTGGAACGTCGCCCTCGAGGGCCTCAGCCCCATCTTCGCCGCCCAGGAATCCGACCTCATCCCCACCTGGCACCCCTGGCCCGGCGAAAAAGTCAGCCTCGCCATCACCCGCCCCGAACCCCTTGCAGGCGAAACCACCACCGTCAGCCGCGTCACCCAAGCCCTCGCCCTCTCCTCCCAGCGGCGCTCCACCACCCTGACCCTCGACGTCGAAGCCAGCCTCGGCCGCGACTTCCCCGTGGCCCTCCCCGGCGACGCCGATATCACTTCCCTAACTATCGGCGGCCAGGCGACCCCGGTGCGCCGCGAGGACGGCCGCCTCATCATCCCGATCCGCCCTGGCAAACAGCGCATCGCCGCGGCCTGGTCCCAGGCCCTCCCCCTCGCCACCGCAGCCACCTCCGGCACCGTGGTCCTGCCGGTGGAGAGCGCTAATATCACGACGACGATGCAACTTCCCGACAACCGCTGGATCCTCTGGACCCGCGGCCCGCTCAACGGCCCCGCGGTGCGCTTTTGGGCCGTGCTCCTGGCCGCCGTCCTCTTCGCCCAAATCCTCGCCAGCATCCCCCTCTCCCCGCTCACCCGGCGCCAATGGAGCCTCCTCATCCCCGGCCTTACTCAAATCCCGCTCATCGGCGGCGGCTTCCTGGTGCTGTGGCTTTTCTGGCTCGCGTGGCGCGGGCAAAGCGGGGGCCGCCTGACCCCCGGCTGGTTCAAGCTCCAGCAAGTCACCCTCGCCATCGGAGCCCTCCTGGCCGCGGCCGTGGTGGTCTTCATGGTCCATGCCGGCCTGCTTGGCCGACCCACCATGTTCATCCTCGGCGAAGGATCCTGGCTCAATACCCTCCAGTGGTACCAAGACCGCAGCCCCGCCGCCCTGCCTGCAACCTCGGTTTTTTCCGTCTCCATCTGGGTCTACCGCGGCCTCATGCTCGCCTGGTGCCTTTGGCTCGCCTTCACCCTCCTCCGCCTGATCCGCTGGGCCTGGACCCAATTCACCGCCAGCGGCCTCTGGCGCTAGCCTCCCCCCGCCGGAAATGCCACCGCGTGTCCGCGCCCAACCGCCCGCCCACCGCGGGCGCCCCGGGCCGCGCGCCGCGGGCCCCGCCGGGGCCAAAGGCGAACAGGCCGCCTGCCCTTGGCTCAAATCGCGCCCCGCGGGCCATACCAGGGTGCCACCCTCGGATGAGATGGGATGAGATGAGATGGGAGGCCCCGTTGGGGCGCGGCTTCACAGCGCCATCGGCGCAGCCTTGAGAGCGCCAACGGCGCGGCCTACGCCAGCCCAGGGCAACGCCCTGGGTCTATCCGCCCAAAAATCGCCCCAAGCCCTGAAGGGGCTACATAATAGGTAGACGACACATGCCATTTTCCCGACACATCGGCCTATTTTCCCGCAAAGAACCGGCGCGGCCGACGGGGACGGGGCGTCACTCGCGGACACGGCGGGATCGCTCGTGGCGCCGCCATGACCCAGCCCCTTGGCGTCCTGATGCCGCCATCGACCAGGTCATCGGCCTGGCCCAAGCCCCAACGGGGCTTTGCATACCAGCCCAGGGCAACGCCCTGGGTTGGGTTGGCCGCGCACCGGTGCGCTCTGAAGGAGCGCCGCGGCCCGGTGGACGAGGACCAAACCCGCGCCGCGGTGCGGCGCCCGCGACTGGGCGCGGGTTTGCACCGCGTTATTTTCCTGTCCGGCGACCGGGGGATGCGGCCGGAGCCGATTTTAGGGCGCCCCTTCAGGGCTTCCATTCTTTTTGTACTGGGTAAACCCAGGGCGTTGCCCTGGGCTAGCGCTGGCCGCCCCTACAGGGCTTGAATTCCTTTGGCGCGTGGTAATTCCAGGGCCTTGCCCTGGGCTGAGGGATGCCGCCCCCTTGGCGCGCTGTTTTCATTGTCGTCGGGGGTCACTTATAATTGGCGTCGCCCAGGGGTTCCGATGGTTTTCGGCGCCGAGCTGGGGCTCGGCGTTCCCCGGGGCATTGCAGGGGCTGCAAGCACATCCCGGCGCGGGCGGGGAGGGAGTCTGAAGGAAAAAGCCGCAGCCCCCGGGGAAGGGAGCTGCGGCTGAGGGCCCGCGGGGCGGGGAGGGTGAGCGCGTTTGGCTTAGAGACCGGCGAGGAACGAATCGGCTTCGTCCTCGATGGAGTCGAGGCCTTCGGTGGTGGTGGTTTCACCTGCTTCCTTGACGCGCATGTCGCGGTTGCGGAGGAAGCCGGTACCGGCCGGGATGAGGTGGCCCATGATGACGTTTTCCTTAAAGCCGCGCAGCCAGTCGGCCTTGCCCAAGGTGGCGGCATCGGTGAGGACGCGCGTGGTGTCTTGGAAGGAGGCCGCGGAGATGAAGGAATCGGTCTCCAGGGAGGCCTTGGTGATCCCGAGAAGGACGGGCTCGGCCTCGGAGGGCTTGCCGCCTTGTTCCAGGATCTTGGCGTTGGCTTCCTCGAAGGCGATGCGCTCCACCTGGTCGCCCCAGAGGAATTCGGTGTCGCCGGGATCGGTGATTTTCACCTTGCGAAGCATCTGGCGGATGATGATCTCGATGTGCTTGTCGTTGATTTCCACGCCCTGGAGGCGGTAGACTTCTTGGACTTCGTTGACGAGGTGTTCCTGGAGCATGTGGGGCCCGAGGATGTCGAGGATTTCGTGAGGAACCACGGGACCTTCGGTGAGTTGGTCACCCTTTTTCACGCGGTCGCCCTCGAAGGCGATGATGTGTTTGCCGCGGGGGACGAGGTGTTCTTCTTCGTCTCCGGTTTCCTCATCGCGGACGATGACCTTGCGCTTGCCGCGAACCATGCCGCCGATGGCGACGACGCCGTCGATTTTGGCAATTTCGGCGTGGTCCTTGGGTTTGCGGGCTTCGAAGAGCTCGGCGACGCGGGGCAAACCCCCGGTGATGTCCTTGGCCTTGCTGACCTTGCGAGGGGTCTTGGCGAGGGTAGTACCGGCGGAGACCTTGTCGCCCTTCTTGACGGAAAGGAACGCGCCCGCGGGGATCGAGTAGCTGGCGAGGACTTCCTTGGTCTTGTTATCCACGATGACGATCTGGGGGTGGAGGTCCTCTTTGTGTTCGAGGACGATGGCGCCTTCGCTGCCCTTTTCACCGCCCTTGCCGAGGGTGATGCCTTGGATCATGTCGCGGAAATCGACCACGCCTTCCCGTTCGGTGATGACGGGGACGGAGTGCGGTTCCCAAGTGACGAGGGTTTCGCCTTTCTTGATCAGGGCGCCCTCGGGCTTGTAGATGACCGAACCGACCACCAACTTGTGGCCTTCCAGTTCGAGGCCGGATTCGTCGTGGACGGAAACGGTTCCGTTTTTGGTGAGGACGATGTGGTTGCCATCAGTGCTCAAGACCGCGCGGAGGTCGTTGTAGCGGACCGTCCCGGAGTTTTTGACCTTGACGATCGGTTGCTTGAAGCTGGTGCCGGCAACGCCGCCGACGTGGAAGGTACGCATCGTCAGCTGGGTGCCGGGTTCGCCGATCGACTGGGCGGCGACGATACCGACGGCCTCGCCGATCTTGACTTCGAAGCCCGTGCCGAGGTGCAAGCCGTAGCAGAGCACGCAGCAGCCGCGCTTGCTTTCGCAAGTGAGGACCGAGCGGATCTTGAGTTGCTCCACGCCGATCTTCATCAGGGAGTCGGCCTGCTTTTCGGTGATGATACTGTTGGCCTTGATGATGTTCGCCTTGGTGACCGGATCCTTGATGGTTTCGCAGGAAGCGCGGCCGTAGATGCGGGTCTTGAGATCGACCACTTCTTCGTCGCCTTCGTAGAGGGAGCCGACCGTGATCCCATTGGTGGTGCCGCAGTCGTGCTCGAAGACAATGACGTCTTGGGCCACATCGACCAACTTGCGGGTCATGTAGCCGGAGTCGGCGGTCTTGAGGGCGGTATCGGAGAGCCCCTTGCGGGCGCCGTGGGTGGAGATGAAGTACTCGAGCACCGAGAGGCCTTCGCGGAAGTTAGCGGTGATGGGGCGCTCGATAATTTCGCCGGAGGGCTTGGCCATGAGGCCGCGCATCCCGCCGAGCTGTTTGATCTGCTGCTTGTTGCCGCGCGCTCCGGAATCGACCATCATGAACAGCGGGTTGGCGTTCTTCTTGCCTTCGTTGAACTCGAGGGTGCGGAAGAGGCTTTGCTGGATGTGGTCGCCCGCTTGGGTCCACAAGTCGATGATCATGTTGTGGCGCTCGCGGTCGGTGATGACGCCGCGCTTGTATTGCTTGTCGAGTTCCTCGAGGCGGATGTAGGCTTTTTCGAGTTCGCCCTTTTTCTCCACGGGGATGACCATGTCGGTAATGCCGATGGAACAGCCGGATTGGGTCGCGGCCTTGAAGCCGAGCTCCTTGAGGCGGTCGAGGGCGTACACCGTTTCCTGATGGCCCGCGGTTTGCCAGCAGCGCCAGATGATGTCGGAGAGCTGCTTCTTGCCGACGTTTTTATTGACGAAGCCCATGGCGGGCGGCCAGATTTCATTGAAGCAGACGCGGCCGGGCGTAGTTTCGACCACGGTGTCGGTGGGATTCCCGAAAATGGTGGTCTTGCCGCGGTCGGGGTTTTTGAAACGGATCATCTGGTGGATCTCGACCGCGCCGTCGTAGAGGGCGGCTTCGACTTCCGAGATGGTCTCGAAGAGCGGCTTGCGGGGCTCGATCTCGCCCTTTTGGGGGGGAAGGTTGCGAGTCTGGGTGAGGAAGTAGGCGCCCAGGGTAATGTCCTGGGAAGGCGTCGTGACCGGCTTGCCGCTGGAAGGCGAGAAGATGTTATTGGTCGCCAACATGAGGAGGCGAGCCTCCATTTGGGCTTCCACCGAGAGAGGCACGTGGACCGCCATTTGGTCACCGTCAAAGTCCGCGTTGTAGGCGGTACAGACGAGCGGGTGAACGCGAATGGCTTCGCCTTCGATGAGGACGGGCTCGAAGGCCTGGATGGAGAGGCGGTGGAGCGTCGGGGCGCGGTTGAGGAGGACGGGGTGGCCCTTGGTGACTTCCTCGAGGATGTCCCAGACCTCTGGGGTGCGGCGCTCGATCATCTTCTTGGCGGAGCGCACCGTGTGCACGTAGCCGAGTTCCTTCAGGCGGCGGATGATGAAGGGTTCGAAGAGCACCAAGGCCATCTTCTTGGGAAGACCGCACTGGTTGAGCTTCAATTCAGGCCCGATGACGATGACGGAGCGGCCGGAGTAGTCGACGCGTTTGCCGAGAAGGTTTTGCCGGAAGCGGCCGCCCTTGCCCTTGAGCATGTCGCTGAGGGATTTGAGCGGACGGTTGCCGGCGCCAGTGACGGCGCGGCCGTGGCGGCCGTTGTCGAAGAGGGCGTCGACGGCCTCTTGGAGCATGCGCTTTTCATTGCGGATGATGACGTCGGGCGTCTTGAGCAACAGGAGGTTGCGCAGGCGGTTGTTGCGGTTGATGACGCGGCGATAGAGGTCGTTGAGGTCAGACGTGGCGAAGCGGCCGCCTTCGAGGGGCACCAGCGGGCGCAGGTCGGGCGGGATCACGGGAAGCACGCGCATCACCATCCACTCGGGGCGGCTGTGGCTGCCGTGGAAGCCCTGGGCCAGCTTGAGGCGCTTGGCGAGCTTTTTGCGGGTCTGCTTGGAGCGGGTTTTGGTCATGGCCTCCTGGAGCTCGACGATCTGCTCAGGGAGGTTGATGCTGGCGAGGAGGTCTTCCACCGCTTCGGCGCCCATGGAAGCCACAAAGGCGTCTTCGCCGTATTGCTCTTCGGCTTCGCGGAACTCGACTTCGGTGAGGAGCTGCGCCTTCGTCAGAGGGGTGTTTTTCGGGTCGATGACCACGTAGTCCTCATAATAAATGACGCGCTCGAGCTGGCGGGCGGTCATGTCGAGGGCCAAACCTAAGCGGCTCGGCATGCACTTGTAAAACCAGATGTGAGTGACTGGGACGGCCAATTCGATGTGGCCCATGCGCTCGCGGCGCACCCGGGACAGGGTGACTTCGACGCCGCAGCGGTCGCAGACTACGCCCTTGTGCTTGATGCGCTTGTACTTGCCACAGGAACATTCCCAGTCGCGGGTCGGTCCAAAAATGCGCTCACAGAAGAGGCCGCCCTTTTCAGGTTTGAAGGTCCGGTAGTTGATGGTTTCCGGGTTCTTGACCTCGCCCCGGCTCCAGCTTTGGATCGTGGGAGAGGAAGCCACCGTGATGGCCACGTGGTCGAAGCCTTGGGGGCGGGCATCGCCGCCGAACAGTTCGCGCAGTTGGGTTTCAACGCTCATAGGAAATGGAAGTGGGAAGTGGAAATGGAAAAATGAAGGAGAAAGCGGAAGGCCGACCGGCAACGGGCGGCCCCCCGCGAAGAATTAGGCGCTAAGGGCGCTGATGCCGCCGCCGTCGGGGCCGGCTTTGGAGTTGGCGACCTTGACGTCGAGACCGAGGGACTGCATTTCCTTGATCAACACGTTGAAGGATTCCGGAGTGCCCGCCTCGAGGTTGTTGTCGCCCTTGACGATGCTTTCGTAGATCCGGGTGCGGCCTGCCACGTCGTCGGACTTCACGGTGAGGAGTTCCTGGAGGGTGTAGGCGGCGCCGTAGGCTTCGAGGGCCCAGACTTCCATTTCCCCGAAGCGCTGCCCGCCGTACTGGGCCTTGCCGCCGAGCGGCTGCTGGGTCACCAAGCTGTAGGGGCCGACCGCGCGGGCGTGGATCTTGTCCGCCACCAAGTGGTTCAGCTTCATCATGTAAATGATGCCAACGACGACGTCTTGGTGGAAGGGTTCCCCGGTGCGGCCGTCAAACAGGGAGGACTTCCCGTTCAGGCCGATCCAGCTCATGGCAGTGGTCTCCTTGGCTTCCTTCAAGTAGCCCATGATTTTTTCTTCCGGAATCCCGTCGAAGACCGGGGTGGCCACCTTGAATCCGAGGGCGCGCGCGGCGACCCCGAGGTGGGTTTCCAACACCTGGCCGACGTTCATGCGGCTAGGCACGCCCAGCGGGTTCAGCACGATGTCGACTGGAGTGCCGTCTTCCAGGAAGGGCATGTCTTCTTCGGGGACGATCTTGGCGACGACCCCCTTGTTGCCGTGGCGGCCCGCCATCTTGTCCCCGACGGAGAGCTTCCGCTTGGAGGCGATGTAGACCTTGACCTGCTTGACGATCCCGTTGTCGGGTTCGTCGCCGGCTTCCACCTTGTCGAGGGCGCCTTCGCGTTCTTCTTCCAGCTCGACAAACTTCTGCTCGAAGGTGCCGATGATGTCGAAGATTTTGTTGCGAACTGGGCTGGGGTCGATGTCGATGTGGTCGTGGGCCTCGGCGACGCGAGCCAAGAGGGCCTTGGTGATTTTCTTGTTGGCGGGAACGAGGATTTCGCCGGTTTGGGCATTGACCACGTCGAGGGGGATTTTCTCGCCGAGCAGGATGTCCGCCAGCTTGTCGGTGAGGAGTTCGACCAATTCGGTGTGCTTGGTCTTGAATTCCTCTTCGATTTGCTTGGTTTGCTTGCGGCTTTCCGCGGCGCTGACCTTTTCCTTGGCGTTGTCTTTGCGGCTGGAAACGCGGACATCCATGATGATGCCGGTGCAGCCCGAAGGGACGCGCAGAGAGGTGTCTTTCACGTCGGCAGCCTTTTCGCCGAAGATGGCGCGCAGCAGGCGTTCCTCGGGGGCGAGCTCGGTTTCCGATTTGGGAGTGATTTTGCCCACCAAGATGTCGCCGGGCTTCACTTCGGCGCCGATGCGAACCACGCCGTCGGCGCTGAGGTTGCGCAGGGCTTCCTCGCCGACGTTCGGAATGTCCCGCGTGATTTCCTCGGGGCCGAGCTTGGTGTCGCGGGCGCCGACTTCGAATTCCTCGATGTGGATGGAGGTGTAAATGTCCTCCTTCACCACCTTGGAAGAGATCGTGATCGCATCCTCGAAGTTATAGCCGTTCCAAGACATGAAGGCCACCAGCACGTTGCGGCCCAAGGCGAGCTCGCCCTTGTCGGTGCACGGACCGTCCGCGAGGACGTCGCCCGCTTTCACCACGTCGCCTTTGCGAACAAGGGGCTTTTGGTTCATGCAGGTCCCAGCGTTGGAGCGCATGAACTTGCGCAGCGGCAAGGACCAGACCCCCTTGTCGGGGTGGTGCTTCACGCAGTAGGGATCGGCGAGAAACTCGGCCTCGGTGCAGGGCAATTTCCCGTCCTTGGTGATGATGATGACCTCTGCGGTGGCGGCGGCGACCTTGCCCTTGCAGTCCTTTTCCGCCGTGATCACGGCGCGGGAGTCGCGGGCGGCCTTGCCTTCGAGGCCGGTCCCGATCAGGGGAGCCTCCGTGATGAGCAGGGGGACACCTTGGCGCTGCATGTTCGATCCCATCAGCGCGCGGTTGGCATCGTCGTGCTCCAGGAAGGGAATCAACCCGGCGGCAATCGAAACCAGCTGCTTAGGACTGACGTCCATGTAAGTGGCCTGGGGCGGGTCGACTTCGAGGAAGTCGCTGCGGAAACGCACCGTGATCTTCTTGGTGACAAACGAACCGTCCGCGTTGAGCGGGTTGTTCGCCTGGGCGATCATGTGGGTTTCTTCCTGGTCCGCCGTCAGGTATTCCAGCTTGTCCTGGACGATGCCGTTGACGATTTTGCGGTAGGGAGTCTCGATGAAGCCGAAGTCGTTGATGCGAGCGAAGGTCGACATCGAGTTGATCAGGCCGATGTTCGGACCTTCTGGGGTCTCGATCGGGCAGATGCGGCCGTAGTGGGAGGGATGGACGTCGCGGACTTCAAAGCCAGCGCGGTCGCGGTTGAGACCGCCTGGCCCGAGGGCGGAGAGGCGGCGCTTGTGCGTCAACTCGGCCAAGGGGTTGGTTTGGTCCATGAACTGGGAGAGCTGGGACCGGCCGAAGAAGTCGCGCACCACGGCGGAAAGCGCCTTGGGGTTGATCAACTTTTGCGGGGTCATGCCTTCGAGGTTCACGTCGAAGAGGGTCATGCGCTCCTTGACGAGGCGCTCCGTGCGGGCCAGGCCGACGCGGCACTGGTTGGAGAGAAGTTCACCCACGGCCCGGACGCGGCGGCTGCCCAAGTGGTCAATGTCGTCGAGGATGCCCTCGCCCTGACGGAGTTTGAGGAGATAGCGGATCGAAGCCACGAAGTCCGAAGGCAGGAGCACGCGTTCGTCCTCGTTGGCCTTGAGATTGAGCTTTTGGTTGATCTTGTAGCGGCCGACCCGGGTGAGGTCGTACTTCTTGGGGTCGAAGAAGAGGCGCTTGAGCAGGGCGCGGGCGTTGGGGACGGTCGGAGGATCGCCGGGGCGGAGGCGGCGGTAAATGTCCTTGAGGGCTTCTTCCTCGTCCTTCGCGGGGTCCTTCTTGAGGGACTTGAGGAGCAAGTCATCCGCGGAAACCGTAATCACCTTGGCGGTCTTTTGGCCTAGGGCCATCAGGGCCGAAATGATGCCCGGAGTGAGCGGCTCGTAGGCCTTGGCCACGACCGTTTCGTTGTCCACCACGTCGCTGAAAAGCACCTTCGAGCTCAACTCGGCCTCATCGAGGCTGGCCTTCAGCTTGAGGTCTTCAATGTGGTAAAATTGCTTAATGATGTCTTCGTCTTTCCCGTAGCCGATGGCGCGCAAGAAGGTGGTGGCGAGGAACTTGCGCCGACGGCGGCGGCGGTCCAAGTAGACGTAGAGCAAATCGTTGGTGTCGAACTGCACTTCCAGCCACGATCCGCGGTCGGGAATGATGCGGAAACCGTGGAGCTGTTTGCCGTTGAGGTGGAGGTTCATCTCAAAGCAGATCCCCGGGGACCGGTGCAGCTGGGAGACCACAACGCGTTCCGCTCCGTTGATCGCAAAAGTGCCGCGGTCCGTCATGAGGGGCAATTCGCCCATGTAAACGCGCTCTTCTTTAGTCCCCGTCTCGTCCTTCAGGGTGAAGGTCACGTAGAGCGGCGCGCTGTAGGTTTCCCCGTCCCGCTGCGCCTGGTGGGCCGTCAGCTTGGGCTCGCCCACTTCGTAGTGCGCAAAGTCCAACACCACTTTGTTGTCATAACTCTCAATGGGAAAGACCTCTTTGAAGACCGATTGCAGGCCGATCACGATCCGCTTGTGAGCCGGAGTTTCCTTCTGGAGGAACTCGCGGTAGGAATTCAGCTGGACCTCGATGAGATTCGGGGGGTCGAGCACTTCCTTGATCTTGCCAAATTGGAGACGGTCTGACATAGTGGCGATGGAATATGGGTTGAGCGTGGGGAGAAGCGCGCGGGGGCGTGCGCGGGGGACAAAAAGGGGAAAACGCGAAGAAGTATGAGGTTCCATCCCTACTTACTGAGGGGGGGAACGCCATACTTGCGCGGCTATGAAAACTGGACTTGAAACGGGCGGCGATTCAAATTTGGTCTGGGTCTGGAAAAGAGGGGGCGGCCGAGCTACCGGAGGAAGGGCGAAAAATACGGGGCGAAGCGAAAAAGATCCTGGATATCCGGTCGGCAGGGCGGGAGAATCCGGCGCCCCTGAGACCAGGGGCGCCAGAAAAAACGGGGCAATTACTTGATTTCGACCTTGGCGCCAGCAGATTCGATCTTCTTCTTGATCTCTTCGGCTTCGGCCTTGGGGATGCCGCTCTTGAGCACCTTGGGGGCGCCTTCGACGAGGGCCTTGGCTTCGGCCAAGCCGAGGCCGGCGACCGCGCCGCGGACTTCCTTAATGACGGCAATCTTGTTCGGGCCGCCTTCAACGAGGACGACGTCGAATTCAGTCTTCTCTTCGACCACCGCGGCGACGACTGGGCCACCGCCACCGGAAGGGGCAGCAGCGCTGACGCCCCACTTCTCTTCGAGGGCTTTGACGAGTTCGGAAGCCTCCAGGATGGTGAGGGCGCTGAGGTCAGTGATGATTTGTTCTAGGTTGGCCATATGCTTGGGTCAGTATCGCCGAACTCCGGAGCCCCGGAGGGATTGAGATGGACAGCCGTCCATCCGGCAAGGAACTGGGTTTATCGTTGGTGTTTCAGTGGGTTTGGGACTGCCCCCGCAGAGCGGGTGCAAGAGGGGTTACGCTTCGGGAGCGGCGGCAGGGGCTTCCTCCGCGGCGGAGGCCTCCGCAGCGGGGGCTTCGTCTTCCGCAGGGAGAGGACCGCCGTCCTTTTCCGCCTTGGCGCGAATGGCGCGGGCGATGGAAGAACCAGGGGCGTTGATCACGCCCAGCAAGCTGGCCAGGAGGTCCTCGCGGCTGCCGACGTCGGCCAAAGTCTCCACCTTCTCCGGGCTGAGCAAGGCCCCGTCGAGGACGGCGCTCTTGATGGCGGGTTTTTTGGTTTCCGTGCGGAACTTCTTCACCACCTGGGCGGCGCGGCAGACATCGGCATCGCCAAAGACGATCGCGGTCTGACCCTTGAGGTCGGCGTGAAGCGCTTCGGGAAATCCGCGGGTCGCCCCGGCGGCTTTGACGTAGCTGTTCTTGGTGACGTGGAGATTCGATCCCACGCCGCGAAGGCGCTTCCGGATCTCGTTAAACTGCGGCACGGTCATGCCGGTGTAGTCCACCAGGAGAACGTAGGGTGAAGTGTTGATCCGCGTGAGGAGCTGATCGACGATGACTTTTTTGTCAGGATTCATAGCAAAGGGTATCCGTGGGAGGTTCAGGGGAGCAGGGCTCAGGCCTTGACGTATTTCGAGGAGTCGATGACCACGGAGGGGGACATGGTGGCGGTGACGCTGATAGTTTCAATATAGCGCCCTTTGGCAGTGGCCGGTTTGGCCCGCTGGACCGCTTCGATCACGGCCACGGCGTTTTCCGCGAGCTGGCTGACTTCAAAGGAAATCTTGCCCACGGGCACCGAAATGTTGCCATTCTTGTCGAGCTTGAAGTCGACTCGGCCCGCCTTGACAGCCTTGACGGCCCCGGCGGTGTCGTCCGTCACCGTGCCCGTCTTGGGGTTCGGCATCAAGCCGCGCGGCCCGAGTTGGCGGCCAAGCTTGCGCACTTCGGTCATGGCGTCGGGAGTGGCCACGGCGACGTCGAAGTCGAGGAATCCACCCTGGATCTTTTGGATCATGTCTTCATACCCGACGTACTCCGCTCCGGCATCGCGGGCCGCCTGGGCGGCAGCGCCTTGGGCGAACACCAAAACCGTGACCTTCTTCCCGGTGCCGTGGGGCAGCGGACAAGTGGCGCGGATCATCTGATCGCCCTTTTTCGGATCAACTCCCATGTGCATGGAAATCGTCACCGACTGATTGAACTTCGGGGCTGGGAGCTTCTTTAAGAGTTCCATGGCTTCTTCGAAGACATAGGACTTGGCGGAATCCACCAACTTTTTGGCGGAAGTGTAGCGTTTGGATCGGTTCTGGGACATGGCGGGATGCAGTGCGAGCGGAAGAAATCGGGGAGAGCGTTGGCTTTTGGCGTTTCCGCGGGCGGAAGGCTTAAGAAAGCGCGGGGCTCAGGACTTCAGATCCTCCTGCGGGTGTTGAGGGTGGGGACAGGCGGGCCGCGTTCGCCGACAGAGATTTCTGCTGGCAGCTGGCGGCCCGCAAAGGGGCGATGGAGGTTTAGGCTTCTACTTCGATGCCCATCTGGCGGGCGGTGCCGGCGATGATGCGGTAGCCAGCTTCGGGGGAATTAGCGTTGAGGTCGGGCATTTTCTGCTTCACCACGGCTTCCACTTGGGAGCGGGTCAACTTGGCGACCTTTTCCTTGTGGGGCACTTTCGAGCCGGAGGCGATGCCGGCGGCCTTCTTGAGGAGGAGGCTCGCGGGGGGCTGCTTGGTGATGAAGCTGAAGGACTTGTCCTTGTAGACGGTGATCACCACGGGCAAGATGTCCCCCGCCGCCTTTTGGGTCTGGGCGTTGAATTCTTTGCAGAACATCATGATGTTCACCCCGGCCTGGCCCAGAGCAGGTCCAACGGGAGGGGCGGGATTGGCAGCTCCGGCAGGAATTTGGAGCTTGATGGTTTTGATGATTTCTTTAGCCATGACAGGGAGATGAGTGCAGTATTAAAGGGAAAGCGTAGAAAAAAGGGGGGGCGGGCCATTAAGCCTTTTCGACCTGCCAGTATTCGAGGTCGACGGGGGTGGAGCGTCCAAAAATACTGACGGACACGCGGAGCTTGCCCTTTTCGGGGTCGATTTCCTCGACGATCCCGGTTTGGGATTCAAAAGGCCCGTCCGCCACCTTGACGGTGTCGCCGACTTCAAAGGCGATCTTTGGTTTGACGTGGTCCTCGCGCTCGCGGATTTGCAGGAGCATTTGCTCCACTTCCTTGGGCCGCATCGGGGTCGGCTTATCGCGCGTCCCAGCAAAGTTGATGACCCCCACCGTGTCCTTGATAAAATACCAAGACTTGTCCACCAGGGCCCCGTTCTCGGTCAGCATCTGCATGTTCACCAGGAGGTAACCGGGAAAAAACTTCCGCTTGGTCTCCCGTTTCAACCCTTTGCGCACTTCGGAAACGCGCTCCTGAGGCAACAGCACTTCAAAGACCAAATCCCCCATTTCCTCCGTTTGAATGCGGCGAATGAGGTTGTCCCGCACCTTCTGCTCCTGTCCGGAGAGAACGTGAATGACGTACCATTGATCTCTAGCTGCGGGAATAGCGCCCATGGAATCGAAATTGTAAAAAGAGGGGGTTGGTGGGAGGTTGGGACCAGCCCGGAGCGAGGCCTAGCGGCGCCGCAGGGCAGCTCAGCGGCTGATCCCCAAGGTGAAGAGTTTCATCACGTACATCATGATGAAGTCCCAGCCGGCCACATAGGCTCCCAGGATGACCAGGCCAACCACCACCACCAAGGTGGAATCCGTCAGCTCTTTGAACCTTTTAAAACCACGCTCTTTGGCGTCCCAGGGCCAGGTCGTCTTTCTGAGTTCGAGTCCGACTTCGGAAAAGAATTTGCGGATAGAGCCAATCATGAAGAGGGGAACGGCGAGGAGGGAAAAAATGGCAGGCCCAGTAGGACTCGAACCTACAACCAACGGTTTTGGAGACCGCTACTCTACCAATTGAGCTATGGACCTGGATGGGGTGCCCGACATTTGGCGGGCGAGGAACTTCGGGAATAGAAGAGAGCTTGTCAAGCGCGATCCTTAAAAAGGAATCGGCGGCAGGAAAGGAGCGGGCGCGGCGGGAGATTGGTCGGCTCCAGACAAGGAAAGCAGGGCGGTGTTGCACGCCCTGCTTTCCCGAGGTCGGACCGAGTGGCCCGCTGCGCTTTATTCGAGGATGTCGCCTACGCGGCCGGCGCCGACGGTGCGGCCACCTTCGCGGATGGCAAAGCGCATGGTTTTTTCCAGCGCGATGGGGGTGATGAGCTCAACTTCCATCTGGATGTTGTCGCCGGGCATCACCATTTCAACGCCTTCGGGGAGCTTGATGCTGCCGGTGACGTCGGTGGTGCGCACGTAAAACTGAGGGCGGTAGTTGTTGAAGAACGGGGTGTGGCGGCCCCCTTCGTCCTTGGAGAGGACGTACACTTCGGCCATGAACTTGCGGTGCGGCTTGACCGATCCGGGCTTGGCCAACACTTGGCCGCGCTCGATGTCGTCCTTCTTCACGCCGCGCAGCAGCACCCCAACGTTGTCCCCCGCCCGACCTTCGTCGAGCAACTTGCGGAACATTTCGATGTCGGTGACGGTGGTCTTGACGGTGGGGCGGAAACCGATGATTTCGATTTCTTCCATCTTCTTGACGATGCCGCGCTCAACCCGGCCGGTGGCGACGGTGCCGCGGCCTTCAATCGCGAACACGTCTTCCACGGGGAGGAGGAAAGGCTGGTCGATCGGCCGCTCTGGAAGCGGGATGTAGCTGTCGACGGCTTCCATCAATTTCAAGATGTTGGCCTTGTGCTCCGGATCCCCTTCGAGGGCCTTCAGCGCGGAACCCTTGATGATTGGGATGTCGTCGCCGGGGAATTCGTACTGGGAAAGGAGGTCGCGCACTTCCATCTCCACGAGGTCGAGCAGTTCGGCGTCGTCCACCATGTCCACTTTGTTCATGAACACCACCAGGGCGGGCACCCCGATCTGGCGGGCCAGCAAGATGTGCTCGCGGGTCTGCGGCATCGGGCCGTCCGCGGAGGAAACCACCAGAATGGCTCCGTCCATCTGGGCAGCGCCCGTGATCATGTTTTTCACGTAGTCAGCGTGGCCTGGGCAGTCCACGTGGGCGTAGTGGCGGGAGTCGGTTTCGTACTCCACGTGGGCGGTGTTGATGGTGATCCCGCGGGCTTTTTCTTCCGGGGCGGCATCGATGTCCGCATAGCCTTTCGCCTGGGCGAAACCTTTCTCCGCCAGCGTGGTGGTGATCGCGGCGGTGAGGGTCGTTTTGCCGTGGTCAACGTGTCCGATGGTGCCGACGTTGACGTGAGGTTTGGTTCTGGCGAATAATTCCTTGGCCATGGTGGTCGATTAGGGTAGGTGGTGGAGTTTGGAGTGACTGAAGAAATGGAGCTTGTGATGGGGATTGAACCCATGACCTCTTCCTTACCAAGGAAGTGCTCTACCACTGAGCTACACAAGCAAATCTGTTTTCCGCAGAGACGAAACAACACCGCAATATGAGTCCTTGTCGCCAAGGGCGGACATATTCCGGTGCCGGGTCCTGCACGCCCTGCAGAGGGAAGCTACTCGTCGTGGGCTGGCGATTTCCTGCATGCAGGCAGGGTGATCGCGCAGATCCTATTGTCGGGAAGCCGCCTTCACAAAGCGTCGGCGACACTAGACGCCCAGCCCTCCATGTCAAAGGCAATTTTTGCATTCCGCAAGCTTTTCCTGGCCCGCGGCGGGGGCGCCCCATAAAAAAGCCCCGCCGATTGCGCGGCGGGGCGGGATCGGCGACGGAGCCGCGGGGCGCTCAGTTGGCGCGGCCCAAGTAGCTGCCGTCTTCGGTCTTGACGCTGATCTTCTCACCCGGATTGATGAAAAGCGGCACCCCGACCACCAAGCCGGTCTGCATGACCGCGGATTTGTAGACGTTGTTGGCGGAGTCGCCCTTCACGCCTTCGGGGGCCTCGGCCACCACCATCACCATCGAGGCCGGAAGCTCAATGGTGGCGGGCACGTCGTCGGTGAACACCACCAAGTACTTTTGCCCCTCAATCAAAAAGTCTTTCACCCCAGAAATCATCTCCTCGCTGAGCGCCACGTCGTCGTAGGTCACCATGTGCAGGAAGTGGTAGCCGCCGCTGTCCTTATAGCTGTATTCGTAGTCTTCCTTCGTCAGGTTGACGCTGTCGAGCGACTCGTTGGAAGTCATGCGCAGGTTGTGCACCCGGCCCGTGCCGATGCTTTTGATCGACATTTGGACGTAGGACGCCATGCGGGGAGGAGTCTTGAGCTCAGTGCCCGTGACGAGACAGACGTCGCCATTGTAGCGGACGGCGTGCCCTTTGCGAAGATTGATGACCGGTGTGGATGCCATAGGAGCCCGCAAAGTACACTGGCAATCCCGCCACTGCCAACCCTGATTTCGGAAATTCCGGCAATTCCACTTAAATCCTATAGGGAATTAGGAGAATTCGCTTGCCGAGTGATCCGCCTGGATTAAGGTGGCGACTTTTCCGCCATGCCGCCCATCCGTTCCTACCATGTCAGCTTGCTCCAGCAGTTGGAGTCCGAGGCCCTCTACGTGCTGCGGGAGACCGCGGCCCAATTTCGCCACCCGGCCCTGCTGTTTTCTGGGGGCAAGGACTCCATTGTGATGGCGTGGTTGGCCCGCAAGGCCTTTCACCCCGCGGGCCTGCCCTTCACCTTGCTCCACGTCGACACCGGGCACAATTTTCCGGAAACCCTGACGTACCGCGATTCCTTTGTGGAGCAGATCGGGGCTCGCCTGTTGGTGGCCAGCGTGCAGGAGAGCATCGACCGCGGCCGGGCCGTGGAGGAGAAAGGCCACCGCGCCAGCCGCAACAAGCTGCAAACGGTAACCCTGCTGGACGCCATCGCGGACCAGAAATTTGACGCCTGCCTCGGCGGGGGGCGCCGCGACGAGGAGAAGGCCCGCGCCAAGGAGCGCTTTTTTAGCCACCGCAACGACTTCGGCCAGTGGGACCCCAAAAACCAGCGCCCGGAGCTGTGGAACCTTTTTAATGGCCGGATGCACGCAGGCGAGCAATTCCGCGTTTTCCCCCTCTCCAACTGGACTGAAATGGACGTCTGGCTCTACATCCGCCAGGAAAACATCCCGCTCCCCTCCCTCTACTTTAGCCATCAGCGCCAGGTCTTTCAGCGCGACGGCTCGTGGCTCGACGCCGAAACCGGCTTCGCCCAACCCCAGCCCGAGGAATTGATCCAGCAGAAAACCATGCGCTTCCGCACCATCGGCGACGTGACCTGCACCGGCGCCGTGGAGTCGCCCGCCGCTTCCCTCGACGACATCATCGCCGAAGTCGCCGCCGCCCGCCAGACCGAGCGCGGCACCCGGGCCGACGACCAGCGCAGCGAGAGCGCCATGGAGGACCGCAAGAAGGAAGGCTATTTCTGAGCCTGCCACAACCTCCCCCACCCCTTTTCACCCCTTTTTCTCAGCTCATGGACCTCCTTCGCTTCACTACTGCCGGTTCGGTCGACGACGGTAAATCGACCCTGATTGGCCGACTGCTCTACGATTCCAAGTCCATCTTTGAGGACCAACTGGAAGCGGTGGAGCGCTTTTCCCGCAAGCGCGGCGACGAGCGCGTCGACCTGGCCCTCCTGACCGACGGCCTGCGGGCGGAACGCGAGCAGGGCATCACCATCGATGTGGCCTACCGCTACTTTGCCACTCCCCGGCGGAAATTCATCATCGCAGACACCCCTGGCCACATCCAGTACACCCGGAATATGGTCACCGGCGCCAGCACCGCCAACCTGGCGATCATCCTCATCGACGCCCGCAAGGGAGTCATCGAGCAGACCTGCCGCCACGCCTTTTTGGCCAATTTGCTGCGCATTCAGCACGTGGTCGTGGCCGTCAACAAAATGGATTTGGTGGACTTCGCCGAAGCCCGCTTTGAGGAAATTAAGGAGTCCTTCACCAACTTCGCCAGCCGCTTGGACAATTTGGTGGAAATGACCTTCATCCCCATCAGCGCCCTCCAGGGCGATAACGTGGTCGAAAAATCCACCCACATGCCCTGGTACCAAGGGCCCACCCTACTCTACCACCTGGAGACGGTTTACGTGGGCACCACTGAAAACCACGTCGAGGCCCGCTTTCCGGTCCAGTGGGTGATCCGCCCCCAGAGCGGGCAGTGGCCCGACTTCCGCGGCTTCAGCGGCCGCGTGGCCGGCGGGGTTTTCAAGCCCGGCGACGCCGTCACCGTGCTGCCGAGCGGTTTCCAAAGCAAAATCAAGGAAATCCACACCAGCGATGGCCCCCTGGAGGAAGCCTATAGCCCCCTCTCCGTCAGCCTGCTCTTGGAGGACGAAATCGACACCAGCCGCGGCGACATGATCGTGAAGTCGAACAACCCGCCTCAGGTGAGCCAGGACATCGAGGCCATGATCTGCTGGTTTGGCGAGCAACCCATGTCCCCCCGCGGGCGCTACGTGCTGCGCCACACCACCCGCGAGGTGCAGGCCGTCATCAAGGAAGTCCGCTACAAAGTGAACATCAATACCCTCCACAAGATCGAGGACGACTTGGAGTTCCGCATGAACGACATCGGCTGCATTTCGGTGCGCACCAGCGCCCCGGTGATCTTCGACGCCTACGCCAAAAACCGCATCACTGGCAGCTTTATCCTCATCGACGCCGGCACCAACGAAACCGTGGCCGCCGGCATGATCCGCGGCTGATCCGCGACTCGCCCCCTCCAGCTCAGCCCGATTTTTCCGCCCGGTAGGCCCTCGCCAGGAGGCTCACTGGGTGGGCCACGCTCTGACACGGGTGGCCCGGCGACGCCGCCAAGCCATTCTGCAGCTGGAGGTGGCACCCGGGATTGGCCGTGGCCACCGCGGGGGCCCCGGTGGCCGCGAGGTGGCCCAGTTTGCGTTCGAGCAAGGCGGCGGACTGTTCCGGCTGGGTGATGTTGTAAATCCCGGCGCTACCGCAGCACCAGGTCGACTCCTTCATCTCCTCCAGCTCCAGCCCCGGAATGAGGCCGAGCAGCGCGCGCGGCTGGCGACTTATTTTCTGCCCGTGGCAGAGATGGCACGACTCGTGGTAGGCGACCCGGCTTTCCCCGCAGCCCGCGCTCGGGGCGCGGCAGCCCGTGGCCATCAAAAACTGGTGGATGTCCTGCACCTTAGCATCCCAGGCCCGGGCCCGGGCGGCGTAGGCCGGATCATCCGCGAGGAGGTGGCCGTATTTTTTGAGGTGCGAGCCGCAGCCCCCCGCGTTGGTGATGACGGCGTCTAGCTGGTCGACCGGGAAGAGGTCCAACTGGCGGCGCGCCAGCTCCCGGGCCGCCGCGAGGTCCCCATTGTGGGCGTGCAGCGAACCGCAGCAGGGCTGCACTGGAGGCGTCAGCACTTCGCAGCCATTGGCCAAAAGGACGTCCGCGGTGTCCCGGTTGATGTCCGGAAATGCCAGGTCCTGGACACAGCCCGTGAGCAGGGCCACGCGGCGCCGGGGCACCCCCGCCGGGCGCTCCAGCGGACTAATTAATTCGTTAGAAAAAGCCGCGGCCATCAGCGGGGTTTGCGGCTCGAGCCGCTGCAGGGACAGCGGCAGCAGCCGGAGCAAGCCCGACCGGCGCACCGCCGCCTCAGCCCCCGATCGCTGGTAATACCGCAGCGCTTGCCCCACCGCCCGCAGCAGCCCAGGCTTTAAAAAAAGGTGCCGCAACGTCAGCCAGCGCCAAAAGCTCCGCTGCGGCGCCGCCGCCGCCCCGACCCGCTCGACCTCCGCCCGCGCAGTCTCAAAAAGCGTGCCGTAATCCACCCCCGCCGGACAGGCGCTCTCGCAGGCCAAACAGCCCAGGCAGTAATACATTTCTTCGGCAAAGGCCCGGCTCGCCTGAAGCTCGCCGTCGGCCACCGCCCGCATCAGGGCGATCCGCCCCCGCGGACTGTGCCGCTCCCGCTTGGTCGCCTCGTAGGTGGGGCAAGTCGGCAGGCACATGCCGCAGTGCATGCACTGCTGCAAGACGGCGTAATCCAAGGTGGCCAGCAGTGAGGGAGAAGCAGACATGGGGAGCAAGGGACTGGTTTGGGGCGCGGGCGGGGCCCCCGGGCGGAAACTCAGGGCGGGGTCGGAAAATCAAAAATCTTGCCCGGATTAAAGCGGTGCTCCGGATCCAGCGCCTGCTTGATCGCGCGCAACAAAGCTAGGCTGCCCTCGTCGAATTGCCGCGGCAAAAAGGCTTTTTTAGCCAGGCCGACCCCGTGTTCCCCCGTGATCGTGCCGCCCAAGCGCAGGGTCTCGTCGACAATTTCGCTCAGGGCCAACTCGACCCGGTGCATCTCCCCTGCATCCCGCTCGTCCGTTAGAAAAGTGGGGTGCAAATTCCCGTCCCCCATGTGCCCAAAAGTCCCCACTAACAGGGAATGGCGGCGCGCCGTTTCCGCCACAAAGGCCACCAGCTTGGAAAGCTCGCTGCGCGGCACCGTGACGTCCTCCAAAATCGTGGTCGGCCGCACCCGCGCCAGGGCCGAAAAGGCCGAGCGGCGCGCCGTGGCCAAGCGCTCCGCCTCCGCGGCGTCCGCCGCCAGGCGAACCTCCCGGGCCCCATGAGCTAGGGCGATCTCCCGCATCCGCTCGGCCTCCGCCGCCACCGCCGCGGGGTGCCCGTCCGTCTCCATCAGGAGGAGCGCGGCGACGTCCGTGGGCAAGCCAATCCGCGCGTAGTCCTCCACGCAGCGCAGCGTCATTTGGTCGAGAAACTCCAAAGTGCACGGAATGATGTGCGCCGCGATGATGGCGCTAACGGTGGCCGCGGCCTGCTCCATGGAGTCGTAGAGCGCCACCAAAGTGCGGCGCGCCGCAGGGCGCGGCACCAATTTGAGCAGCACCTCGGTGACGATCCCCAGGGTGCCCTCCGAACCGATAAAGAGGTCCTTCATGGAGTAGCCCGCCACGTCCTTGACGCACTTGTTGCCCAAAAACGTGACCGCGCCGTCCGGCAAGACCACCCGCAAGCCCATCACGTAGTCCCGGGTCACCCCGTACTTCAAACCCCGCAGGCCGCCCGAATTTTCCGCCACATTCCCCCCGATGGTGGAGATCTTCATGGAGCCCGGGTCCGGAGGATAAAACAAGCCGTGGACCGCGGCCGCGTCGTCGATCGCCTTGGTGATCACCCCGCACTGCGCGTGCAACGTGAGGTTTTTGGGGTCGGTCTCCAGGATGCGGTCGAGCCGCACCAGCACCACCACCAGGCAGCCCGCCAGCGGCAAGCTCCCCCCGCTGAGCCCCGTCCCCGATCCGCGGGGAACCACCACCACCCCGTGGGCCCGCGCCAGCCGGACGCAGGCCGCCACCTCCTCGGTGTCCCCGGGAAAAACCACCGCTCCCGGCATCTGCTGCAGAGCCGCGGTCCCATCAAATCGATAGGGAATCAAGTCCTCAGGCTGAGTGAGGACGTGGCCCGCGCCGAGGGCTGCGCGCAACGCCTGGAGCAAAGCGGGGTTCATGGCTGCGAGGCTAGGAAATCATCGCCAGGGCCGCGGGGACGTCCACTCCCTCGTGCACCATGGCCATGAGGGCCCGGGTGATGCCCTGGGGATTGGGGTGCTGAATGACGTTGCGCCCGTACACGATCCCCGAGGCCCCCTGCGCCAGAAGGCCCTGGGTGCGCCGCAAAATCTCCTCGTCGCTGACCCGCCCGCCGCCCCGCACCAGGACCGGTATGCCCGAAGCCGCCGCGACCACCCGATGGTAGGCGCTGACGTCGTCCGTGGGATCCGCCTTGATGATGTCGGCGCCCAATTCCACCGCCTGGCGGACCAGGTGGGTGATGGTGGACTCGTCCCCATTGACTTGATAGCCCCCCGCCGCGGCGTTGGGCTGAAACACGAGCGGCTCCACCATCATGGGCATGCCGTAGTAGTCGGCCTGCGGCTTGAGGCGCAAAATGTTGCGCACGCATTCCGCATGCACTTCCGGAGCCCCGGGGATCTGGAACAAATTCACGCACACGCAGGCCGCATCCAGGCGGACCGCTTGGAGCATCGTCTCCTCTAGCATTAAACTAAACCGGGTGTCGGGAAGGGTTTTTCCATAGATATTAGCCACGTCGGTGCGCAGCACCAGGGACGGCTTGAAGCGGCCTGGCAAATCCTGGAGATGGCGGGCCATCCCCGCGGTGAGTTGGATGGCGTCTGGCCCTGCAGCGACCAAGGTCTTGACGACCTCGCGCATGTCTTCAATGCCGCTCAGAAAACCGGGCTGGTTGAAGAATCCGTGGTCCACCGCGACATCGAAGCAGCGGCCGGAACGAGGGTGGAAGAGGCGGTTGAGGCGGTATGATTTCATGAAAAAAGGGGGGGAAAGCGGCTATTCTTCGGGGTGTTCCTGCTCCGCCATGCGCGTGATGGTGGCGTTGAGCAAGTCGAGGTAGCCCTGGGCGGTGAGGTGGCCGGGTTCCGGCTCGCCGCGCACGCTGTACAGCCAGCCTTCCAGATAGGGGTCGCTGCGCACGATGCAGGCATCGGCCTGCAGGGCCGGATTGCTCCCCGCAAACTCCCCCGACATCACACAAAAAACATCGCTCGCGGCCTTGAAGCCCTCGACCCAACCGATCATCTCGCCCGGCTGGACCCCGCCTCCCAGCGGAGGATTGAACGTGAAATCGACCAATTCCCCTAGCATGCGAGTGGCAAACTTGGTGAAGCCCACCCGCCAAAGGCCAGGCTCCCCCGGCACCGGCATCATCCAATAGTGCGACGGAGAATAGCTGAAATCGGCCGGAAAGCGCGCCGTGAACCGAGCGTGGCGAAATTGAATCCATTCGCGGGCAGCAGGGGCAGTCATGAGAAAGTGAGAAGCGGCAGGCTATTTGCGGTCGTTAGTGCGGCGCGGGCTCTCGCCCTTGGACCCCTTGTCCTGGGATCGGCGGCCATCGCTGCCGCCCCCCTGCTCCGATCCCTCCCCCGCCGGGCCGGGGCCGTCGAAGGGCTTCATTTTAAACGCAGATCCATCGTTCTCCGGCTTGAAGAGGCTGCCCAATGCCATCGCCATGCACCCGCAAATGAACAGCGCAATGACCGTGAGGAGGGACATTTCCCCGAAGGACGGGCGAAAGCGCGGATCGGGATGCTTCCTCCGCAGGTAATAGAGCACGGGGATCGCGGCGGTGAAAAAGACCGCAAAAAAAATCAGGTGAGGCAGGTAGTGCTTGATCATGTCACCTATGAGAATCCAAAGGAAATAGGGTCCCTCACAGAGCTGGGCTGGGCGGCGCCCCGTAGTAAAGCAGCGCCGCCGCCAGCACCAAGATCCCGTAGCCCAGTCCCCCCAGGCAGACCGCCCGGTAGCGCGTCGGCTTGGCCTGCAACCACGCAATCTGGTCGCGCAGCGTAAAGGGCATGCCCACCCAGAAAAGCCCCGCCACAATCCAGCCGTAAGCCAGCGCGCTCAAAAGCAGGCGCGACTGCGGGGGCTTCAAAAAGGCCGCGTCCAGCACCGGACAAGCGACCAAGAGCAAAAAGCACCCCAGCGCCCGGGCTCCCAGGTAGTCGTTGGCGATGAAAAGCGTCCCAATATAAAAGAGCGGCAGGGCAAACTGCGCCAGCCACCGGGCCTGGTGGAATTCCCCAAGGTCCATCGAAGTGGCCACCATTAAGGCCCACAAAAAGGAAACCGTCAGAAAAAAGGTCCCCATGTTCATGGAGCGCGGCACCGTGGACAGCCAAGGCAGGATTTTGTCCTGCTTCAGCAAGGCGAGGAGATGGCCCACAATGAGCAACACCCCCAGCGTCAGACCCACGGCCTGAAGACTGAGGCCCCGGTAGATCCAGTGATAAATGCCGTCGCTGAGTTCCTTCATGGAGGTGCTGTGGAAAAGAAAAAAGAGAGCCGCAGCCCGGGTCAGAAGGGAGTTCCCGTGCTGCCCGCGATTTCGCGGAAGCGGGCAATCACGCGCTGCGTGATCGGGCCCGGAATGCCCGCGCCGATGATGCGCTGGTCGTATTTAACCGCGGCGATGACTTCGGCGGCAGTCCCCGTGAGGAAACATTCCTCCGCAGTGTAGATGTCGTGGCGGCTGAGGTCCGCCGCCTGCATCGGTATCCCCAACTCCTCCGCAATCTGGAAAACCACCCCGCGGGTGATCCCGTCCAGCGCCCCCGCCGTGATTGGGGGCGTCGTGATCGCCCCCCGGCTGACAATATAGACATTGTCCCCCGTGCACTCCGCCACCAAGCCGCGCTCATTGAGCATGATCCCCTCTTCCGCGCCCGCCTGCATCGCTTCCACCTTGGCCATCACGTTGTTCAAATAATTCAGGCTCTTCACCTGCGGGCTCAAGATGTCGTGCATCGGGCGACGCGTGGCGCAGGTGGCCAGGGTCAAACCGCTGCGGTAGGCCTCGTCGCTATAGAGCTGAATGCTGCACGCGATGATGATCACCGAAGCCTTGGGGCACTTGTAGGGGCTCAGTCCCATCGGTCCACTCCCGCGGGTCACCACCAGGCGGATGTACCCGTTGTCCAGCGCGTTGGCCCGGCAGGTCTCCAGCAAGGCCTCGGTCATCTCCTCCGGAGTCAGCGGTATCGTCAGCAAAATCGACCGCGCGGAGGAGTAGAGCCGCTGAATGTGCTCCTCGAGCCGGAAAACCCGCCGATTGTAAAAGCGAATCCCCTCAAAAACCCCATCCCCATAGAGCAGCCCGTGGTCAAACACCGAAATCTTGGCGGCAGCTTCTTCGTGCAGGGTTCCGTCGATATAAATCTTCATGGGCAATGGGGAAGTGGCTTTCGCGGGGCCCTGACAGATCAGCTGCGGCCTGCTGGCCCGGTCCGCCGGACAAACCCTAGTCCACCAGCATCCCGTCCCGCAGCACCAACATCCGGTCCCCCTGCCCCGCAAGTTGCGTGTCGTGGGTCACCACCATGAGGGTTTTCCCCTCCTCGGCAACCACGGAAAGCAGCAAATTCATGACCGCCGTTCCCGTCTTGGAGTCCAGGTTGCCCGTCGGCTCGTCGGCAAAGATCACCGAGGGATTGTTGATCAGCGAGCGGGCGATGGCCACCCGCTGCTGCTCCCCTCCGCTCAACTGCGTCGGCAAGTGCTGCAGCCGCGCCCCCAGCCCCACCTTCCCCAGCAATTCTTCCCCCCGCGCTTTGGCCTGGCGCCCCCCGATCAAAGCCGGCAAACACACGTTCTCCAGCGCCGTCAGCTCCGGCAAAAGCAAATAATTTTGAAAAATGTAGCCAATCGCCGCATTCCGCAACTTGGCTTGCCGCGCCCCGCTCCCCCCGTAAACCGATTTTCCCTCCAGCAGCACCTCCCCGCGGTCTGGCCGCTCCAGCCCTCCCAGCACATACAGCAAGGTTGTCTTTCCCGCCCCCGAGGGCCCGCACAGAAAAACCCGCTCCCCTTGGGCCACGCTCAAGTCCACCCCCCGCAATACTTCGATCGCGTCCCCCCCCACGTGGTAGGTGCGATGCACCCCGCTAGCGCTCAAAAAGGCCTCCCCCGCAGGGGCGTTTAAGTGGTCAGTCATTTCCTTCCACTAAGCAACTCCTCCCCCTGACCTGTCAAGCCACCGGACTGACCTAGGGCAGTCGCCTCCTGACAGAGGCGCGCCGCGGGAAAGCCAATCCGGTGGGGACAGATCAGTCGATAAGTGGAACTCGATGATTATTTGGCCGCTTTTTTAGCCGCTTTCTTGGCGGCCTTCTTGGCAGCCTTTTTCGCGGCGGGAGCGGCTTTCTTCGCGGGGGCCGGGGCCTCCGCAGCGGCGGCCTTCTTGGCGGCGATCACTTTCTTGGAGACGGCGCGCTTGCGGGCGGCGGCTTCCTGGCGCGCTGGCGGGAGGAGCGTCACCAAGTGGTCGCGATGCTCTTGGGCCATCTTGAGGGCCTTGGGCTTGCTCCCGTGGGCCTTGTCGGCAAAGAACTTCTGCTCCGTCTTGCCCTTGAAGGTCACGCGGACATACCATCCGTGGTTTTTCTTCTCGGGCTGGTCGATCCGGCTGATGCCGTACATGGGTCTAGGTGCTGGGGCGGACATATAATGGTGTGTTTGGTTCGTTGGTATTGGTTCCGGATTGGTATCCTTGGTGTGGTGTTGGCAAAGTCGCCTGACCGACTCAAAAATGGTCGGTCCCATTTCTTCCTGACGCCTATGCCAACACCACGCTACCTTTGCGCTAAACTCCCTGCAAGCACCAAATGCGCTAGACCTAGATTTTTGCGTGAGACCCCATTTTTAAAAAAATCAGCGCCACCGTTGCCCCAGCCGCTGCCAGAACCCCGGCTGGCGCAGCTCCTCGGCCCCTCCCGCCGCCGCTCCGCGCCCCTCTTGGTGGCGGCAGACCTCCCGCGGCACATGGCTGCTCGGCAGCTCCACCTCCGCCGCCGCCCCTCCACAGCCGGGCGATCCTAGCAGGCCAGAAACCGCACAGATCGCCACTTTCTCCACCGGCCCCGGCGACGGCCAGGACGCCCCCGCCGCATAGCCCAGCGCGGGGCCCCTGGCCATCACTTCCGCCCATATCGGCAAAGCCAGGCGACTTCCATAGCCTTGCGGAGCGCGGCGCGAGGTATCGTCCAGCCCCACCCAAACCCCACAGGTTAGCGCCGTGCTGTAGCCGATAAACCAGGCGTCGCGAAAATCGTCTGCACTGCCCGTCTGGCCCGCCGCGAGCCCCCGAAACCCCAAGCCCTGGACCCCCGCCGCGGTGCCCTCAGGCCCCAGCACCTGCTCCATCATCCGCGTCGTCAACCACGCGCTGCCAGGGCTCAGCACCGGGTAGGCAATGACCCCGCTGCGGTAGACGAGCTCGCCCTCGCCGGTCTCAATGCGGTCGATCAGAAACGGCCGACAGCGCTGCCCGCCATTTCCAAAAAGCGAAAAAGCGCTGCTCAAGCTCTCCAGCGTAGCCCCCAGATTTCCCAAATAGAGCTGGGGCGAGCGTCCCGCGATCCCCGACAGCCCCGCCGCTGCCGCCAGTTGCTTGACCTGGTCCACCCCTGCCAACTCCCCCACCCGCACCGCCATAGTATGGCGCGACTTCGCTAGGCCCCACCAGGCCGACTGCCATCCCCCAAAGCGCCCATCCGCATTCGCCGGACTGACGAGCCCTTCCTCCCCCCGCACCTCCCCCGGCAACAGGGGGCCGTCGAAAATCAACTGTCCCGGCCACAGGCCCGCCCGCTCCACCGCGGCAGCGTAAACCAAGGGCTGGAAGGCCGATCCCACCTGCCGCCGCGATTGCAGGGCCCGGTTGGTGCCACTGTGCCGGATGTCCCGGCCGCCCACCGCCGCCCGGATCGCCCCAGTGTGGTTTTCGAGCAAAATAACCGCGCCCTGCAAGTACTCCGGCTCCACCGCTAGACCGCGCTGCACCAGCCGCTCATACAAGGCCCACGTCTGGTGCGGGTAGCCAGGCCCCTTCTCCACCGCGGCCAACTGCCGGTTCAAGCTCTCCTCCGCAGCCCGCTGCAGCTCCGGCTCCAAGGTAGTGTATATCTTCAAGCCCCCCTCCCCCACTTCCCCCTGGTCGAGCACTTTTTCCAAATCCCGCCGCACCGCATCTAAAGCCCAACTGTCCGGCGGCGCCTGCGGCGGCGCCAAAACTTTGGTTTTCACCCGCTTGGCGGCCGCCGCCGCCGCCGCCGACAAGACCCCCGTGGCCACCATCCGATCCAACACCATGTCCCGCCCGCTCCGCGCCACTTCATAGTGCCGGAACGGAGAAAACGCATTCGGCCCCCGAATAATCGCCGCCAACATCGCCGATTCATCCAAAGTCAGCCCCAGGGCCGATTTTCCAAAATAGCTCTCCGCCGCTCGCTCCACCCCAAAAAGCCCCGTACCAAAAAAAATCCGGTTCACATACAGCTCCAAAATCTGCGCTTTGCTCCGCTGGTCCTCAATCCGCCGGGTGATGGCCATCTCCAACAACTTGCGGTGGAGCGACTTCTCCCGGGTCAGGTCGAAGCTGTTGCGAGCCAACTGCATCGTGATCGTGCTCGCCCCTTGGCGCACCTTGGGGTCCTGCAGAGTCCGCACCACCGCCCGCACCACCCCCACCAGGTCGACCCCCCCGTGCTCATAAAACCGACTGTCCTCCCGCGCCAGCAAGGCCTTGATAAAATCCGGAGCCACCTGGCTCAGCGGCACCACCCGGCGGTCTTCCCCGTGCAGCTTTCCCAACAACCCTCCGCGGGCGTCGTACACCTCGCTCCGCGCCGGCATCCGCCCCAGGCTATCCAAGTCGTAGCGCCGCGCCAGCGAACGATAGGCTAAATCTCCTATCAAAATGGCGGCAAGCCCTAAGCCAGTCGCCCCCACCGCCAGCTGCAGCGGCCACCGCAGCAGCCACGGCCAAGCGGCCACCCGGAGCCGCCACCCCGGAAAAAACCAGGCGCAGCAAAGCCGCGCAGACGGCAAAACAGGGCGGGCAGGCATAGCTTTCCCACCATCGCCAGAATCCTCCCGCCGCACAGACAAAAATGGCCCGCCGCCCGCCGCCGCGCGATTTTCCTGCTCGTCGATTCCCCCCGCCTCCGTACCCTCAGGGATGCCCCAGCCTCCCTCCGCCCCCGCCCTCTCCCGCCGCCACTTCGCCGCCGCAGCCCTCGCCAGTTGGCCCGCCCTCGTCGGCAGCTCCGCCCACAGCGCGGAACTCCCCACCCCTTTCCGTCAACCCTTTGTCCACCGCTTCGCCATCGGCAGCCTCGAAGCCTTCTCCATCAGCGACTGCGACCTCGCCTTCCGCGAGGGACTCGACCTCATGCACCCCGCCGCCGAGCGCGCCGCCATGCGCGCCGAAATGCTCCGCCACGGCGAATCCCTCGACACCCTGCCCCTCTACGTGAATCTCCTGGTCGTCAAACTCGGCCAAGAAATCGCCCTCTTCGACGCCGGATTCGGCCGGGGCACCAACCCCCGCATGGGCTGGCTCCAAGACGGCCTCGCCGCCGTCGGCATCCGCCCCGAGCAAGTCACCGCCGGCTTCCTCAGCCACGCCCACGCCGATCACCTCAACGGCTTCGTCAACAACGGCCAACCCGCCTTCCCCAACGCCGCCATCCACCTCCTCCCCGAAGAACTCGCCTTCTGGCGCCAGCCCCAACCCGACTTCTCCCGCTCCCGCCGCGACCCCCAGGGCATCCCCGGCATGATCAAAGAAGTGCGCGGCCATTTCGACACCCTATCCAAAGTCCTCCAGCCCACCGCCGCTGGAACCGAACTCTTCGGCGGCCGCCTCCGCGTCGAATCCGCCCCCGGCCACACCGCCGGGCACGCCTGCTTTCGCCTCCGCTCCGACGGCCAAGAGCTGCTCCACCTCATGGACCTCGCCCACCACCACCTCCTCATGTTCGCCCAACCAGAGTGGAATATCGCCTTCGATCACGACCCCGAACTCAGCATCCGCACCCGCCAGCGCTATTGGGCCGAGGCCGCCGCCCAGCGCACCCGATGCTACGGATTCCACCTCCCCTGGCCCGGCCTGGGCCACATCGTCCAGCAGAGCCCCAACCGCTACGGCTGGTGGGCCGAGCGCTGGCAGTGGCAGGCCTAGCCGCTAAGAAGGCGGCGCCGCCAGCAGTGGCTCCGCCCCAGCGAGTTACATCCCATTCCCCATCGGCCGCGCCGCTTATTTGCCAGTAACCTGCGGCCGCCGCCCGCCGCCTAATTACTCCTAAAACCGGCAGTTGACTATCTTCATCCGCGAGTGCGATGCACCGGAGCGTTAGGCTTTCTCCTCACGCGTTGGGCATTTTGGGGAGACGGAGCGCGGGCACCCCTGCCGGGGTGCGGGCCCTTTTGAGATGGGGCTCCGGTGGTGTCGCTGCGCTCACCACCGGCTACACGCTAGGATGCCTCCGGCATCGCCGCGCGGCTTGTCCACCGGCCACGATGTGGGGCTTTTGACAACGGAGGGGTCTCACCCAAAGGGTGAGTCTCCTGAGGCCGAAAAAACGGCTCATGGTCCGCACATAGAGAGAAAAAGGCCCCATGGTCGATTTTCAACTCCCACTTTCAGGTTAATATAGGTCAACCGCGTTTCCGAGATCTCCTGGGAGGCGCCTCCCCATGAACCGCGAAACGGTTCCCCATGAACGGCGAAACGGTTCCTCATGAACCGCGAAACGGTTCCTCATGAACGGCGAAACGGTTCCTCATGAACCGCGGAGCGGTTCCCCATGACTAGCCGGGGGTTTTAACCCCCGGGACATCGACGCCAAAGGCCCCCAACCGCGAAGCGGTTGCCCCATGCTGGGTCGC
>CANHIJ010000002.1 GCA_947460575.1 Verrucomicrobiales bacterium | reverse complement strand
GCAACCCAGCCCAGGGCATGGCGCTGGGTACCGTTGGCAGCGAAGCGGTGCGTTCTGCAGGAACGCCGCATCGCGCTCAAGGAGGCCCACGCTCGCTAGGTGTCGCCTTGCGGCGTTCGTGCAGAGCGCGGAAATCAGGCGCCTGGCATGACCCAGGGCCTTGCCCTGGGCTGGGATGCGCGGCCCGCTTGGGGCAGAGGCGCGGCCATTGGCGAAGTCATAGGCGTTGGGGAAGGCCGCAGCCCGCAGCCTTTAACTCGTTCTTGCTGCTTAACTTACGGAGTTATTCAGGAGTGGATGTGCTCGGATAACTCCTTAAGCCTAAAAACGGGAGTTGAAACTGGATCTCGGGGTCTTTTTCGTGATAAGGGAGGGGAATGAGCCGTTTTTCTTCGCCTCAGGAGGCCCACCCGTTGGGTGGGTCCCTTTCGCCGTCAAAAGCCCCTACCGAGTCTTGGCCGGTGGACCCGCCCGGTGGGCGGGGGCACCCCACAACGCGGAAATGTCATGAAAAAGCGCGCGATGTGGCTCGCCGATTAGGCCGTCCCTTCAGGGCTCGGGGCTCTTTTTGGCTTGATTCCCAGGGCGTTGCCCTGGGCTGGCGTAGGCCGCGCCGTTGGCGCGCAGCTTCGGCGCCCTACGGGGCGCACCATGAGAGTACCGCGCCGCCCAGACGTCACCGCAAAAAGTCCCCAAAGGGCCATTCCGGCATTCGTAACTCACTGATCATCAATACTCTTAATGTGGTAAAAGGGATTTTTTGCGGTCGCGTCAGCCCAAACACCGGGCCACGCCCTGGTTTTCTGCGCCCCAACGGGGCACCCTGAGTTAGACCAGGGCAACGCCCTGGGTGTTCTAGGATGAGGTGGGCACCACCAGGTTGCCCAGCGGTGCTTGGCTGGAAAAGAGGGCGGGGTGGCCGACCGATCGGCCGCCCCGCCCTCTTTTCCAGCAACTCGCGTGTTTTCCCTCCCAGGCCGAGTGGTTTGGACTTTTTGCGCACTCCGTCCAGTTCCACGGTTAGCTGGCGGAATTTGGCGTGCCGGGGATCGCAGGTCTTGTCCAGGCTAGGCTCGTCCTTTCCGCCGACGGGCTCTGGCCACAGGCAAAAACCGCGGCCTCCCCCTCCAAGGCGTGCAAGCAGCCTGGGCACGAAACTTCACTTGCTCCCTTTTGCTAGCTTTGATCATGGGGTTTGGAGAATGCGGTTATCTCTAAGGTTTCTTGGCTGGGGGTTTTTCTGAAAAAGTCACCCCTGCTGGAAGCTTGAACATGGAGTCGGGGATAGGAACATTGGCCTTCAAGTCCCGGAAGAACATCTGCATGAGGGAGGTGTCTTTGTCGGCGGTTTGGATCGTACTCACCCAGAGGCGCGGCAGCGATGTCTTGACCGACAGATAGACTACCGCCATTTCCCCCGGGGCATTTACGTCGTATTCATATTTGTCGTAGCGCAGGCCCTCAATCTGCTCAACTCCTTGCTTTTTGCCCTTTGCCTTGACCTCTTCGATCTGTTTGATCAGGCCCAGGGAGCCCAAGCCTGTTCCGAGGTATTGTTTCCTTCCCATTTCCTGCGAACCTTGGAGGTAGGTATAGAGGGTATCGCCGAGTTGAATGCTGATGGTGGTTTGGTGTCCCTGAGTGACATCCACCCGCATAGCGTTGCCCTTGGCCCAGATTTTGGCGGGGAAGGTCATGTCTTCGCTCATGATGTAAATCACGGTGCCGCGGAGTGATTCGAGTTTTGGGGGATCCGGCAATTGTAGGCCGCCCCGCCCCGGCGCCGCCGCCGCCACCACGAGGGCCGCGATGCGGGCGCATTTCAGCGGAGTGGGCTTGCGGTATGGAAGGGTGTTCATGGCCATTCTCCTGGGTTGGAGGGTTGGAGCGCGCGGCATGGAAAACAGAGCCCCTGCGAGACGCTGCGTGGAAAAGCTACTCCAACAGGTGGAGAAATCGACGGGCGGAAACCTGCGCTTTTTGGAGGCAGTTTGCCCAATCGTCGCCGAGGGGAATCGGCTGGTGGGGTGGCGGCGCGCCTATGCCGGATCGCAGGGCATTCCAGAGCCGCGCGAGGCGAAGGTGGGGGGAAGGGCGAGGGCGAGGGCGGCCCGCCGCGCGGGGTCACGGCGTTCCCGGGGCGGGGGCGGGGGGCGGCTAGACGTCGTAGACGCGGCCGGATTTTTTTTCGTACCAGTGGACGAAGGAGCGGTTGCAGACGTCGGTGCCGCCGGGAGTGGGGTAGTTGCCGGTGAAGTACCAATCGCCGGCTTCCGGGGAGATGGCGGCGTGGAGGTTTTCGACGGTTTGGAAGACGACGACTAGTTCGCCGTCCCAGCCGTTGTCGGGGTAGACGAACTCGCTGATTTTGGCGGAGACCTCGTCGTGAGAGAAGGGGGCGTAGAGGTCTTGGACGGCGTTGCGCTGGGCGGCGGCGGGCTTGGCGATTTCGGCGAGGGCGGCCTGGTAGACGGATTCGATGCGGGATTGCTGGCCGGTGGCTTTGAGGAGTTCGATGGCGGCTTGGAAGGCGATGAATTTGCCGATTTCGGCCATGTCGATGCCGTAGCAGTCGGGGTAGCGGATTTGGGGGGCGGTAGAGCAGACCACCATGCGGAGGGGCTGAGCGCGGGTGAGCATTTTGAGGATGCTCTGTTTGAGGGTAGTGCCGCGGACGATGCTGTCGTCGATGACGACGAGGCTATCCTGGTGGGGTTTGACCTCGCCGTAGGTGATGTCGTAGACGTGGCTGGCGAGGAGGAGGCGGCTGCTTTCCTGGCTGATGAAGGTGCGGAGTTTGATGTCCTTGTGGAGGATTTTTTCGCCGCGGGGCCAATTGCGCAGGATGAGGCTGTCGAGCAGGGCTTCGGTGAGTTGGCCCTCTTGGGCGGCGCGGAGGATGGCCTGTTTGACCTCGCTGCGGCGGTGGAGCCGGGCGCCCTCCATGAGGCCGTGGTAGGCGACTTCGGCGGTATTGGGGATGAAGGAGAAGACGGCGTTTTCGAGGTCGCCGTGGAGGGCCTCCATGATTTGGGGGACCAGGGCAGCGCCGAGGCGCTTGCGCTCTTGGTAGATGCTGGGGTCGTTGCCGCGGGAGAAGTAGATCCGCTCGAAGGAGCAGGGGGAGACGGGCAGGGGATCGGAAAAGCGCTCCACGGTGGCGCTGCCGTCGCGCCGCAGGATGAGGACGTGACCTGGGGGGACTTCGCGGATGGCTTCGGTGGGGGCGTCGAAGACGGTCATGAGGGGGACGCGCTCGCTGGCGAGGGCGAAGACTTCATCGCTTTCGTAGAGGAAGCAGGGGCGGATGCCGCGGGGGTCGCGCAGGACGAAGGCGTCGCCATTGCCGACTTGGCCGGCGATGGTGTAGCCGCCGTCCCAGTGACAGGCGGAGCGGCGGATGATTTCGGCGATGTCCAAGCGGGCGCTGATCACGGGGGGGATCTCGGCCCCGGGCATGCCGGCGTCGCGCATTTCGCGGTAAATGTCGGTGTGGACCTCGTCGAGGTGGAAGCCGATTTCTTCCAGGACGGTTTGGGTATCGGTGCCGAAGACGGGGTGTTGTCCGCGGTCGACCATGAGTTGGTTGAGTTCGCGGGTGTTGGTCATGTTAAAATTGCCCAGCACCATGAGGGATTTGGTGGGCCAATTGGAGCGGCGCAGGTAGGGGTGGCAGCTGCCGGTGGAGAATTCGCCGCTGGTGCCATAGCGGAGGTGGCCCATGAGGAGCTCGCCGCCGAAGTCGAAGTGGCGCTTCACGCTGGCGCCGTCTTTGGGGTCGACCCGGCCCTTTTTGACGAGGGCTTCGTAGGCGGCCATTTGGGCGCGGAAGACCAGGCCGAGGGAGTCGGTCTTGGCGGAGCGGGCCCGGAACATGTAGGGCAGGCCCTGGGGGGTGTCGATTTTGGTGCAGCCGATGCCGACGCCGTCGTGGCCGCGGTTGTGCTGTTTCTCCATGAGGAGGAAGAGCTTGTGGAATCCCCAGAGCGGGTTTTGATACTTTTCGATGTAGTGCTGGATGGGTTTTCGGAGGCGGACAAACGCCACTCCGCACTCGTGTTTCAAAAAATCGCTCATCTTGGGAAAATACCTCAGTGGGGCCTCAGGTAGGAGCTTGGCCGCGGCAGGGTCAAGGGGGGAAGGCAAAATCGCCTAAAGGCCGCGGGGGGGTGGCGGGCGGGGCCGCGGGGTTCAGTCCCAGTGTTGGCGCTGGCAGCCGATCCAGGCGAAGACGAGGCCGACGGCGAGGTGGAAGGTGAGGATGGTGAGGGGGAGGCTGGGATCGCTGACGACGGGAGTGGGGATGGCGCGGTTGAGGGCGACGAAGTAATCGGTGGGCCGCATGGCGGCGAGTTGGCCGGACCAACTCCAATAGGCGGCAATGAAGGGCTGGATGCCTTTTTCGAGGGCGGCGGGAAGGGCCAAGACGGCGCCGGAAAGGGGGAGCTGGAAGCCGACCAGGTAGATGCTGAGGAGGGAGGCCTGGTCGGGGGAGCGGAGCAGGGCGCTGATGGCTAGACAAACGGCGGTCATGGCGCCGTTGACGAGGAGGAGGAGGAGGGCGCGGTCGGGCAGGGAGCCGGGGAGATGGGCGAAGTAGTCGACGAAGAGGGCCATCCAGAGGGATTGGGCGGCGACGAGCACGCTGAGGAAGGCGGCTTTGCTCAAGAGGTAGGCGGCGGGGCGCAGGCCGGCGAGGCGCTCTTTTTCATAGATGAGGCGCTCGCCGGCGATTTCGCGCGAGGCGTTGTTGGCGCCCATCAGGGTGAGGAGGACGACTTGGAACATCACCAGACCGGAGATGAGGCCGCCGAGGCGGGATTGGCCCTCGACGGCGCGGACTTGAATCTGCATGGCTTCGCGGAGGTTGAGGTCGCTGTGGCCGGGGTTTTCCGGCATGGCGCCGATGCCGTCGGGGGCGAAGAGCACCACGAGGAGCGGAAAGCCAAAAAGCAGCGCCAGGTGGAGGCCGAGCTGGGTGCGGTCGCGAAAAAAGAGGGTGACGCGGCGGGAGAGGAGGACGAGGAGCTGGCGCAACAAACCGGGGAGCGCCGGGGGGGATTCCTCCCGCGGGGCGGCGGGCTCAGGGGCGGCAGAGGGGAGGTTTTGGGCGTAAAAGTCGCGCCGCTTGAGCCAAGACTCGTGCCAGCCAGACGGCAGGCGCTGGGCGAGGCGCGGGTAGATTTCGCTGGGGTCGGCCACGCTAAAGTAGTGGGCCAGGGCGGAGGGCGCACCGTGAAAGGCAACCCGGCCCGCGGTGAGGACGAGGACGCTGTCGTAGAGATCCAGGTCGTCGAGGCTGTGGGTGACGGTGATGACGCTGCGGCCGGAGTGGCGGGAGAGGTTGTGGAGGAGGTGGACGATTTCTGAAGCGCTGCGGGGGTCGAGTCCGCTGGTGACTTCGTCGCAGAGGAGGAGGGCTGGCTGGCTGACCAATTCCATGGCCAGGCCGAGGCGGCGCTTTTGGCCGCCGGAGAGGATGGCGACGCGGTGCTCGTTGAGGTCGGCGAGGCCGGTGAGGCGGAGGGCCTGGTCGACCGCGGCATCGAGGGCCTCGCCGCGGAGTCGAGTGCGCAGGCGGGCGGCGTTTTCGATGCACTCGGTCACGGTGAGCGGGTCGTGGGCGATGCTGAATTGGGGAACGTAGCCGAGTTCGGAGGCCTCCAATTCGCCGCCTTCGGCCAGGTCTTGGCCCCGCCAGAGGAGGTGGCCCGAGGTTTCGGGCTGGAGTCCGGCGATGATTTTAAGCAGCGTGGTCTTGCCGCAGCCAGAGGGGCCGACGATGGCCATGAAGTGCCCCGGGGGCAGGGAAAAGCTGACTTGGTCGAGGAGGGGCAGGGCGGTTTCGTCGCCGGGGATGGCGAAGGTGAGGTCGGCGACGGTGAGCATGGCAAGCGAGGCGGGTGGGGAAGCGGGAAGGCTAGCCGCCGATGGCGGTCATGTGGCGGCCGGGTTGATAGGTGGTCCGGAAGTCGTGCTCCTTGGGCTTGCGGGCGACCACTTGGAGGAAAAAGGCTTTGAGGGCGGCGTCGTCGGCCCCAGCGCGGAGGACGGCGCGGAGATCAAACTCGAGGTGGCTGCCCAGGCAGGGGCGCAATTTGCCGTCGGAGGTGAGGCGCAGCTTGTTGCAGGACTCGCAGAAGTGGAGGTTGGTCATGGCCCCGATAAAGCCGACCAATTGGTCGCGCCCGGGGACCGCGTAGTAGGAGGCGGGGCCGTTGGTCTTGAAGTCGGGGCGCGGCACGAGGGGGCCAGTGCGGGCTTCGAGGAGGCGGCGGGCGGTGGCGGTGGGGAGGAAGCTGCGGTCTTCGAGGAGCTCCCGAGAGGTCACCGGCATCAGCTCGATGAAGCGCAGCAGGCAGCCCTGTTGATGGGCGAAATCCAGCAAATCGGGGAGGGCCGCGGGGTCCTGGTGGCGGTCCTTCATGAGGACGCAGTTGAGCTTGATCTGGTCAAAGCCCGCGGCGCGCGCCGCCGCAATGCCCGCCAGAACCTTGGGGAGGAGGTCGCGCCCGGTGACCGCGGCGTAGGCGGCGGGGTCAAGGGTGTCCAGCGAGATATTGACGGTGCGAACGCCCGCGGCGCGAAGGTGGGCGGCGGTGCTGCGGCCGTCGGGCTGGAGGTCGGAGAGGAGGGTGCCGTTGGTGGAGAGGCCGATGTCGTCGATGCCGGGGATGGCGCGGAGTTGGGCGATAAAGGGGATGACGTCGCGGCGGGTGAGGGGTTCGCCGCCGGTGACGCGCAGCTTGTGGATGCCCAGGGCGACCCCGGCGCGGACGCAGCGGAGGATTTCCTCGTAGGTGAGGAGCTCGCTCCGGGGCAGCCAGGTCTGCAGCTCCTCGGGCATGCAATAGTGGCAGCGCTCATTGCACCGGTCTGTAATGCTGAGCCGAAGGTACGAAATTAAATGGCCAAAGGGATCTTCCACGCCACGCTACCTCAGCAGGATTCCCGAAAAATGCAGCCGGAAATCCCGCGCCCTTGCCTTTCCCTTGGGCCCTGTGTCTTTTGGCCCCCAATCTATGAAGCTCCGCCACCTCTTTGCTCGCCTCGGCGCTGGGGGCGCCGCCCTGCTGTTGGCCGCCTGCGCCGCATCCACCCCAAGCCGCCGCGTGGCCCAGGCTCCCCAGCTCTACCAAGCCCTGCCCGAGGCGCACCAACAGGCGGTGCACCAGGGCCGAGTGGTCGAGGGCATGACGCCAGATGCCGTGTACTTGGCGCTCGGTCGGCCCGACCGGGTGCTGCGGGGCAGCGAAAACGGAAAGCCCTACGAGCGCTGGCGCTACACTGAGCTGCGGCCCGTGTACCGCACCGGCCTGGCGATCAGTTACGGCTACCCCTTCGGCTACGGCGGCGGCCCCTCCGGTGGTTTTTGGGATTCGTGGTGGCCGGGGATGGACTTGCCGCCGGACTACGCCTCGGTGACGACCCTGGAGGTCCGCTTCAGCCGAAACCGGGTCACCGGCTGGGAACAGCTGCGCTAGCGGAGCAGTGCGGGCTTTTCGGAGGCGCCCCGGCCCGCGGCCCCCGGTCTGCCGCTTAGGGGGGCGCGGCCCGCCCAGAGCCGGGCTAGGGGCCCAGCCCCCCCTTGAGCCTGCCGCTAATTCTTAGTGCTATTTGTGGGCAGTTAGTTATATTGGGGAAACTTTTTAAAACAATATGCATTCGCGCGCCGCGGCAGGTCTTTTTTGGGTTAATTTAACTTGGCTCTGGGCGCTGGGCACGGCCCCGGCCGCGGCCCCTCAGGGCGGCGCGGCGGCTGAGGTGACCCCCGCAGCCGAGGCCCAAGCCCCTGCGGTCGGAGAGGAGGCCCTGATCGCGGTCCCCGCGGGCCCTTGGCGGGACGAGGCCTCGCTGGAGGTGCAGTTTGCCGCTCCTATGGTGGCCGCCTCCCTGGTGGGTCAGGCGCAGGATGCCGCAGAGGTGCTGCAGATCGACCCGCCGCTGACGGCGCGGTTTCGCTGGAACAGCTCGCGCAGCGGCGCGCTGGAGCCAGTTGGCCTGCTGCCGCTCGGGCAGACCTGGAGCGTGGCCTTGGCCCCCGGTTTAAAAGACGCCGCCGGTCGGCTGGTGGCCGCAGCTCCAGCCCGCATGGTCGGGCCGACCTTGGAAGTGCAGGAGCATTGGCCGCGGCATTTTTCCTTTCTCGATCAAGCGCCGCGGCGGCCCGAGATCACCCTGTATTTCAACGACGCCGTCGACCCCGTCGCGGTGGCCCGCAGCGGGTTTTTTGTCGACAAGGCGGGCCACACCATGGCGGCGCGCGCGCGCCGCCCGCTGGTGCAGGAATTGGGCAGGCATTCCGCCGCCGTGGGGACGCGGGAGGAACAGGCCGACGCCGCGCGGGTCCCCGCCGCAGAGGCTCCCGCTGTCTCCGCGGTGGCGGTGGTCCCAGTCGCGCCGCTGCCCGTCGGAGATGGCTGGCTTTTTAAACTGCCCACCGACTTGGCCAATGCCAGCGGCCAAGCGCGCCTCCGCGAGGCCCTAGAGATTCCCTGCGGCGACATTAAGCCCCTGCTGGCGTCGGGTCTCCGCGCCGAGGCCGCACTGGACAGCCCGCGGGAACTGCAGATCTCCTTCAACAAGCCGCTCGCCGCCCTCGCGCCAGAGGAATGGGTCCGCCGTATCGGGCTCGAACCCGTCCCCGAGGGGCTCGCCTGGAAGGCGTCGGGCCAGACCCTGACGGCCACGGGGGCATTCCTGCTGGGGACCGCCTATGCGGTGCGCGTTCCCGCGGGCCTGGCGGCCGAGGACGGCACGGCGCTGGCCGAGCCCTTTGTGGAAAAGGCGCCCTTTGCGCCCTGTGGCCCGGAGCTCAGCCTGCCAGCCTTCGACCACGCCCAGTGGATCGGGGGCCAGGGGGAGTTCGGCTTCCGCGCGGCCAACCTCAATTCCGTGAGGGTCAAAATCAAGCGGGCCAAGCCGGAGGCGGCCATCTTTCTCCTCAAAGGCTATGCCGCTTGCGAGGGCCTCGAAGAGGCGGAGGGCCGCGGGAGCTTCCGCTTGCCCTGGGCGGTAATCCCCGGTCAAACGGTCTGGCAGGAAACTTTGCCCAGTGCGGTGGCGCTCGACCGCACCGAGCGCTTTGGCTGGAAGTGGGACGAGGTCCTGGGAGCGCCGCGGCGGCCAGGCATTTATTTTATCAGCGTGGAGGGCGAGCCCAAAATAGAGCTCAAATCCGAGCACGCGCTGGGGGCGCAGGCGGTGGTGCAGTTGTCCGACATCGGGCTGGCTTGGAAAATGGCCGGAGCGCAGGCGCTGGTGTACGCTTTTTCCCACACCACCGGCGCGCCGCTGGCGGCCGCCGCCCTGCGCACTTACTCCGAGGAGAGCGAACTGATGGATTCGGCCATCACCGGGGCCGACGGCCTCGCGGTGCTTCCCTGGGAATCGGGCCGCTGGCTGGTGGCGCAGGCTGGGGAAGACCTGCGGGGGGTGCCGCTGGGGAGCGGCCAGATGGAGCTGTCCCGCTGGGCCTTTGACCTGCCCGCCGAAGATGCCGCGGCCCTCCCAGTTCCAGAGGTGTTGCTGTTTTCGGAGCGCCCAGTGTACCAACCCGGGGAGACCGTCTTTTTTAAGGCCATAGCTCGGATGCGCCAGGCCGGGGTTTTGAGTCTTCCAACGCAGCGTCGGGCGCAGCTCTCTTTGTTCGATCCCCAGGGCCGCACCATCTTTGCCCGCGAAATCTCCTTCTCGGAGGGGGGATCCTTTTCCGAGGCCATCAAGCTTCCCGCCCAGGGCCTGGGCTGGCACCTGCTGCGCATTGAGTTTCTCCGGCCTCAGGTGGCCGCGGCCGCCGAGGAGGAAGCGGGCGACGCGCCCGAAGGCGTTTTCCAGTACCGCGTCCTGGTGCAGGAGTATCAGCCCAACGCCTTCAACCTCACCTTCGACGAGGCCGGAGTGGTCGAGGGCGCAGAAATTGTGCAAGTTCCCCTCCAGGCCACTTACCTGATGGGCAAGGCTTTGGGGACGGCCCAGTTGACTTGGTCGACGCGCCTCGCCCAGGCGGCCTTTGCGCCGCGCGGATTCGATGACTACCGCTTTTGTTACGCCGAGCACTCTTACGTTTTTGACGGGCAGACCTACCAATCAATCCGCGGGGAGGCGGCGCCAAACCCTCTTTTGACGGGCCAGGGAACGACCAAGCTGAGCGCTAAAGGCCAGGCACTGCTGGAGGCCAAGATTCCGTCCTCGTTTGGAGTGCCGGGCCCGAAGCTGGCCTCGGTGAGCGCGGAGGTTACGGATTTAAACCAACAGACCATCGCCAGGGAGTGGGAGCGGACGGTGCACAGTTCCGACTTCTACCTGGGAGTGCGCGTTCCCCGCCAGGCGGTCCAGGTGGGAGCGGCCATCCCGCTGTCTCTGGTGGCGGTGCGCCGAGACGGCGAGCGCTGGGCGGCGGCGGTGCCGACCCAGGTGCAGGTGGAGCGCATCTCCTGGAACGCAGTTCGGGTCCAGACGGCCGGAGGAGGCACAGAGGTGCGCAATGAACTGAGTTTCATCCCCGCGGGGGAGGAGGCTTTGACGGTCTCCCCCAAGCTCGGCCAGGAAGCCGCCTGGACTTTCCATCCCCAGGAAGTGGGAACCCACCAGCTGACCTTCACCGCCGCCGACGCGGCCGGGCGCTCGGTGCGCACGGTGACCCGCATCGACGTCTACGGAGCCGATGGGGCGGACTGGGAGCAGGGGAGCGGAGTAAAAATGGAGCTGCTGACGGATAAGGCCGAGTACCAACCCGGGGAGACGGCCCGCGTGGTAGTCAAGTCCCCCTTTTCCGGCATGGCCCTCGTGACCGTGGAGCGCGAGAAGGTGCTCCAGGCGACGCTTCAGCGAGTGGAGGTGGGCGGAAGCGTGCAGGTGAAAGTGGAGGAATCCTGGGCGCCCAACGTCTTCGTCTCGGTGATGCAGGTGCGGGGCGGGGCCGACGACCCGCGCGCCCACCCGCAGCCCGACTATCGGGTGGGCTACACGCAACTGCGGGTGGCCAGCAAGCTCAACCAGTTGGCTGTGGAGCTGCGGCCGAGTGCGCCGGAGGTGCGCCCCCGCGGGATGGTCGAGGTCGTGGCCACGGTGCGCGATGGAAAGGGAAAGCCCGTCCCGGGCGCTGAATTGGCCCTCTGGGCGGTGGACGAGGGCATCCTCAGCCTCATGCCGTGGGAGGTGCCGGATGCAAACTCCGTTTTTCACCGCGACAGCCCGCTGGGGGTGCGGACGGGGATTTCTCTGCAGCGACTCCTTCCCGAGGACCCGGAAAAGCGCCGCTTTGAAAACAAGGGCATCGTCATCGGCGGCGGCGGCGAAGGCGAGGAAGCGGGGCTGCCGATGCGGCGCGATTTTAAGCCGACGGCCTACTGGCACGGCGCCCTGCGCACCGGCGCTCAAGGCACCGTGACGGTGAGTTTTGCCGCCCCGGACCGATTGACCAAATTTCGCCTCGCCGCCGTGGCCTCCGAGGGGACTTCGCGCTTTGGCCGGGCCGAGGGAAGCTTTTTGGTCAATCAGCCCCTCATGCTGGAGCCAGCTTTGCCCCGCTTTGCCAATGTGGGAGATGAGGTCACCCTCAAGGCGATTTTGCACAACAGCACGGACCAGGCGGGGGAGATCTCGGTGGAACTGCTCGGCGACGAGCACCTCGCGCTGCTCGATCCCACCAGTCGCCAACCGCTGGAGGGGCGGCGCTTGCGCCGCAGCCTGCACCTGGAGGCCCAGCAGTCCAAGGCGCTGGATTTCCCCGCCAGGTTTATCGCCGACGGCCCCCTCACTTTGCAGTGGAAAGCGTCCTGCGCCACCGCTCCGCTGCTCGCGGACGCCGTGGAGTCGAAGTTCGCGGTGGGCCTGGCGGAACCCTTGCGGCGCGAGATTCAGTTCAAAACCCTGACCAGCACCGACAACGGGGCCAACCTGTTGGCTCCGGTGCGGGCGGAACTGTTGGAAGGGAGCCACGGCCAGGTGGCGGTCACTTTGTCCAATAGCCGCCTGCTGGATGGCGCCCAGGCCGTGCTCCAGCTGCTGCACTATCCCTACGGCTGCGTTGAGCAAACGATGTCTTCTCTGATCCCTTGGCTCACCCTGCGGGACCTCAAAAAAATGTTGCCGGACCTGAATCGGCCGGACCAGGAAATTGCCGAGGTGATCCAGAGCGGAGCCGACCGCTTGTTGTCCATGCAGACCAGTTCGGGGGGCTTGGCCTATTGGCCGGGGGGCGCCGAACCGCTGCTCTGGGCGAGCGCCCATGGCGCGGTGGGCTTGGCGATGGCCGCGCAATCTGGGGCCAAGGTGCCGCCGCAGCGGCTGGAGTCCTTGGCCAAGTGGCTCTCTGAAGCCCTTCGCGCCGAGCGCCGCGATTCCGCATGGCTGACGGAACAGGCTTACGCGGCCTATGCACTGGCCTTCCTCGGCAAAGCGGAGCCCGCCTATCACGAGATATTGTTGGCTAAGCTAGGTTCGCTGCTCCCGAGTGGGCGGGCGCTCCTGGCGCTGGCGATTGTGGAGAGCGCGGGGCCAGCGGAGATGGCGCGCCGGGCATTGGCCTTTTCCAAGCCCCGCGAGGAGGAAAATTGGTTTGGCGCCTCCAGCACTCAGGCCCTGCGGGTCATGGCCTTGTCCAAGTTGAAAGATCCCGCCGCAGATGCGGAAATGGCCCGCCTGGTGGCGGCGCGCAGCTCGCGGGGGGACTGGCTCAATACGCTCTCGAACTCTTGGGTTCTGCGGGCGCTGGCACAGGAAGCCGCGACAGCTCCGCCCTGGAAGGGGGGCGAGGCGGCCGTGCTGTCGATCAACGGGGTGCCGCGGGAATTCAAGTTTTCCGCTACCGCGGAAGCGCAGACTTTAAACGCAAACTTCACATCGGGCGGCGAGTTGCCAGTCCTCCGCGCGGCCTTGCCCACGGGACAACGCCTTTTCGCGAAAATCGAGATCACTTCCCGCGCTCCGGCCGGCCCCCAACCCGCCCGCAAGGCCGGGTTGGGCATCGCCCGCCAGTGGCAAAAAGTGGCCCCAGATGGGTCGCTTTCAGAAGCGGAGTCCCTGCGAGTGGGGGATTTGGTGCGGGTTTCCCTCAAACTGGAATTGCCCGCCTCCGGCCAGTTTTTGGCCATCGACGACCCGCTGCCCGCCACTTTGGAGGCCGTGAATGCCAATTTCACTTCCATGGCGGCCGCCCCCAACGCCGCCGCAGGTGAGCCCACCTGGGGCTGCGACCACACGGAAATCAGGCGCGATCGGGTCCTTTTCTTTCGCGATTTCTTTGAGGGGCAGGGCAGTTCTACGGTGAGCTACCTGGCCCGGGTCGTCGCCGAGGGCAAGGTGGTGGTCCCGTCGGCGCGGATTGAGTTGATGTACGATCCCTCCGTTTTTGGGCTCTCTACTTCCCAGATCTTGACCACGGAAGCGGCCCCCGAGGACGGCGTAGCCGAGCGCTGAACCCGCGGCGGTCCCAGGCCGCCCTGGGAGCCCCCTTGGGCCCCAACCGCGCTCCGCCCCAAGGCGGCAGCGCGGAAAATGACCTGGTAAAACGGACCCGCCTGGTCAACCTAAAATCGGGAGTCGACTAGCGCATTTGGTGGGCGCGGAGCGCTGGCGCGGAAGGCTTCCTTGGCGCGCGCGAGTCATTTGGGGGCTGGCGCGCTGGCACCCCTGCCGGGGTGCGAGCCCCGTTGGGATGCGGATCCGGTGGTGTCGCTTCGCTCACCACCGGCTACCGGCTGAGATGCCTCCGGCATCGGGCTGGGATGCCTTCGGCGCCATCTCGGGCTAACTCCGGCAGCGCCACCGGGCGTGGTTACCGGCCACGATGCGTTGGGAGCTTTTGACGGCGAAAGGGACGCGACCAACAGGTGAGCCCAGAGAGGGGTGAGAAAACAGATCATCCTCCGCCTGCGGGTGAAAAAGGGCTCCAGGGTCTCGTTTGCACTCCCGGTTTTAGGTTGAGTTGCGCGGCGCGGGAAATTGCTTGGCAACAGGGGCGCGCGGCGGGTTGGAGGCCACCTGGCGGGGGCGCGGGTTTTGGGGCGGGCCTGGGCGGCGGGGCCAAAAAAAGGGCTGCTCCTTGCGGGGCAGCCCTTTTGAGAAAACGGTGGGAAGCGGAGTCGCTTACTTGACCTTGTCGATGAACTTTTTGGGTTCGGCGTCGAAGCTGGCTTTGCACTTGGCGCAGCAGAAGGCGACTTTCATGGAAGCGGTGGCGGTTTTGCCCTCGGCGTTATCCTTGCCGCTGATGGGGCACTTTTTGTTGACGGGGGATTCGGTGGCGCCAGCGTGCTTGCGGACGGCTTCTTCCTGGAGCTTAGGATCGGCTTCGAACTTGCCCTGGCACTTGGCGCAGCAGAAGCCGACGGTGACCTTGAGTTCGGAGGTGACGGCGGCGTCGACGTCCTTGCCGCTGACGGGGCACTTTTTGTTGACTTCAGCGGAGGCGGCGCCTGCGAGGAGGAGGCTGGCGAAAAGAGCGGCGAGGAATTTCATGGAGTGGAATGGAGGGTATTAGGTTTTAGCGAGGTGGACTCGGCTTTACCCGGGAGGGAAGCCAGCGCGTCTATATAACGCGCGAAGTGACTATCTCTGCCACAAAAATTTCATACAAACTGCGGCGAGTTCAGGATCGGGAAGGCGAGGGGTTGAGGAGGGCGCGCAGGAGGGCCTCGATGCCGCGGACGGCCTCGAGGAGGCGGGGGTAGTCGAGGAGTTCTGGGGTATCGCCTGGTTGGAGCCACTGGGGGGAGCGCAGTTCGCCGGTATCGGTGAGGCGGAGCACGGGGAATCCCGCGGCGTCGAAGGAGTGGGCGGTGCTGGTTCCGAGGAGAGTGGGAAAGGGGGCGCTGTTTTCTGCTTCTAAGGGGAGGCGGGTGGCGGTGGCGAATTCTGCCGCGAGAGTCGGGAGCAGGGCGGCGGCCGCGGGGTTGGCGACGAGGGCTAGGAAATTGCCCTGCGCGGGGAAGGGGGAGCTGGGGCCTGGGGGGGACTGCTGGGAGGAGGGGCCGTCGAGATAGGTGCCGAGTCCTTCGAGGCTGAGGACGGCGACGACGTTGTCTTGGCGGGTGCGCAGGCTGGCGGCGTAGGCAGCGCTGCCGCTGCCAGGGGTGCCGGCCCAGGGAGGGGCTTCGTTGGAGAGGGCGGCGAAGCGGAGGGTGCGGGCCGAGGCGGATCCCGCGAAGCTTTGCGCTAGGCTCATGAGGGCGGCGACGCCGCTAGCGCTGGCGTCGGCGCCGGGGCTGTTGGGGGCGGTGTCGTAGGCGGCGGTGAGGAGGACGATTTCGGACTGGCGGGGCCCGGGGGCTCCGGGGAGGTCGATGAGCAAATTGTAAAATGTTTGGCCCTCGCGATCGAATTCGTGTCGGGAGACTTTGAAGCCGAGGTTGGCGGGTCCGAGGGTGGACTGGATGTATTTGCTGGCGGAGGAGAGGGTTTCGGGGAGTCCGGCATGGCGAGGGCCGATGCCTGAGGCGAGGGTGCGGATGTGGCCGCGGAGGTCGGCCTCGCTGAGGGGGCGGCGCAGGGGGATGCGCTGGGAGCGCTCTTCGCGGACGGCGTCGACGCGGAAGTAGATGAACATCGCGAGGATGCCGCTGAGGATGAGGCCGATGGGGAGGGCGAGGATGAAGAAGCGGACGGTTTGCTGGGGGCTAAGGAGCGGCATGGCGTGAGAAGGTACGCTGCGGGAAGGGCGGCGGGAAGCGGGGGGCGAGGGGTGGCCGCGAGCGGCCTGGTGGACCAGATGCTTAGCGCGCTGGGGGCGCTGCGGGGGCGGGCGGCAGCAGGGAGGCGCCTTTGACGAGGCGGCAGAATTCCTTTTTGGTGACGCGGTGGTGGGTGGTTTCGGCGGCGTCGCCCTCGGCGGTGCATTTATATTCGACGGCGAGTCGCTCGAGGCGGACGACCCGGAGGACGGACTGGCCACAATTCCACTGTTGTCCCTGCTGCAATTTCATTACCTTCCCTACCCGCCCTCTTCTCGGGACGCAAGCCCTCTGCCGGGTGTCTTCCTGAGCCGCGACCGCGCTCCTTTGGGCCATTTTCCATGGTTTTCTGACCTTGGCGAGGTGCGCGCCCTTGAAGGGCTTGATGGACAAGCCTCTGGTGGGCGGCGGCGCGGGGGGGAGCCTCAGGGGCGGGTCCAGCGGGCGGCTTGGATGGGTTTGCCGGCGTCTAGCCACTGTTGTTCGAAATCGGTGATGGGGTAAAACTCCGCGGCGTCGAGCCAGGGCAGGCGAGTGAAGCACGGGGAGGCATCGACGACGGCGGTGGCTTCGGCGAAGTATTCCGGGTGGTCGGTTTTGAATAGGAAGGTGCCGCCGGGGGCGAGGGCGCGGTGGAGGCCGGCGAGGTTTTCGGGGTGGACGAAGCGGTGGAAGGCGTGGCGTTTTTTGGGCCAGGGGTCGGGGAAGAGGAGGTGGAGGCGCTGGGCGCAGTGGGGGGGGAGGAGCCAGGCGAGGGTGTAGGCGCTTTCCAGGTGGATGACCCGGACGTTAGTGAGGCCTTGACGGGCGGCGCGGCGGCAGATTTTGCGGATGCGGCCGCTGAGGCGCTCGATGCCGAGGAAATTGCGCTCGGGAAAGTGGGCCGCCATTTGCAGCAGGAAAGTGCCGTCGCCGCAGCCGACGTCGATTTCGAGCGGCCGGGAGGAAGGCTCGAAGAGGGCGCCGGGCGGGAGGGGGGCGAAGTAGTCGTCGGGGATGAACTCCACCGGGGCGGGCGTGGGGGCGCTCATGCGTTCACTGACCCGCGGCGGGGGGGGCTGGGGGCGCGGTTTTGGAGAAGGTGGCGGAGAGGCAGACGTAGGCGGGGGCGCTGCGGTATTCCGCTAGAAGGTTTTTAATAGGTTTCTCGGCGCTGGTGGGCCCGGCGGAGATAGCCAAGGGGATAGCCTCGTCGAGGGGCAGGGGGGCGCGGCTTTGGCGCTTGGACCAAGCGAGGAGGGACTCCCCGGCCTTGAGTTGGGCAAATGGGTTGAGGTCGCGGTAGAAAAAGCCGGTGTTGCCGAAGCGGACGCTCATTTCGATGAGGTCTTGGAGTTGCTTGGCGTTGGCGCCGCCGGTTTTGCGTTGGATTTGGCCGAAGTCTTTGCGCACGAAAAGGATCTCGTGGTATTGGTCGGGTGCCGGGCTGGAGTGCTGCATGGATTTAGCGTCCGGGGAGTCGGGCTGCTTCCAAGTGAGCGTTAGGGTGATGTAGACGGGGGCGTCGAATTTGGCTTCAAATTTGTCTAACTCGATGCCGAGTTCCCGGCCGAGGTCTTCGGGGGTGGCGGGGATTTTCTCGATGCTGTCGGCGTGGAGGGCGGGGGCGGACCAAGCGAGGAGGCCGCAGAGCAGGGTCCGGCGCAGCAGGGGAGTCAGGGCGAGGGGGAACATGGAATCAGATTCTGGCGGGGTGGCGGCGGGCTGCCAGGGCGAAAAATAGGCCGCGCGGCTTCAGAAGGCTGCAGGGGTCGGGATGTGGCTATCAGTTAGTTGGATGGGGTGGCCGCTGCGAGATTCCAGGTGGAGCAGAAGTTCTCCCAGCGCGGCCATTTGGCGCGGCGTGGGGGCGCGGCCGCTGCCGATGAGGGTGACGTCCACCGCCGTGCCGTGGGCGGGGCCGGGGGCAAATTCGACGCGGCCGTCGCCGGAGCGGGAGCCGTTTCCGATCACAAAGGCGGCGGCGGCGGAGCGGCGGGGGACGAGAGCGGCGTGGCCGCGGGCGTCGCCGCTATAAGCGAGGCGGATGTGGAGTGATTCGGCGGCGGGCCCGGCTTGGGCGATGCGCCCGCGCAGGGAGCGGTCGAGAAATTGCCAGGGCTGAGCGGAGGCGGCCTCCATGGCGGGGCGGGGGTCGGGGACCTCGGCGGGGTGGCGGGGCGGGGCGAGGGAGGGAGAGAGGTGGGACTGCAGGACGAGGAGCGGGCGGCGGCTGGGGCGCAGGGAGGGGCCGAAGGCTTCGGTCCAGCTGACTTGGGCGCCGGCGAGGAGGAGGCGGGAGGCCGCGGCCTCATTTTTTCCCTCGCCGGATGGGCTCCATGCGCGAATATGGCCGATGAGCAACAGCAGCAAGGAAAGGCCGGCCATCAACCACACCTGGACCTGGGGGTCGCGGAGGCCGCGGCAACTGGCGGCGAGCAGGGGGGCAAGAGGCGGGCGGCGCATGGGCGTTTGAGGCGTCTCAATACTTAAGACATATTAAATTTCTTGCAAGGCTGGGGATGATGTAGTTTTAGCGACATGGTGGAAACACGAACGGTACTGATATGCACGGCGGGGTTTGGGGAGGGGCACAATTCTGCGGCGCGGAGCCTTGCTGGGGCGCTGCGGGCGGTGGGGGTGGCGGTGGCGGTGGTGGATTTATTTGAGGATGCGGCGCCGGTGACGGGGGCATTTTACAAATGGTTTTACCGGCAGCTGATTAACTACCAGCCGGGGCTGTGGCGGTGGTTTTATGAGCGGGCGCGGACGGCAGATTTTAGGGCGTTGTGGTGGGACCGGTTTGTGGGAGTGGGGGGGGCGTTGGCGCGGCGCCTGGAGATGCATCGGCCGCGCGCGGTGGTATTTACCTATCCGATCTATCCATATTTTATGGAGCAGTTGGGAGGGGATGTGCCGCGCCCGGAGGCGGTGTGGATGGCGGTGACGGATTCGATCACGATTCATCCGGTGTGGCTGCAGGGGAAGGTGGACCGGCTGTATGTGACCGATGAGTACAGTCGGGCGGTGGCGCTGGCTGGGTTGGCGGAGCGGGTGCCGGTGGAGGTGAGCGGTTTTCCGGTGGCGGCGGCATTTGCGGGGTTTGGGGCGCGGGCGGACGAGGCGGATCTGGGGGAGCTGAAAGTATTGTATTTTGCGACCACGGCGTCGGGGCATGTGGGGCGGACGCTGCGGGGGTTGCTGGAGCATTTGCCGGTGGGGGCTCGGTTGACGGTGGTGCTGGGGCGGCACGGCGGGCGGTTGGGGCCGGTGGTGGCGGAGTGGCGGGAGGCCTTTCCGCGGGTGCAGGTGGAGGTGATCGGCTGGACCGATGAAGTGCCGCGGCTGCTCATGGAGCACGACGTGGTGATTTCCAAGGCTGGGGGGGCGACGGTGCACGAATGTTTCGCCGCGGGGGTGCCGGTGGTGGTGAATTACATTATTCCGGGACAGGAGGAGGGGAACGTGGAGTTGCTCGAAAAGCTCGGCTGCGGGCTGCGCTCTCTGGCGGCGGAGGAGACGGGGCCCCTGTTGGCGGCCATGGCGGCTGGGGGGGGGCTGCAGGCGATGCGGCGGGCGATGGCGGGGCAGCGCCGCCCGGATGGGGCCTGGCGGATCGCCCAGGATATTCGGCAAGCGCTGGGTTGCTAATGGGGGCAGCGCGGAAAAGGATTGGCCCCGCTACTCAGAGCAGCCCGCGACTTTTATGAATCCAGACGACCTCCCGGCCCAAGCGATCCTTTTTGACATCGGCAACGTTTTGCTGCGCTTCGATTTTGACCGCGCGGCGCAGGCCATGGCGGGGCAGAGCGCGGTGGGCGCGGCGCGGATTCGGGAGGAGTTGGATGCCTGGCAAGGGCGGCACGAGAGCGGGGCGGTGACTTCGGAGGCCTTTGGGGCGGCGGTGCGCCAGGCGATCGGGTACCGCGGAACGGAAGCGCTCTTCCGCGCCCAATTTTGCGATATTTTTCAGCCCAATGAGCCGATGTGGGCCTATGCGCGCAGCCTTTTTGGGAAGGTTCCGGTCTACCTTTTTTCGAACATCAGCCTTTGGCACGAGAGCTTTATTTTTGAGCGCTACCCGGATTTGGCGCGCTTTGACGGGGGGTTTTACTCCTGGCGGCTCGGAGTGATGAAACCGGACGCGGGGTTTTATGAAGCGGCCCGGGAAGCGCTGCCCTTTGCCGCCGGGCGCATCGCCTATGTGGACGACATGCCGCTGAATGTGGCGGGCGGGCAGGCCCATGGCTTGCGGGTGCACCACTACCACCACGAGGCCCACGAGGCCTTTTTGGCGGCGGCGGGGTCGTGGTTGGCCTAGCGGAATGGGGCTCATTTGCCGAGGAGCCTCGGCCCGGGTGGGGTCATTTTCAGGAGCGCCAGGCGTCGAGGAGGAGCTTGAGAGTGAGGGCGGAGACGACGGTTAGGAAGACGGGGCGGATGACGGCTAGGCCGCGGTGGATGACAAGGCCGGAGCCGAGGCGGGCGCCGAGGAGCTGTCCGGCGATCATGGCGGCGGCGGCGGGGAAGTGGACGGAGTCGGCGGCGAGGAAGAGGGCGAGGGCGCCGAGGTTGCTGGCGAGGTTGACGGCTTTGGTGTATCCGGTGGCGCGGCGGAGGTCGAGGCCGAGGAGGACCACGAGGGCGACGGTCCAGAAGGAGCCGGCGCCGGGGCCGAAAATGCCGTCGTAGAAGCCGAGGAGGAGTCCGGCGGGGGCGGCGAAAGTTAGGGGGGAGAGGCGCGGGGGGCGGGGTTGGTGTCCGAAGTTGCGGTTGAGGGCGGTGTAGAGGGCGACGGCGGCGAGGAGCCAGGGGATGAGTTGGCGGAGGAGCTGTGGGGGAGAGGCGCTGAGGGCCCAAGCGCCGAGGGCGCCTCCGAGGGCGGCGCAGGCCGCGGCCAAGGGGAGAGCTGGGGTTTGCAGTAGGCCGACCTGGGCGTAGCGGCGGACCGCGAGGGAGGTGCCGCAGGCGGACTGCAGCTTGTTGGTGCCGAGGGCGAGTTGGGGGGGGAGGCCGACGGCGAGAAGGGCGGGCACGGTGATGAGTCCGCCGCCGCCGGCGATGGCATCGATCAGGCCGCCAGCGAAACCCGCCAAGGAGAGCAGGGCGAGGGTGAGGGGGGCGAGGGCGGGCGGGTCCATGGGGAGGAGGAACGGCACATCTGGCGGGGGCGCAAGGGGCGGGCTTGCTGGAGGGAAGTTTGGGGCGTTTAGTGGGTGCTATGAGATTTTCCCCTGGGCGGCCCGGCCTTGACTTGGTGTATTTTTTGCTAGGAGCGATTGGGCTTTGGGGGGTGCGGAGTGTGGCGGCGGGGGAGCCGTGTCGGATTGAGGTGGTGGAGGCGGGCCGTGGGTGGCCGGTGCCGCTGGTGGAATTGCGGACCACCCATGGAGTGCGTTTGATCACGGACAATGCGGGGGTGGCGGCCTTTGATTTGCCGGAATTGATGGGGCGGGAGACTTGGTTGACGGTGGTGGGCCATGGCTACGGGGTGGGGGCGGATGGGTTTGGCATTGAGGGGCTGCGGTTCACGCCGCAGGCGGGAGGGACCTTTCGCCTTGAGGTGCAGCGGAGGATGATTGCGCGGCGGTTGGGGCGTTTGACGGGGGCGGGGCTTTTTGCGGAGAGCCAGCGCTGTGGGGCGGTGGTTGAGGCTGCGGAGTCTGGGGTGGTGGGTTGCGATAGCGTGCAGACCGCGGTGTACCGAGGACGCCTGTTCTGGGCCTGGGGAGATACTACTTTGGCGCGGTATCCGCTGGGGATTTTCGACATGACGGGGGCCACGACGGCGGTGGCGCCCTTGGCTTCCCTGGAACCGCCGCTGCGGCTGAGCTTTGCTGGATTCAGGGACGGGCAGGGGGTGCCGCGCGGGATTGCCAAGATGCCGGGCGCGGGGCCGACCTGGGTTTCGGGGCTGGCCAGTCTGCGGGACCAGGCGGGGGGCGAGCATTTGGTGGGCACGTATATCAAAGTGCGCAACCACCTCGAGGCCTATCAATGTGGGCTGTGCGTTTGGGATGAGGCCGCGGAGCAGTTTCGCCAGGAGCGGGTGGTGTGGACGAAGAGCGCGGAGGTGCCGGAGCGGCCCTTGGTGCCAGAGGGGCATCCCGCGCGCTGGACAGACGCGGCGGGAAAGGCCTGGTTGTTGCTAGGAAACCCCTTTCCTCATTTTCGGTGCGTGGATTCGTTTGAGGCCTGGCAGGACGCCGCGGGTTGGGAGTCGCTGCGACCGCAGGAAAGCGTGGCGGCGGCGGGCGGGGGGGGAGCAGTGCGGCCGCACAGCGGTTCCATCGCCTGGAATGCTTGGAGGAAGCGCTGGGTGACAGTCTTTATGGAGGCCAAGGGCAAGCCGTCTGCGTTCGGGGAGTTGTGGTATGCGGAAGCGCCTGCGCCGACGGGGCCTTGGGGTCCGGCGGTAAAGGTCGTGAGCCACCGGAACTACACGTTTTACAATCCCCGGCTGCATCCTGAATTTACCCCGGAGGGATCCGCGGTGCTGTTGTTCGAGGGCACCTACACGGCGGAGTTTGCGGATCACGCGGAGGTGACGCCGCGCTGGGATTACAACCAAGTGCTCTACCGCTTGGATTTGGACGACCCTGCCCTGTCAGGGGCGCAGGGCGGCGTTGGGGAAGGAGGGGCAGCGCGGTGAGGGTTGCGCGGGAAAATCCGGCTTGCGCCGGGCGCGGGTGGGCGCGTCAGATATAAACTATTATTTTTTTAAAGATGGCCCAAGGTGCTTGGCGCTTGAGTTTGGGTCGGCTTAATTTTCCTTATTTCTATGGATATCGCTAAAATGATGAAGCAGGCCCAGCAGATGCAGGGCAAGATGCAGAACTTGCAGGCGGAGTTAGCTTTGCGCACCGTGGAGGTGAGTGTTGCCGGAAAAATCAGCGTCACGGCCACGGGGGCTGGGGAGGTGTTGTCGATCCGGATTGATCCCTCGGTGGTGCGGGCTGACGACGTGGAGATGCTGGAGGATCTGGTGGTCACGGCGGTGCGCCAAGCCATGGCTAAAGGTCAGGAGATGGCAGCTGCAGAGATGCAGAAGGTCACGGCGGGTCTGGGGTTGCCGCCGGGCTTGGGCCTTTGAGGGCGCGGGGGAGGCTCAGGCTTGGCCGCCGGATTCAATCCAGGCGGCGGCCTTGTCGAAGCTGCACTGGGCGAGGTAGTGTTGGAGGCGCGGGGGGAGTTGGGGGCGGAGGACTTGGTGTTCAGCTAGAATAGCTTCGGAGATGGCCTGCAAAGCGGCGAGGTGGGCAGGGGCATCGCGGTCGCGCCAGGGGTGGTCGGCGATGACGGCGCGGCGCTGCTGGAGGAGGGCCAGGAGGGGCAGGAGGGGCAGGAGAGAGGGGTCGGGGGGCATGGATTAAGATTGTTATGCGGACCGCCTTGAGGTGGGCTGGGCGCGGCGCTGGCGGAAGGTGTAGAACCAGAAGGGGAGATTGACCCAGAAGAGGAGGAGGGCCCACTTGTTGAAGAAGAACCCGAGGTTCATGAGGTCGGAGATCATGACGTGCATGGAGATGAGGCTGAGTCCGAAGAACGCTAGGGTGAGGCGGTTCCAGAGGGCGAGGCAGGCGAAGAGTTCGAGGAAGAGGCCGATGCCGAAGAGGGCCCCGGCCCAGTTGGGGTGGCGGCTGATGGCCTCGGCCATGGCGTCGGCGCTGGTCTGGGCGGGCATGACCAGGGTGTCGTGGAATTCGTTGAGGCGGTTTTTTTCGAATTGGAGGGGGAGGTTGCGGATTTCGGCGAGCCAGGCGCCTTCGGAGCGCCAGAGTTTAGAAATGCCGGACACAGTGTAGCTCATGGCCATCATTTGGAGGATGGTGTGGATTTGGCTAGAGCGGAAGGTTTGGACCGCGGACTCGAGGCGGCCGGAGGCGGCGCGGAAGGCAATGGAGGGGTGGCGCGCGAGGTGGCGGCACCAGGCCCGGTCGTCGAGGCGGACGGCGCGGAGGCCGCGGAAGCCGTCGCGGCGGAGGGCGGCGACATCGCGGTAGAGGCAGGCGAGGACTTGGCCGAGCAGCATGAGGCCGACCAGGTTAGTGGTGTGGTGGGAGCCGCCGCCGCCGCCTTGGCTATTGGCGAAGGTGCCGACCGCGGTGTGGAGGGCGAGGAGGCCGAGGGAGCCTACCAATGGGGCGATTCCGAAGGCGAGGAGGGCGGCCAAGACGAGGAGGAGGGGAGCCATCCAGTCGGAGGTGCCGGGTTGTCCGAGCCAGGTGAGGTCGATGAATTTGGCGATGCCGACGGGGGAAGGCTGGCCAGAGTAGGGGAGGCCGGCCGGAGTCGACTGGAGGGCGAAGAGGGCGAGCGAGGCGCGCATCACCCACCATTCGAAGGCCATGTAGGGGACCCGGTCGGCTTGGCAGGAGATCCATTTTTTCCACATCATTGTCAGGGGGTACACGGCAACCGCGGCGGCCACAATGCGAGAAAGTGGGGTTGGGCAGGGGAATTAGGCCTCGTTTGCAAAGTGGCGGGCGAGGGGCTTGGTGCGGGGTGCCCTCCGCGGTGGAGGGTTTTTGTTTATCTCATGAAATCGCTATTGCTAGTATTGGTGGCCTTAGGGCTAGGAAGTGGGGTCGCTTGCCGCTCGGCAGGAAAGAAGCGGGACACGGTGGAGTCGCGGGAGATGGCGCGCTTGGGGGATCCGGCGCCGATGGCGCAGACGGGAGGCTACTACCGGTTGAAGGGGAGCTTGAATGGATTTTACCGCAACATACCCAATTTCACCGATGTGCTGCCCAATCGCTTTTTGATGCACGGGCACATCGTGCAGTTGCTCGACGCCTCGGCGGGGGACGGTTGGGCGCGGGTCAAGAATGAAGATTTGGAGATTGGCTATGTGAACTTTGAAAACATCAAAATCGTCCCGCCCGACAAACAACCGCAGCCCAAGGAGCGGGAAATGGACGCGGAGTTGGATCAGAACATGCGGCTGGAGTAGCGGCGCTCCACCCGGGCTCCCAGGCCGGTGAAGAGGTCCCAGGCGATGGTGCCGCCGGCGGCGGCGAGGGCGGCGGCGGTGATTTCCTGGGAGCCTTGGGAGCCGATGAGGACGGCTTCGTCGCCGACTTCGGGAGGGGTGGGGAGGTCGGTGGCGTCGACCATGATTTGGTCCATGGTGACGCGCCCAAGCACGGGGCAGGGCTGGCCGCCGAGGAGGACGGCGGCACCTTGGCCGGAGGCCTGCCGGGGGAAGCCGTCGGCGTATCCGACGGGGAGGGTGACGAGGGTGGTGGGGCGGGCGGTGACGAAGGCGCTCCCATAGCTGATGCCGTGTCCTGGGGGCAAGGCGCGGACCAAGGCGACGCGGGTTTTCCAGGTGAGCACGGTTAGGAGGTCTGCCTGGGCTGAGGGGCGGGGGGCGACGCCGTAGAGCATTAGGCCGACGCGGGTCCAATCGCCGCCGAGGGTTGGGCGGGTGCTGAGAGCGGCGCTGTTGGCGAGGTGGGTGGGGGGGAGGGGAAAACCCTGGGCGCGGAGGCGGTCGATCAGGAGAGTTAGGCGGTCGGCCTGGAGGCGGGTGGCGAGGGGGTCTTCGTCGGCGGAGGGGAAGTGGGAGGCGATGCTGTCGAGGGCGAGCTGTGGGCAGGAGAGGATGGACTGGAGGAGGGCGGGGGCTTCGTGCGGGAGGGCCCCGATGCGGCCCATGCCGGTGTCGACGACGAGGTGGACGGGGAGGGGGGAGGAGCGGTGGGCGGCGGCGGCGGCGAAGCGGGCGACCTCGCTTTGTTGGGAAATGGGGGGGCAGAAGCCGTCGTCGGCGATGGCTTGCTGTTCGTGGGGGAGGGCTGGGCTGAGGAGGTAGATGGGGAGGGCGATGCCGTCGGCGCGGAGGGCTCGGGCTTCGGCGAGATTGGCCACCGCGAAGGCGCGCACGAGATCTGCTAGGGCGTGAGCCACCGGGAGCATGCCGAACCCGTAGGCGTCGGCTTTGACTACGGCGATGAGAGATTTTGCGGGGCTGGGGCAGCAGGCCTGAGCGGCCTGGCAATTGTGGCGCAGGGCGGCCAAATCGATCTCGACCCAGGTGCGCCCGGGGGGAGCGGCGGGGTCGAAGGGGAGGGCGGCGGGGGCAGTCACGTGGGGTCAGTATGGGTGGTGCGGGGCGGAGGGCAAGCGGCTCCGGTGAGCGGGGGGCGGTGCTGGCCGGGGGAGGGGGCGAAGCGACGGCGGTAGGCTCTGGGGCCGAGGCCGGTGGCGGCTTGAAAGCGCTTGGTGAAGTGGCTTTGGTCGTGAAAGCCACAGTCGAGGGCGATGGCGCTGAGGGGTTGGGGGGAGTGGGCGAGGAGGTGGCGGGCGGCCTGGAGGCGCACTTGGGTGAGGTAGGCGCCTGGGGTCATGTTGAAGACGCGGCGGAATTCGCGCTGGAACTGGCTGGTGGAGAGTCCGGCCTGGACGGCGAGTTGGCTGACGGCAAGGGGTTCGGCGAAGTGTTGGCTGGCGAATTGGAGGGCGGGGAGGAGGCGGCGGTATTCCTCGGGGGCGGAGCCGGCGCGCTCGTAGGGCCGCATGAGACCGGCGATGCCGACGACTTTTTGCTGGGCGTCGCGGAGGGGGAGTTTGCTGCAGACATACCAAAACGGGGTGCCTTCGGCATGGGGCACCAGCCAGACTTGATGGAGGATGGCTTCGCCGCGGCGCATGACTTGGAGGTCTTCTTCGATGTAGCGTTGGGCGAGGGCTGGGGGGTGGAAGTGGTGGTCGGTGCGGCCGAGCATTTCGGCTTCGCAAGTACAGCCTTGCATGCGCCATTCGGCTTCGTTGGCGAGGACGAAACGGTGGTGTTGGTCCTTGGCGAAGACGAGGACATCGGGCAGGAGGTCGAGCAGGGGGAGGGCTTGCTCGAAGCAGCGGCGCAGGGAATCGGGGCGGAAGGCGGGGGGCGGGACCATGCGTTGAATTTACCAATTTTCGGCAGGGTGCTACAAGAATGATGGCGGGCGGCGGTTTAGGATGGGGACATGAGATTTTCCCTGCTAGCGGCCTGGCTGAGTTGGGCTGGGCTGGCGGCGCCGGCTCTGGCCGAGCCGCTGCGTTTCAATCGCGACATCCGCCCGATCCTTTCGGAAAACTGTTTTCACTGCCATGGGCAGGATGCCAGCAAGCGGAAGGCGGACTTGCGGTTGGACACAGTGGAGGGGGCGACGGCGTTGCTGGAAGATGGGGCGGCGCTGGTGCCGGGCAAGCCGGAGGAAAGCCGTTTGTTGCAGCGCCTGGAGTCGTCTGATCCCGAGGAACAGATGCCGCCGCCGACCTCGCATCGCCGGGTCAGTCGGGAGCAGATCGCCTTGGTGCGGCAGTGGATTGCGGAGGGGGCGGCATATGAAAAGCATTGGGCCTTTGTGCCGCCGCAGCGAGCGGCCTTGCCGACGGCGGCGCCATGGGATCGGGAGCCCTGGGATGCCTGGGTGCGGCAGGGGCTGGCGCGGGAAAACTTGCGGCCGACCGCGGAGGCGGCGCCGAGCGCGTGGTTGCGCCGGGCTGCTTTTGATCTCACGGGTTTGGCGCCTTCGCTGGCGGAGTTAGACGCCTTTGTGGCGGCGGTGGGGGCGCGGGGGGAGTCGGCTTACCGGGAGGAGACGGATCGGCTATTGGCTTCGCCGCGCCATGGGGAGCGCATGGCCGCAGAGTGGTTGGATGTGGCGCGCTATGCGGATACGCACGGGTTTAATAACGACTCCATGCGCTCGATGTGGCGCTGGCGGGATTGGGTGATTGAGGCCTTTAACCAGAATTTGCCCTATGATCAATTCATTGCCAAGCAGTTGGCGGGGGATCTCTTGCCGGAGGCGACCCTGGACGACCGCCTGGCGACGGGCTACGGGCGCAACCATGTGATCAACTCCGAGGGCGGGATTATTGATGAGGAGTATCGCGTGGAGTATGTGGCGGATCGGGTACGCACCTTGGGGATGAGTTGGTTAGGTTTGACGATGGAGTGCAGCCGTTGTCACGACCACAAATATGATCCGGTGACGGCGGTGGATTACTATCGCTTGTATGCCTTCTTCAATCAGGTGCCGGAGTGGGGTGAGGACGGTCGGGTGGGGAATGCGGCGCCGTTGATGGCGGCGCCTACGGAAGTGCAGCAGGAGGCCTTGCAGGTCTTGGAGGGACGGATTGAGGAAGCGCGGCGAGGGTTGCCGAAGGGGGAGGTGGAGGGGCGTCCACTGGGGGAGGTTTTGGCTTGGTTGCAGGCTGGGGTGCCGGAGGTGGCGGAGCCGAGTGGGGCGGTATTGCGGGTGGAGCGGCGGGGTGAGCAGTGGGTCAATGCGCACAAGCTGGAGCCGAGCCTGGGGGGGCAGGTGCGGGTGGCGGAGGACGCGGCGTTGGGGCCGGTGATGGCGTTTCCGAGCGAGGGCTGGCAGCTGGAGCCGGGGCATTTTGGGGCGGCGAGTCAGCAGCCTTGGACGTGGCAGGCGGCGGTGCGTTGGGAGGGTGGGACTGGGGTGCTTTTTTCTAACATGGAATATGGGGTGGTGGAAAGTTCGTCTTCCCACGGACAGGGGCTGGAAGTGCGCCTCACGGCGGCGGGCGGGGTGGAAGTGCGGGTGGCGCAGAAGTGGCCGGCTTATGCGATTCAGTTGGAGTCGGCGGAGCGGATCCGGCCGGGTTTGTGGCAGCAGATAGCGGTGGTCAATGGCGGCAAGGATCAGGCAGCGGGGTGGCGGGTTTACATCGATGGGAGGGAAAGCGAGGTGGTGGTGCGGCACGATGGCCTAACGGGGGGCGTGGGCGCCAAGGGGCTGCGGATGGGGTCGGCGAGCGGGGCCAAGCCGGATGCTTTTTGTGGGGAGTTGGCAGATGTGCGAGCCTGGCCGCGGGCCCTGGGGGCGGAAGAGATAGGGGATTTGGCGGATGGGGTTTATGTGCGATTGCTGCGAGGGCCGGAGGGCATGGCGGCGGCGCTGGGGCAGTTGGAGCGGCTGCAGGCGGTCGTGCGGCGGCATCAGCCGAGGACGGCGGCGGCGGAGCGGGCGCTGCGGGGGTTGGAAGCGGAGCGGCTGGAGATGAAGCGGGGTTTTCCCAGTGTGATGGTGATGGAGGAATTGGCGGAGGTGCGGCCGACGCATGTGTTGCGGCGCGGCCGGTACGATGCCCCAGGCGAGGTGGTGACGCCGGGGGTGCCGGAAGAGTTGTTGGGAGCCTGGCCGACGGGGGCCCCGAAGAACCGCCTGGGCTTGGCGCGGTGGCTGACCCAGCCGGAGCATCCCCTAACGGCGCGGGTGGTGGTGAATCGCTTTTGGCAGCAGGTTTTCGGCACGGGATTGGTGAAGACCTCGGAGGACTTTGGGTTTCAGTCGGAGTACCCGCGGCATCCAGAATTGTTGGATTGGCTGGCGCGCGATTTCGTCGAGGGGGGCTGGAATGTGAAGGCCTTGATGCGCTCGATCGTGCTGTCGGCGACGTACCGGCAGGATTCGCGCGTTTCGGCGGATTTGGTGGCGCGGGATCCGGAGAATCGCTGGTTGGGGCGCGGGCCGCGGCTGCGCTTGGCGGCGGAGATGATCCGGGACCACGCCCTGGCGGTGAGCGGGCTCTTGCGGGAGCGGTTGGGGGGGCCGAGCGTTTTTCCGGACCAGCCGGAGGACCTGTACAAGGGAGTGGTGGTGGATGCGGCTTATCCTGGGACCAAGTGGGTCGTGAGTGAGGGCGATGCGCGCTATCGGCGCAGCCTTTATACCTTTTGGAAGCGGACGGTGCCGCATCCGGTGATGAATGTTCTGGATGTGCCAGATCGGGAATCGGGCTGCGTGCGGAGGTCGCGCACAAATACGCCGCTGCAGGCCCTAGCTTTGATGAACGAACCGGCGCTGCTGCGGGCGGCGGGGCATTTGGGGCAGCGGATGCAGGCCGAGGGGGGCGCGGGGGATGCGGCGCGGCTGGCTTGGGGATTCCGGCTCGCCGCGGGGCGGGCACCGGGAGAGCGGGAGGCGGCGGTGCTTGAGAAATTGCTCGGGGAGCTGCGGCGCTCGTATGCGGGGGATGCGGAGGGGGCGGCGGCGATGCTGCGGAGTGGGGATGTGGCGGCGGGAGCGGCGGGGGCTGGGGAGGCGGCGGCCTGGATCGCGCTGGCGAGCAACTTGCTCAATTTAGACGAAACCATTACGAAAAACTGATCTATGGACTGCCATCGCTATCAAACGTGGGGAAGCCGCCGGGATTTTTTGGGGCGGACGGGGCTGGGGCTGGGGGCGGCGGCGCTGTCTGGCCTGTTGGGGGGGGGCGCGGCGCGGGCGGCGGGCGGCTTGCCGGGAGTGCCGCACTTTGCGCCCAAGGCCAAGCGGGTGATTTATCTCTTTCAGTCGGGGGGGCCGCCGCATTTAGAGTTGTTTGATCCCAAGCCGCTGTTGAGTGAGCGCTTTGATGAGGAACTGCCGACTTCAGTGCGGGGGAACCAGCGGATCACGGGAATGGTCAGTGCACAGGGGAAGTTAGCGCTTCAACCTAGCAAATACGCTTTTCGGCAATGCGGGCAAAGCGGGCAATGGCTGAGCGACCTGCTGCCGCACACCCAAAAGATCGCCGACCAGCTCTGCGTGGTGCGCTCGATGAATACGGAGGCGATCAACCACGATCCGGCGATCACCCTGTTGCAGACGGGGAGCCAGCAGCCGGGGCGGCCGAGCCTGGGGGCGTGGCTGGACTATGGATTGGGGAGTGCCAATGAGAACCTGCCGTCGTATATGGTGATGTGTTCGGTGCCGAGCAAGGGGGCGCCGGACCAGGGGCTGCTCTCGCGGCTGTGGGGGAGTGGATTTTTGCCGAGTCGGCACCAGGGGGTGCCGCTGCGCGGGGGGAATGATCCGGTGCTCTATTTGAGCGATGCCCCGGGCATCTCGCGGGAGCGGCGCCGCCTGCTCTTGAATGGTTTGGGGGAGCTCAATAGCTTGCAGTTAGAGGCGAGTGGAGATCCCGAAATTGAGACTCGGATTGCGCAATACGAGATGGCCTTTCGCATGCAGGCTTCGGTGCCGGATTTGACGGATTTGAGCAAGGAGCCGGAGGAAACCTGGGAGCTCTATGGGGAGGCGGCGCGGCAGCCGGGGTCCTTTGCGCGGCACTGTTTGTTGGCGCGGCGCATGGCGGAGCGGGGCGTGGGCTTCATCCAACTCTATCACCGCGGCTGGGATGTGCACGGCGACCTCACAGGGCGCTTGCCGGTGTTGTGCGGGGACGTGGACCAGGCGGCGGCGGCCTTAGTGACGGATTTGCAGCGCCGGGGCTTGCTGGACGAGACCCTGGTGATCTTCGGGGGGGAATTCGGGCGCACGTGTTATGCGCAGGGCGGGGCCAACCGGGAAAAATATGGCCGCGACCACCACGGCCGGTGTTTCTCGCTCTGGATGGCGGGCGGGGGGGTCAAGCCCGGCTTGAGCTATGGGGCCACGGACGACTTTGGGTTTAACATCGTGCAGGACCCGGTCGATGTGCACGACTTGCACGCCACCTTGCTGCATCAATTGGGGATCGACCACGAGCAGCTCACCTTCCGCTTCCAGGGGCGCCAGTTCCGCCTAACGGACGTTCACGGCAAGGTGATCCCGGCGCTGCTGGCCTGAGCCGACCGGCCCCTCTATCCGCTAGGAGAAAGGGGCCGGGGCCGGGTTTTTACTTGGCGGCTTTTTCGGCTTCGGGGACGATGCGGGCGATGACGGCGCGGTCCGCGGAGAGGTATTTTTTGGCCAGGGCGTTGAGGTCGGCGAGGGTGGCGCTGGAGAAGTCTTCGATCATGGAGCGCGACCAATCGAGGCGCTGGGGCTGGCTTTGGCTGGCGCCGACCACGGTGCCGAGCCAGTAGGTGTTATTGCGGCGCTGTTCTTCCAAGGCGGTGAGGAGGGGTTTGCGGGCGCGGTCGAGTTCGTCGGCGGTGGCGCCGTCGGCGGCCAGTTTGGCGGCGAGATCGCGGACGATGGTGCCGAGTTGCTCGGTGTTTTTGGGTTCCGAGATCATCATGGCGAAGGTCTGGCCGTAGCCGGGGAAGGTATCGCTCATCATGCTCGCGACCTGGGGGCTGTAGGACTCGCCCAATTCTTCGCGGACCTTGAGGCGGATGCGGTCGTCGAGGATTTCGGCGAGGAGGGACATCTGGCGGGAGAGCCGGATGTTGTTCATGCGGTCAGTGGTGGGCCAGTAGACCGCGACCACGGACTTGAGGATTTTGCTGGTGAAGGGGAAGGTTTTTTCGCGGGTTTCGCTGGGGAAGGCGACTTGGCGGGCTTCGGGGAGGAGGGGGCGCTCGGCTTGGCGGGGAGGGAGGGCGCCGAGGGTGGAGGCCATGGCGGCGATGACTTCGGCGGGATCGAGGTCGCCGACGACGCCGACTTCGAGGAAGCCGCTTTCCAGGACGGGGGCGAGCCAGGCCTTAGCTTCGGCGATGGAGCGGGAAGCGAGGACGGGCTGGGGGGGGAGGACGAAGCGGTAGTCTTGGCCGTGGGTGAAGGCGTTGAGTTGGGCCTGCATGACGCCTTCGGCAGTGTGGCCGAGTTGTTGGTACATGGAGGGGAGGCTTTCGCGGAATTGGCTGACCCCGTCTTCGCGCCAACCGGGGGCGCTGAGTTGGGCGGCCATGAGCTGGCACTGGAGGAGGAGGTCCTTGCGGTTGGTGCGGCCGGAGAGGAGGAAGGCGTCTTCGCCGACGCTGAATTGGGTGGCGACGGTGCGGCCGGCGAGGAGGCGCTGGAGGTCGTCGACGCTGTGTTTGGCGAGGCCCGCGAGGTCAAAGATAGAACCGGCGAAGACATCGAGGCCGGGCTGGTCGCGGGGCAGGGTGAGGCGGCCGGCGCCGAGGGAGGCGGAGATTTGGATGGTGTCCTTTTTAAAATCGGTGGCCTTGATATTGAGGCGGACGCCGTTGGCGAAGACGATTTGGGTGATTTTGAGGTCGTCGATGGATTTTTGGGAGGCGATCTTGCCGACGGGTCCAAAATCGGTGTAGGCGAAGGCTTGATCGGCCTTTTGGACGGGGGGGGAGACGGGTTGGGCGGCGCTTTGGCGGAAGGCGGCGAGGATGGTTTCGGAGGCTTTTTCGAGGCTGAGATTGCCGGAGAGGAAGAGGCGGAGTTTGTCGGTGGCCCAGTCGCGGGCAAAGGCCTGGTGGCATGCTTCGGCGGTGACGGTGGCGAGGTCGGCTTGGATGCGGGTGAGTTCGGCGCTGGGGTGGGTGAAGACTTCGTCGTCGGCGATGGATTTGACGAGGAGGTCGGCGAGGTCGCGGCTCTTGCGGGTGGCGGCGCCTTCGGCGGCGTTTTGATAGGCGGTGGCGGCATTGGCCTTCGCTTCGGCGAGTTCCGCGGGGGTGAAACCGTGGAGGACGGCGCGGCGGATTTCCTGTTCGCCGGCGGCGAGGGCTTTTTGCCAATTTTCGGGTTTGGCGTTGAGTTGGAGGGTGGCGCTTTCGAGGTAGCGCATCCAGTCGTCGGCGCTGACTTCGGCGGCGAGGAAGGGGCTGTCGGGTTGCTTGGCGAGGATTTCGAGGCGGCGGTTGAGGACGGCGTCGGCCAAGCTGCGGACCAAGTCCTGGCGCCGGGTGAGGGCGCGGTCCGGTCGATGGCGCGAGGGGCGCATCGACTCGATGTTGATGGTCACGGAGCCGGCTTCCTTTTCCGTGAGGAGGCGGGCTTCGAGGCCCTGCGGCGGGGTGACCGGACCCAGGTCGGGGTCGGCCGCGGGGCGGGCGGGGGCTTTGAGGCCAGAAAATTGGGCCGCGATGAGCTTGGTGGCCAGGGCGGGGTCGATGTCGCCCGCGATGACGACGGTGATGCGCTCGGGGGTGTACCACTTCCGGTAAAAGTCGGCGAAGCGCTGGCGGGGGGCCGTTTTGATGACTTGGTCGTCGCCGATCGGGAGGCGGCGCGGGATCAGGGAGTCGGGGAGGGAGAACTTGAAGCCCTCAATCATCATGCGGTAATCGACGTCGTCTCGGGCGAGCTTTTCGCTCAGGATGACCCCGCGCTCTTTGTCCAGTTCCTTGTCGGCGAGGAACATATTTTGCGCCACGTCGGAGAAAAAGAGGAGTCCCTTTTCGAGCATGGCCGCGGAGGGCTCGGGGAGTTCCAGTTTATAGACCGTCTCTTTAAAAGAGGTGTGGGCGTTGGTGTCGGCTCCGAAGGCCATGCCGAGGCGCTGGAAGAATTCCACCATTTCATTGGCGGGATAATGGGTGGTGCCGTTGAAGGCCATGTGCTCCAGGAAGTGGGCGAGACCTTGCTGGTCGTCGGTTTCCATGAGCGAGCCGGCCTTGATGTGGATGCGGGCGCTGACTTTTTTCGGGGGCTCGCTGTGGGGCAGCACGGTGTAGCGGACCCCGTTGGGGAGGCGGCCGAAGACAGCTTTGGGGTCGGGCTGGAGGTCGCTGCTTTCCTGCGCCCAGGGCGAGGCGGGCGCGGCGAGGTCCTGGGCGCGAAGTGCGGAGGAGAGGCTGGGCAAGACCAGCAGGAGTGGAAGCAGGCGGGGGAATTTCATGGAAAAAGGTGACCTTGGGATTACGTCAATGCGGGCAGGGAGAAAAGCAAGGAATGGCGGGCGCTCAAAAGGGGCAGGGAAAGGGCCGGAAACGCCTTGGAAACGGCTTGGAAACGGGCAGAGCTGAGACCGAAACTCAGGAAGCGGCCGCGGAGGCCGATTTCGCCTCGAATTCTCAACAGAGCCGCTGGGGCCGGATCCCGAGGGCTGGGACGGCTCCAGGTTATGGCCTAGGGTTTCAGGAGTCATTGATAAGCCATGAAAGTAAGCATTTTCAGCCTATTTTTAGCTGGGGATTGGTGAAGATCAGGCGCGACTCGGGGATTTGGCGGGAGGGGCGCATATTACCTGGTAAATAGGGGGCGCCTGGTAAAAAGGGCGATGCCGAACGGAGCCGCCGGGGCAGGAGCCCAGAGGCTGATCGGGGGCAGATATTACCTGGTAAATAGGGGGCGCCGAACGGAGCCGCCGGGGCAGAAGCCCAGAGGCTGATGGGGGGGCGGATATTACCTGGTAAATAGCGGGCGCTGCTGGGCGGGGGCGGTTTGGACTGCGGGAGGGAGGCTGCGGAATGCGCTTTTCCTGGGCTGTTATTGAATGCAAAGGTGCGGGGAAAATGAGCCGTCTTCCTGAATTGAATGCCGTCGCTTGGGAGTGGGCGGGCCGGGTGGGGCAGGGGCTTGGGTGGTTGGCAGGTCGGGGGCTGGGGGGGACGGAGCGGGTGGGAGGCTGGTTGCTGGGGTTGCTGGGGTTGCTGGGGTTGCTGGCAGCGGGGGCCGTCTGGCAGCTGGGTTATTTGGGTTTGGAGCCACTTCCGCCCGGGGGTGTTTTGGTGCTGGTGGGGGGGGGGTGGGCCTTGTCGGCGGCAGCGGCGGCGGGGTTGTCGGCGGGTGGTTTTGCGGTCGCCAGCCTGTGGTTGGCCTGGCACGGGATCGCGCTGATGGGCCCTTGGACGGGAACTCCGCTGGTGGCCTGGCCGGTGCTTTGGTTGCTGGGAGTGGCGCGGTGGCGCTTTCCGGAGCAGGGGGGCGGACTGGTTTGGGTGGGCATGGCCCTGGGGGCGGGTTGGCTGGTCGCGGAGCCCTCAGGGTGGAATCAATTTTGGGGCCTGGGGCCGGAGCGGGCCGCGCTGGGGCGATTGGCGCTGGGGGGTGGGCTGGCTGCGCTGGGGTGCTGGTGGCGGCCGCGCGGCGGGGCTTCGTCCTTTGGGGTGCTGGCGCTGGGGGGGATTTTGGCGATGGGCGCGGGTTTGGCGGCTTCAGGGTGGAGGGATTTGGCGGCGGTAGAGGGCTGGGCCTGGGGGGTAGTGGAGTCGTCTGGGGCCTGGGCGGCGCTGGCGTGGTTTTGGCTGGGAGGAGGCTTTGCGGTGCTGCTGCTGCAGGGGGCAGAAGGGATGGCGCGGCGCGTGATGGGGCGGAGCGACCGGGGGAAGGCTTGGTGGCTGGTCGGGTGGCTGATGGCGACACTGGTGGAATGGCTGGCAACTCACGGGGGGATGCCTTACCTGGGGAGCTGGGGAGCCGCCGGGCCGCGGGCGCTGCGGTTGGCGGCGGAAGCCCACGTTTGGGTGGGGCTGGTCGTGGTGGTATTTGGGGTGGGGTTTATGTGGCAGGGCCGGGAATTAGCGCGCTTGATGTCGCGGCTTCAGGCGCTGTGGGCGGCGGCATTTCTGGGCTTGTGGACGGTGGCGGAGGCCTTGCCTGGTGGGGTGGCGGGGGAGGCGGGAGTCGGGGGGGGGTGGCTGCTGGGGTTGGGTGGGCTGTGGGTGCTGTGGGGTTTGCGCCGGGATGCAGCGGAGGGATCTGGACTGGAGTGGCCGTTTCGCTTGGGTGGGCTGGCGGCGCTTTCGGGAGTCGTGCTGGCCGTGGGGCTGCAGCCTGGGGAGGTTTGGGGGGACCGCGGCGGCGCGGCGGCGCTTTTGGGGATGTTGCACCTAGCTGTGCCGATGGCCCTGCATCGCTGGTGGACGGGAGGGCGGGTTGTGGGAACCGGGCCGACTTTGGAGGGGCTGGTGTGGGCGAGCCTTGGGGGGGTGGCCAGTGCGCTGCCGTTTTTGCAGCGCAATCCTGGGGACGCGGTTTTGTTGGCGGGGGGGCCGCTGCTCTGGCTGGGGGGATTGCTGTGGCTGCGGGCATGTCAGCCCCGGTGGGATGCCGCGGCAGGGGCCTTGGCGGGAGCGGTGATGGGCGGTGGGGCGGTGGCGGCCTGGTGTCGCCCCGGCTTGCTGCTGCCGGAGGTGCCGCTTTGGCCCTGGCTCAATGTGCCGAGCGCGGCGCTGGGGGACCCGCTGAGCCGCCCGTTCCTGGACCCGAGGCACTTTATTTTGTGGAGCTTGCTGGGGATCAGTGGGGCTCTCCTGGGGGCTTTAGTGTTTCGGGGCCGCGGCGGAGCGGAGGGGCTGGGAATTCCTCTGCTGGTGGATCCCCCGAAGGCTCTGGTTCCAGGCTTCTGAGGGGGGATGCAAGGCCGGCAGGGGGGGTATAAAGAAATTTCACTTTTGGAAACTTTTTGTCTTGAACGATCCCCAGGCCATGGCCACTATGACTCCAGCTATGAAAAAATTCGGCGCCTACCTCTCTCTCCTCGGCATTCTTTCCCAAGCCACCGCCCTCGCCTGGGTCGGCGGCCCTTACAGCAACAACACCTTTGACGGTTTTGATGGCGGCATGTTCGGCGGCACCATCCGCGGCACGGCCATCTCCGGCATCTTTAAGTTTTCCCAGGGCAACGATGCTTATGTCAGCCCCTTCGGCGACTCCATCGTCTACCACAAGGGCATGGCCTACTACGGCGAGTGCTACGGCTACGTCGATTTCGACACCAAGACTGTGAGTGGTGTGACCAACGGTTCGAACAGCGGTTCCAACCTGAACGACCCCAATGCCAGCCCACAGTTCCGCAACCTTTACGGCAGCGGCTTCGGGGTGCAAAACGGCACCGGTGCGGGCATCGCTGCCACCAACAACTTCGGCGGACTCAACTCCGACACCGCGGTGGCCAATAGTTCCTGGAACGGCAAGGTCACCAAGTCCAAGCAGACCCTGCGCTTCCGCGCCAAGGGCGAAATGACCTTCTTCGGCAATGCCACCGAACTCGTGGAGTACAACCGGGTGGCCAGCGCGGGCGACTTTGAAAACCCTCGCTTCGACCTCGACACCGGCCTCAACCTGATCGGCACCGGCAGCCCAGCCGGCACCGGCAGCACCATCCGCGTCTCCGGCGCCACCAACAACTACCCCAACATCACCACCGCCAAAAAGATCAAGGTCTACGGCAGCCGCACTTCGGTGGTTCCCTTCACCGGTCCGACCGCTTACGCGGGCTGATCGCGAGTCGAGTTTTTTCAGCTAGCGGGGCGGGGAGCAATCTCCGCCCCGTTTTGCGTCTTGGGGTTGCCCCGCGCGCTGCTTGCACCCGACCTTCCTGCGGCAAATGAGTCGCTATCAAGGTCAGCTCCGCGGTGAGTGCGGCATGGCGGATGCTTGGAGTTGAGCTGATTTTTCACCTTGCTCCACACGGTGACTTTTTATTCTCTAGAGCGCACGGGGATGAGTCGTAGCCCTCCGGCCTGCAACCCAATCTCGAATGGCGGCACATCGCTGGCGCTCCGCGTGGGTCGCGCTGACAAATCTGACCCCATAAGAACTAGGATATGACACCCCGAGAAACATCTCGTTGGCCGAGAAGCGTTCAACGCGCCATGCTACTTCTGGCCGTCGCAGCCTTGGCTCTAACAGGTTTCGGGTTCTTCACTGGTCATCCCCACTTTTTCCTGAAGTGGTTGTTTGGCCTGCAAGCGGACGATTGAGTTCCAGGCCATAGCGCCGACCGCAGCAGGGGAATCTCGCGCCCTTATGCTGTAAACCTAAAGTCGTGAGTTGACTATCGTATTCGGGGGGCGCGGAGCGCTGGCGCGGGAGGTTTTCGCTTCGCGCGTGGGCTTTTTGGGGGCGGCCGCGCTGGCACCCCTGTTGGGGTGCGGAAGATGCGAAAACGGAGAATCCGGTGGTGTCGCCCCGCTCAACCACCGGTGACCATTGCCGCGCCGATGCTCTGCCTTGACATGGTGGGATGAGCGCGGCTGGCACGGGGAGGTCTGCCATGGGAGGGAGGGGAGGGAGGGATGGCCGGGCGCGCGGCGGCACTGGCGGAAGGCCGGTTAGCGGGTCGCGGGTACTTTCCGGGCTTGCCGATCCAATTTTTCGGGGTGTGTTTTGAAAAATGAAATTGGTTTTGCGGTCTCTGCTGGCGGTGGTTTGCGCTGTTTCGGCACGGGGGGCGGAGCCGCCTGCGGGGACGTACTGGGGAGAGGTTTTCCGAGACCATCCTGCGGTGTACTATCGCTTTGAGGGCGGTGAGGCCTTGGCGGGGGAGGCGGGCCCGTTAGCGGCCGCGGAGAAGGTGAGTCGGGAGGGCGTTTCGGCGGCGGGCGTTCGCATCGTGGCGGATGGCGCGCTGGGGAGCGCGGCTTCGTTCGATGGGGCTAGTTTGCTAGAAATTCCGGCTGGCGCGGTGGGGGGTTCGGGCGATCTGTCGGTGGAATTGTGGTTTCGCAGCACGCAGGCTTTTGCGCGGCCCTATTGGCCGGGGAGCGCGGCGCTGGTATCACAGGTGACGAGCGGTTTTGCCTCGGGCGATTGGTGCCTTTTGGGGGGAAGCCGAAAGGGGGGTGGCAACGACGGGCAGATTCTGGTGGGGGTGGGGCCGAAGGGAGGGGAAGATGAAGTGCTGGCCTCGCGTGCTGGCCTCAACGATGGGGCGTTTCACCACGTGGTTTGGGCGCGCCGCGCCGACGGGCAGAACTGGCTTTATGTGGATGGGGCCCTCCAGAGTTCGCGGCGCGATGGAGGGGGGGATATTAGGAGCGATCGGCCGATTCAGGTCGGAGGGGAAACTGGGGAGTCGGGGGGGGCTTTTTTTAAGGGGGAAATGGACGAGCTAGCGATCTATGCGAGCGTGCTAGGGGAGGAGCGGGTCAAGGCGCACTATGCTACGGGCAAGGTCGATCCGCGCCTGGCGCAGGCGTCGACCGGGAAGGTGGACTTTGCCCGGGACATCAAGCCCCTTTTCCGGGAGGCCTGTTTTAAGTGCCATGGGCTGACCAAGGAAAAGGGCGGGTTTTCCCTGGCGACGCAGGCGCGCGCCATGGAGGGCGGGGACGAGGGATTGGCGATCCTAGCGGGAAACGGCGCGGCTAGTCCGCTGGTGCAGCGCCTGGCGCGCTTGGATGAAGGGGCGGCGATGCCGCCGGAGGGGAAGGGTTTGAGCGCCGCGCAGGTGGGGTTGGTGCGGGCGTGGATCGATCAAGGCGCGGTGTGGTCGAGGCGCGACGATGAGGTAGATCCTGGCGTGGCGGCGGAGCCGACGCACTGGTCGTTTAAGGTGCTGCAGCGCCCGCCGGTGCCGGAGCGCGCGGGTGCGGAGCCGGTCGCGGCGATTGATGCTTTTGTGCTAGAGAAGCTGGATGAGGTCAAGCTGAGCCCGGCCCCGGCGGCGAGCAAAGCCGCGCTGCTGCGGCGCGCCTCATTCGACTTGATCGGGCTGCCGCCGACCCGGGAGGAAATCGCGGCCTTTGTCGGCGACTCCAGCGCGGAGGCTTTTGCCAAAGTGATTGACCGGCTTTTGGCGTCGTCGGCGCATGGGGAGCGCTGGGCGCGGCATTGGCTCGACGTGGTGCGCTATGCGGATTCGGGAGGCTATGAGACCGACATATTTTACGAACAGGCTTGGCGCTACCGGGACTATGTGATTCGGAGCTTCAACGAGGATAAGCCGTATGATCGGTTTTTGATGGAACAGGTCGCGGGCGACGAACTGTGGCCGGAGGAGGCGGCGATGCAAGATGCGGTGGCCGTGTGGACGCTGGGGGAGTGGCCCAATGCGCTGGATGCCTATCCGGATAAATTAGAATATGTGCGGCGGACCGACCAAGTGAGCACGCTCAGCGAGGCGGTGCTGGGGTTAACGATGGGCTGTGCGAATTGCCACCAGCACAAATACGATCCGATCACGCAGCGCGATTATTTTGGGATGGAGGCGATTTTTGCGGCCAGCGAGAGTTACAACAAAAACACGGGGGCTAAAGCTTGGGGGAAGGGCGAGCGGAGCGCGTTTCGGGTGCTGCGGCACGCCGAGCCGCCGCGGGAGATTCACCTCTTGAAGCGGGGCGAGTTGAGCCAGCCGACGAAGCGCCAGGGTCCGGCGCTGCCAGCTTTTTTGCCGGGGGGCGGGGCCTTGCCAGGCGGGATTGACGAAGCGAAGCAGCGGCGGTCCCAGTTGGCGCGCTGGCTGGTTTCTCCGCAAAACCCCTTGCCCGCGCGAGTCATCGCCAACCGAATGTGGCAGTGGCACTTTGGGCAGGCCCTCGCGGCTACGCCCAACGACCTTGGAACGCAGGGGGCGGCGCCATCGCACCCGGCATTGCTCGATTGGCTAGCGGCGGAGTTGGTGGAAAGCGGCTGGAGCTTGAAAAAACTGCATCGTCGCATCATGCTGTCCGCCACCTACCAACAGTCGGCGGTGCGCGCGGCCGAGGCCGTAGCGAGGGATCCACAAAATGTGTGGTTGGCGGGTTTTCCGCGGCGGCGCCTCGAAGCTGAAGCAGTGTGGGATCAGCTCCACATGGCGGCGGGAACGCTGGATTTGAAGCCGTTTGGGGCGCCGTTCGTGCCGCGGCTGGCGCCGGAAGAATTGCAGGGCATGTACGATCTTGAAAACAAACCCGAATTGAAGTGGCCGGTGACGCCGGAGCAGAACCGCCGGGCGATTTATATTTTGAACCGCCGCTCGTTTCGCTTTCCGTTTTTTGAGGCGTTTGATCCGCCCCACGCGGCGACCAGTTGTGCGGTCCGGCAGACGACCACAGTGCCCGCCCAGGCCCTCACGCTTTTGAACAATCGCCGTGTCGCCGAGCAGGCTGGGGCCATGGCCCGGCGGATCACCCGGGAGGTCGGGAGCGAGGTGGCGGCGTTCGCCAAGCGGACGTGGTTGCTGGCCTACAGCCGGGAGGCGAGCGAAGGCGAGTTGGCCTGGGCGGAGCAATTCATCGCGGGGGCGGAAGCGGCCCACGCGCCGTCCGGAGCTGGGGAGCCCCGCGCGGCAGCGCTAGTAGAGTTTTGCCTGGGCGTCATTAACACGACCGAATTCATTTATACCAATTGATGAAACCGCACTTTCCTGACAGCCGCGCGCAGTCGCGCCGCACTTTTCTGAGCAAAGCTGGCATGGGCATAGGATCGCTAGCGTTGCTGGATTTGCTGAGCCGCGAAGCCCAAGCGGCGGGCCCGGCGCGGCATCTCGGCGCACCCCATCAGGCGCCGCGGGCCCGGGCGGTGATTTCGCTTTTTATGCACGGTGGACCGAGCCAGGTGGATACCTTTGACCCCAAGCCGCTCCTAGCTAAATATGCGGGGCAGGCGCTGCCGGAGAGCTTTGGACATTTGGATTTAGAATTCACCAAGGCGAGCACCGCCAAGGTTCTGGCGAGCCAGCGGACTTTTCGCCGCTGCGGCAACTCTGGCATCGAGATGTCAGACATTTTCGAGCACCTGCGGGACGTCGCCGATGAGCTCGCGGTGGTGCGGAGCTGTCACCACACGGAATTCAACCACGCTCCCGCGCTCTATATGGCGCATTCGGGGTCGCGCTTGATGGGGCGGCCGAGTCTGGGGGCCTGGGCGATGTATGGGCTGGGTGCGGCCTCGGAGAATTTGCCTGGTTATGTGGTGCTGCGGGACGGGCCGCTCAAAGGCGGGCCGACGACCTACGGCCACGGATTCCTTCCGGCGGTTTACGCGGCGGCGGAATTGCGTGCCAGCGGGGCCCCGATCCTCTACTTGGACCGGCCCGAATCCATCAGCGGAGCGGACCAGCGCCGCATGCTCGACTTCTCGCAGCAGCTCAACCGCCAGTACCTCGCGGCGCAAAATAACGACAGTAACCTGGGGGCGCGCATCGCGGCCTATGAGCTGGCCTATCGGATGCAGTCCGCCGCTCCCGAGGCCGTCGACCTCAGCAAGGAATCGGACAGCGTTAAGGCGCTCTATGGTTTGGACAACGAAATCACGCGCCCGTTTGGCACCCAGTGCCTCAACGCGCGCCGCTTGGTCGAGCGCGGGGTGCGCTTTGTACAACTCTACCACGGCGGCGGGGGCGACGGATGGGACACGCACGGCGCGAACGATTCTAAGCACTTGCGCAACGGCCGACAAATCGACAAGCCGATCGCGGGATTGATCAAAGATCTCAAAGCGCGCGGACTGCTCGATTCCACCCTGCTCCTTTGGGGCGGCGAGTTTGGGCGGACCCCGACGTCTGAGGGTTCGGACGGCCGCGACCACAGTCCCTATGGCTATTCGGTGTGGATGGCGGGCGGGGGAATCAAGGGCGGCACGGTTTATGGAGCGACCGACGATTTTGGATTCAAGGCGGTGGAAAACCCGGTGCAAGTGCGCGACCTCCACGCGACCATTCTCCACTTGCTAGGAATCGAGCACGACAAATTGACGTTCTATTTTCAAGGGCTCGAGCAAAGGCTCACCCAGATCGATGGCGCGAGCCGAGTAATTCGGGAAATTTTGGCGTGATTTGCTCTGAAAATTTATGTTATAAAAAGGAAACGGCCGGAGGCCTCCGCTGGGGAGGCCGTCCGGCCGTGAGTTAGGGGGAGTGGCGAGGGGGGTTATTTGCCGTGGGCTTTGACGAAGTCGATGCTGGCGCGGACTTGGGGGACGCTGTCGTTCCAATCGTTTTCGTGTTCGATAGAGATGTGTCCGGCGAACTTTTGTTTTTTGAGTTCGTCGAGGCAGGCGGCGACGTCGACGACGCCCTTACCGGCGACGACGACGGGGGCTTCGCCGTTGGAGGCTTTGTCCTTGAGGTGGACGCTGATGATGTGGCCGTTGAGGATGCGGAGGCACTCGACGGGTTTGAGGTTAGAGGTGCACCAGTGGCCGAGGTCGGCGCAGGCGCCGACGCGGGGGTCGCGGCTTTCGACGACGCCGAGGATGTAGAGGGGATTCCAGACCTTGTATTTGGGATTGCTCATGGAGCCGCCGTGTTCGTGGAAGGCGACTTTGATGTCGTATTGTTTGGCGGCGGCTTCCCAGGCGGCGACCTGTTCGGTGGATTCGGTGCAGACGGCGTAGAGGTCCATTTTTTTGGCGAAGGCCATGATGGCATTGACTTCGTCGGCGTTGTTGGCGCCGACGACGCCGTAGTTGACGGGGCGGACGCCTTGGCGGGTGCATTCGGCTTGGAGTTCGGCCATGGCGGCGGGGGACATGGTGTGGCCGACTTTGTCTGGGGAGCCTGGCTTGAGGGTTTGGCCGGGGTAGAATTCGATCATGTTGCCGCCGGCTTCCTTGGTTTTGGCGATGGCTTCGAAGGCGGAGAATTCTTTGAAGGTGTAAGCTTGGGAGCCGACGAACCAGCCGTTTTGGCGGAGGTTTTCCGGGATGGGGGTGGCGAGGAGGCTGGCGGTGAGGGCGAGGGCGAGGAGGGGGAGGAGGCGGGTGGTTTTCATGGGTGTGGTTGGGAAGAAAAGGGAGGGGGATTAGGCGTGGAAGAGGTGGTGGACGGGGATGTCGTGGGGGTGGGTGGGGAGATGGGGCTGGAGTTGGCAGTGGAAGCAGAGGCCGACGGTGGGGAGAGTGGGGGGCAGGGAGGCGAGAAAGCGGTCGTAGTAGCCGGCGCCGTGGCCGAGGCGGTGTCCGGTGGGGGTGAAGGCGAGGCCGGGGACGAGGACGAGGTCGAGGGAGTCTGGGGAGAGGGCGGGGCTGAGGTGGGGGTCGGGCTCGATGATGCCGAAGGAGTTGGGTTTCCAGTGAGGGAGGTGGTCTGGGGGGTGCCAGGAGAGGGCGCGCTGGGGTTGGCAGCGGGGGAAGAGGAAGGATTTGCCGGGGAGGAGGAGGAGGGGGAGGAGGTCGGGTTCGGTGGGGGTGGGGTGGAAGAGGGCGATGAAGCGGGCGCGTTGGAAGGGGGGCCAGGCTTGGAGTTGGAGGCGGAGGTTGGCGGAGGCCTGGATTTTGGAGTCGAGGGGGAGGGCGGCGAGGGCGTGGCGGAAGTGGCGGCGGAGGGCGGATTTTTCGGGCATGGGATCAGGGTTGGAGGCTGATCTTGGGGATGGCGTCGGGGGCGAAGCGGTAGAGGTGGTAGCTGAGCATGGCCTCCATGCCGAGGACGGGGGGGAGGGGTTGCCAGCGGGGGTCGCTGGCGAGGGCGGCGCAGAGTTCGGGGCATTCTACGGCGAGGGATTCGAGGCCGCGGAGGCAGAGGCAGAGGGGGCGGTGGGAGGTGAGGGCGAGTTGGGTGAGATTTTCTAAATCCGCGGTGGTTTTGAGGATGCGGAGGCGGGGGTCGTAGGAGAGCATTTGGCGGGCGCCGCCGCCGAAGGAGGCGGTGAGGACGGGGTCGTCAGCGGGCTGGAGGGCCGGGGCGCGGCCGCGCATGGCGGCGATGGCTTCGCGGATGGGCTGGCGGGGGACGTTGATGATGCGGGCCAGGGCGGGGGCGGTGAGGAGGCAGTAGAGGAGGGCGGCGAGGAGGGGGAGGGACGAGGGGGAGCGGGGCAGGGCCTTGGCGAGGGCGAGGGAGCCCCAGACGAGGCTGAGGGCGAAGGCGGGGAGGAGGTAGAGGAGGTACCAGGTGAGGAAGGCGGTGCCGGAGAGCGCGTTGTGGGCGAGGGCGAGGAGGGCGGCGAGGACGAGGGAGGCGGCGACGAGGCGGGTGCGCCAGTCTTGGCGGAGGAGGGCGATCAAGCCGAGGGCGGTGAGGAGGGGGATGAGGCCGAAGACGAAGGCGCGTTTCCAGGGGGCGGCGGCGAGGAGGTCGGCGAGGGCGATGCCTTGGCTGGAACCTGGGGGGTCGGCGGTGGGGCGGAGGCCGGTGACGAGGTGGGCCCAGAGGTCGGCGAACCAACTGGCGTCGATGGGGGCGTAGTCGTGGGCCGACTGGAGGTAGGCGGCGATTTGCGGAAGGTGGGGGCCGAGGAGGAGGGCGGTCGGGATGAAGGAGAGGATGCCCGCGGCGATAAGGCGGGCGGCGGAGCCGCGGCGGAGGGCGAACGGGGCGGGGTTGGTGAAGATGAGGGCCAGGGCGACCAGGTTTTGAGCGCCGGCTAGGTAGACGCTGCCGGCGAAGGAGAGGAGGAAGAGGGATTGCGCGGCGGCGTAGCCGAGCCACCAGCGCCAGCGGTTGGTTTGGAAGGCGCGGACGAGGCAGAAGAGGCTGGCGGTGATGGCCAGGAGCATGGTGGAATAGCCGCGGGCTTCTACGCTCCAGCGGACATGCCAGGGGTGGAGGGCGAGGATGAGTCCGGCGGCGAGGCCGACGCGGGCGCTGCCGAGGGCGGCGCCGAGGAGGACGAGGAGCCCTACGGTGAGAATGCCGCTGGCGCAGGGGAAGAGGCGGAAGCCTACTTCTGAGAATGTGCTTTGGGGGCTCCAGTCGTGACCGCTGAGGGCGTGGCCGAGGCGGGATTCGACGGAGGCCCAGAGGTGATGGTTGCCCTTTTCATTTTCGAAGATGGCTTCCTTCCAGGAGATGGGTTGGAAGGCGAGGGAACCGTCTGGGACGGGGGAATAGGAACCCCAAGCGTAGGTGCGGACGTGGTATTCCTCGTCATTCCAGAGGCTGTGGTCGAGGCGCGCCAGCCTGGGCCAGGCGGCGAGGAGCATGGCGGCGAAGGCGAAGAGGAGCGTCCAGCGGGCGGCCCGCGAGGAGGGCGGGGTGGGGTCGGGGAAGAGCGGGGCGAGGGGCGGGGACCACCATCGGGCGGTGGCCAGGGCCAGGAGCGAGGCGCCGAAGGAAGCGAGGGCGCCCCACCACAGGCCGATTTGGATAAAGTGGTCGAGCTTGAGGGGTTTTCCGGCGGCGAGGCGCTTGAGGAGGGAGGGCTCCCAGGGCTTGGGGCCGAGGACGAGGAAAAGGGCGAGGAGCCCTGAGGCGAGAGCGAGGGCGCCGAGGACGGCGAGGCTGGCGGGGTCGCGGCTATTGCGGAAGGGGATCCAGCGCGCCTGAAAGCGGGCGAGCATTTAGTCCGTTCCCCAGCTGGTGATCCACTCTTTTTGGGCCTCGGGTTCTTCCGAGGGGGCGTCGAGTTTGCCGTAGGACCAGATTTCGTAGTCGCCGTTGGAGTGGACAAGGTCTTCGTTGGAGATGCGCTTGTTGCGGTCCTTGAGGGCCTTGACGTACTGGAAGGGTTTGCGCCAGCCATCGATCATGAAGTAGGTGCCATCCTCGTGCATTTCGACCATGGGCTTGCGCTTTTTGGCTTCGATTTCTTTTTGGGTGGGGGGAGTGACTTCTTCCCAATAGATGCGCCCGGAGGACCCGAGGGTGCCGTTGGAGGCGGTGCCGCCGCCCTTGATGGCGGTGTCGCCGTCGCCGGTCATGACTTGATAGAGCATGCGGGCGCCACCGACGTTGTAGCTGACGTCCTTGACGGTAGTGGTGTCCTCTTGGCCAAGGGCTTCGGGGTACTCGCCGTTGTCGGTTTTGTAGCTTTCGAGGCCGAGTTGGAGGCCCGCGATGCGGGAGATGGTATTTTTCTTGGCGGACTTATCGTTGGCTAGTTTGAAGCCTCCGAAGCTGAGGGCGGCGAGCATCCCGATGATCGTGATCACGGTCATGACCTCGATCAGGGTGAAGCCCTTGGGATGGGCGCGGAGGGGCCGGGTTTGCATGGGGGGATGTGGGGGGGATTAGCCTTGGAACTTGGTGACGACGGTGATGAGGGGCTGGAAGAGAGCGAGCACGATGACGGCGACGATCACGGCGAGGACCACGATCATGATCGGTTCCAGGAGGGAAGTGAGCGCGGTGACTGAATTGTCGACTTCGTCGTCGTAGACGTCGGCGATTTTGAGAAGCATTTCGGGGAGTTGGCCGGTTTCCTCGCCGACTTCGATCATGCTGATGACCATGGCGGGGAAGATTTTGGAAGCGTTGAGGGGGGCGACCATGGATTCGCCTTCTTTGACAGCGTCGTGGACGCGCATGATGGCTTCGGAGACGGTATTATTACCGGCGGTATCGCGGGTGATATTGAGGGCCTGGAGGATGGGGACGCCGGAGGTGACGAGGGTGCCGAGGGTGCGGGTGAAGCGGGCGACGGCGCTCTTGAGGAGGACGGGGCCGAAGAGGGGGAGTTTGAGGACGAGTTTGTCCACGGTGCGGCGGCCGCCCTTGGTGGCGATATAGGCTTTACCTCCGAAGATGCCGAGGGCGATGGCGCCGAAGATGATGAGGATGTTGTGCTGGAGGAAATCGCTGGCGGCGATAACGGTTTTGGTGAGGACGGGCATCGAGTCGGCGCCGCCTTCGACCATGCTTTCGAAGATGGCGGTGAACTTGGGGACGATGTAGGTGAGGAGGAAAATGACGATGCCGACCGCGATGAGGACCACGATGACCGGGTAGGTCATGGCGGAGACGATCTTGTTCTTGAGCTTTTGGGCTTTTTCCTGGTATTCGGCGAGGCGGTTGAGGACGAGTTCGAGCACGCCGCCGAGTTCACCGGCCTTGACCATATTGACGTAGAGCTTGTTAAAGATCTTGGGGTGTTGGGCGAGGCTTTCGGAGAAAGTGGAGCCGGTTTGGACGGAGTCGGCGAGGCTATTGACGGTGCTTTTGAGGATTGGATTGGGTTCCTGATTGCCGAGCACGGTGAGGCCGCGGAGGAGGGGGAGGCCGGAGTCGATGAGGGTGGCCAGCTGGCGGGTAAAGATCATGAGGCTTTTACCTTTGATCGAGCCGGTGACTTTTTTGGGGGCCTTGGCCTGGCGCTTTTTGGCGGCTTTGGCCTTTTGTTTGACGGCGGCGGTGAGTTGGCCCTCGGGGGCGACCTGGGTGGGGAAGAGGCCCATGCCCTTGAGTTTAGCGGAGGCGTCGTCGCGGTTGCCAGCGTCGACAGTGCCGGCGGTTTCCTCGCCTTTGGCGTTCAATGCGATGTATTCAAACTTGGCCATGTGGTCTTGGAAAAAAGATTAGAGAAGGGAAATATCGGAAGCCTGGAGATTTGTCATTGGGAAAACCGCGGCTGCCGGAAGAAATGGGAAGAGTGTGAGAGGGAGGCCTCGGGGCTTAGGTGTACTTGAGGACTTCTTCGATGGTGGTGCTGCCCTCGTAGATGCAATTGAGGCCGTAGTCGCGGAGGGTGGTCATGCCGAGTTCGACCGCCTTTTGTTTGAGGACGATGGAAGGGGCTTTTTCGATGACCATGTCGCGGAGGGTATCGTTCATGTCGAGGAGCTCGTAGAGGCCGCGGCGGCCGCGGTAGCCACTGTTGCCGCAGTCTTCGCAGCCGCGGCCGGTGTAAAACTGTTTGTCGCCGATTTCGTGGGCGGAGAGGCCGAGTTGGGTGAGGATGGACTCGTTGGGCTCGTAGGGAACGCGGCAGGATTTGCAGATGGTGCGGACGAGGCGCTGGGCGAGGACGGCTTCGAGCGTGGCGGCGACGAGGAAGGGTTCGCAGCCCATGTCGATGAGGCGGGTGACGGCGCCGGGGGCGTCGTTGGTGTGGAGGGTCGAGAGGACCAAGTGGCCGGTGAGGGAGGCTTGGATGGCGATGGTGGCGGTTTCCACGTCGCGCATTTCTCCGACCATGATGCGGTCGGGGTCTTGGCGGAGGAAAGCGCGAAGGACGCGCTGGAAGGTGACGCCGATGGCGTCGTTGACGGGGACTTGTTGGATGCCGTCGATTTCGTATTCGACAGGGTCTTCGACGGTGAGGAGTTTGGAGTCGACCTGATTGACCTTCTTGATGGCGGCGTAGAGGGTCGTGGTCTTGCCGGCACCGGTGGGCCCGGTGACGATGAAGATGCCGTTCGGTTTATTGACCGTATCGATGATATAGTCGTAAAGCTTAGGTTCGAAGCCAAGGTTTTCCAGGTCGAGGTTGACGCTGGAGCGGTCGAGCACGCGAAGCACCACGGATTCGCCGTGGATGGTGGGGAGAGTGGAGACGCGCATGTCGATGCCGCGGCCGCCGATGGTTTTCATGAGGCGGCCATCTTGGGGGATGCGGCGCTCGGCGATGTTGAGGTTGGCCATGACCTTGATGCGGGAGGTGATGACCGGCCCGAGGTGGGCGGGGGGGGGAGCCATTTCGAGGAGGGCTCCGTCGACGCGGTAGCGGATCTTGAAATCGTTTTCGAAGGGTTCGAAGTGGATGTCGGAGGCTTTTTGTTTGACGGCCTGGAAGAGGACGAGGTCGACGTAGCGGACGATGGGAGCGGCGTTGACTTCGGCTTCGGCGACGGCACCGGCTTTGGGGTCGATGTTGATGCCGGCGAGGATATCATCCATGCCTTCGGCTTCGGCGGCGTAGGACGTGTTGATGAGTTCCTCGACGCGGTCGGTGTCGGCGACGACGACGATGATATTTTTGCCGAGGGCGAAGCGAAGGTCTTCGGCGTTTTGGGGGTTGAGGGGGTCGAGGAGAGCGACGTGGAGGCCTTGTTCGTCAAAATTGACGGGGATGGCGCCGTGCATGCGAGCGGCGGCGGCGGGGACGAGGTCGAGGAGGGCGCGCGGGGGGTCGTAGCGGCGGAGGTCGACGTATTCAGCGCCGAGGTCTTCGGCGATGAGGCGGTAGACATCGGCTTCGCTTTCGATGTAGCCGTAGTCGGTGAGGAGTCGTTTAATGTCCTTGCCGGAGGAGCTGACTTCTTCGAGGAGTTCGGCGGCCTGCAGGCCATCGAGCAGGGAGCGCGACTGGAAGAGATCCAGGACGAATTGGGGATTCATGGCGGAGGGAAAGTTGGGAAGGTGGGGGAAGGGGGCTTTTTTAGCTGTCGGCCATGGTGCTTTCGATGGCCTCGGCGGCGGTGGTCATGCCGTTGAGGACCTTGCGGATGGCGTCTTCCCGGAGGGTGCGCATGCCGAGCTCGCGGGCGCGGCGGCGGAGTTGGGGAGTGGAGATCTGCTCGTTGATCATGTGGCGGACTTGGTCGTCGACCTTAAAGATCTCGACGATACACATGCGGCCGCGATAGCCGGTGGTGCGGCATTTGCCGCAGCCGACGGGGACCATGATTTTGGCTTCGGAGAGGCGGTTGGCGTCGAGGCCGAGGGCGCGCATTTCCTTGTCGGTGAGTTCGCCGGGTTGTTTGCAATCGGGGCAGAGCTTGCGGACGAGGCGCTGGGCCATCATGGCGCGGACGGCGGTGGCGATGAGGAAGGGTTTGACCTGGAGGTTGGTCATACGAGCCACGGCGCCGGGGGCGTCGTTGGTGTGGAGGGTCGAGAGGACCAAGTGGCCGGTGAGGGCGGCGTTGATGGCGATTTGGGCGGTCTCGGGGTCGCGAATTTCCCCGATCATGATGATGTTGGGGGCTTGGCGGAGCATGGAGCGGAGGGCCGAGGCGAAGCTCATGCCGACGTCTTCGCGGACGGGGACCTGGTTGATGCCCGAGAGGGTGTATTCGACGGGGTCTTCGACGGTGATGATCTTGCGGTCGGGGCGATTGACCGTATTGAGACAGGCGTAGAGGGTGGTGGTTTTCCCGGAACCGGTGGGGCCGGTAACGAGAATGATGCCGTCGGGGAGGGCGAGGAGCTCGTTAAAATTGTTGAGGTCGTCGCTGTAGAATCCGAGGTCGGAGAGGCCGAGGAGGATGCTGCTGCGGTCGAGAATACGCATGACGACGCTTTCGCCATGGCTGGTGGGGACGGTGGAGACGCGGAGGTCGATGTTTTTATTGCCGACCTTGGTTTGGATGCGGCCGTCTTGGGGAACGCGGCGCTCGTCGATGGACATGGCGCCGGTCATGATCTTGATGCGGGCGAGCATGGGGGCGTGGAGGTGCTTCGGGTGGGAAGCGACTTCCTGGAGGACGCCGTCGATGCGGTAGCGGACGCGAAGGCGTTTTTCCATGGGCTCGACATGGATGTCCGAGGCGCGATTGTTGACGGCTTCCGTGAGCATTTCCATCACCAGGCGGATGATGGGGGCGTCGTCGTCGCTGGCCTCTTCGCCCGCCATGGTGGCGATTTCCTTTTCCTTCTCGACGCCGTAGACGTCGGTGATGAAGGATTCGATCTGGGATTTCTGAGCGCAGTAGAAATCGAGGGGGTAGGTGGAAAGGAGGTGGGGGAGGCTGTCCATGGCCTCGAAGTCCATGGGGTCGGCGACGGCGAGGATGAGGCGGCCGTTGTCGAGGCCGACGGGGATGACGTTGTATTTGGCGGCGATTTCGGGGCTGACCTGTTCGAGGACGAAGGGGTCGGGGACGAAGCCGCCGAGGTCGACGAATTCCATGCCAGCGTCGACGGACATGGTTTGAGCCACGACCTCTTCGGAGACGCGTTTATTTTCGACCAGGAAGTCGATGGTGGTCTGGGTACCGCGTTTGGCGGCGCTAGCTTGGACGATGTTGTCCGGCGTGATGTAGCCGGCGTCCTGCAAGAGGATGAGCAAGTGGTCTTCGTTGGAATACACGGTAAATTCTCCTTCGGGATGGGTGTTTGCCTGATGCTGGCATCGGGCGCAAGTCTGGATTGTCTTATTTTTGAATGTGGCGGTATTTCGGCTGCTGGCGAGTTAAACTGGCGTGAAAAGGGGCTTATTTTGCGCGGTATTCGACGACGTGAGAGGAGGGCCAGCGGACTTTGGGGGCGAGGGCGTAGGCATCGTCTGGGGAGCGGAAGCCGACGGGGCAGAGAACGACGGCTCTGAAGCCGGAGTTGAGGAGGCCGAGTTCCTGGTTGAGAGGGTCAGGGAGGAAGCCCTCCATGGGGCAGGCATCGACGTTGAGGAGGGCGGCGGCGAGCATGAATTGGCCGAGGGCGATGTAGGCCTGGCGGGTGGCCCATTCGGGGAGGTCGGTGGCGAGGGAGCCGCCGTTGAGGAGGCAGCCGGCCATGAGGTCGCGGAAGCCCTGGAGGGCATCGGGGGTGGTGCCGCGGAGGGAGGCGGTGTGGGCGATGTATTGGTCGATGTAGGCGGCGTCCATGTCTTGCTTGGCGCAGAAGACGACGAGGTGGGAGCAGTCGACGACTTGGCGCTGATTCCAGCAGTGGGGGAGGAGGCGGGCCTTGAGGTCGGGGTCGGTGACGACGATGAATTTCCAGGGTTGGAGGCCGAAAGAGGAAGGAGTGAGAACAAGGGAGGCCTCGAGGGCGTCCCAGGTTTCTGAGGGGATGGAGCGCGAGGGGTCGAAGGCCTTGGTGGCGTAGCGCCATTGGAGAGCTTGGAGGATGGAAGCCTGGGGGACCGAGTGCATAGCGGCGGGTGCCTAAGCGGGTTGCTGACCGTGCGCAACTGACAGTGAAGTAGAATTCACATTTTGCGAGGGTGGGGTGGCGAATTAGGGATCGGGGAGTCGATCGAGGAGATCGCGGAGGGCGGCGTCGAGTTGGGCGGTGAGGGGGCAGGGAGCGGTGAGGGGGCGGTGGTTGCAGGAGGCGACGGGGAGGATGCCGTGGACGGAGTTGGTGAGGAAGAGGGCGTCGGCGGCGGCGAGGTCGGCTGGGGAGAGCGCTTTTTCGAGGCAGGGGATTCCGAGTTGGGGGCAGAGGTCGAGGACGAGGCTGCGGGTGATGCCGGGGAGGCAACCGGAGCTGAGGGAGGGGGTGAGAAGGCGGTGGTCGCGGACGAGGAAGAGGTTGCTGAGGGATCCTTCGCAGAGATCGCCGACCGTATTGAGGAGGAGGGCCTCGGTGGCGCCGCGGGAGGTGGCCCAGTGGAGGGCGAGGGGGTGTTCGGCGTAGGAGGTGGACTTGATGCCGGAGAGGGGGCTGAACTCGTTTTGGCGGAAAGGGACGGTGAGGAGGATAGCGGGGCCGGTGGCTGGGGGGCTGGGGAGGAGTCGGATGAGGAGGTGGCCGGGGTCGGGGGCGAGGGAGAGGCCGGGGGCTTGGGCGGCGGCGAGGGTGAGGCGGAGTCGGTGGGGGGCGTCGGGGGCGTGGGCGCAGACGGCGGCGACGGCGTGGCGGAGGGCGTCTTCGGGGGGGGGGAAGAGGTGGAGGCGGGCGGCGGCGGAGCTAAGGCGGGCGAGGTGGCGGCTGAGGGCGAGGGCCTGGCCGCGGTGGACGGCGAGGGTTTCAAAGACGCCGCGGCCCCAGAGCCAGCCTTGGGAGGTAGCGGGGACGAGGGCGGCGGATTCAGCGACGAGTTGGCCGTCCCACCAGACGGGGGGAGGGGCGCTCATGGCGCGGTGGCCTGGGGCTCGAGATAGAGCGCGGGATGGAGGGTAAAATCGCTGCTGTTGAGGTCGTCGTTGTAGCCTTCGATGGCGAGGACATTGGGGCCGGCTTGGAGGAGGCCTGGGGGGATGGGGAGGAGGAAGAGTTGGAATTGTCCTTTGGCTTCGTGGGAGCTGACGCCTTTGATGGAGTCGAGGGAGCCGGATTCGGCGTTAACGCGGAGGACCTCTTTTCCGTTGAGGTAGGCGATGAAGCCGTCGTCGTAGGAGATGTTGAGGAGGAGGCGAACGGGAGTTTTGACCGAGGAGAGGTCGAAGGCGCGGCGAATGCAGAGGAAGCGGGAATGGCCGCGCATTTGGGGGAGGAGGGTGGCGTCGTCGTTGTCGTCGTAGCCGAAGCCGGCTGGGCCGCTGAGCCAGTTGGTGGGGGTGAAGCCGGGGGATTGCCAGCCGGGGGCGGGGGTGGCACCGAGGAGGTACTGCCATTCGCTGCTGGGCGGGATGAGGGGGACGGCGTTGGCGGCGAGGGTGGGAGGGGGATCGTCGGCGGGGTCTTTGGGCAGCATGGGCACCGAGCGCGGGCCGGTGAAGGGGGGGGGCTGCCAGGGGGTGGCGAGGCGCTGGGGGGTGACTGGGCCTTCCTTGCGGATTTGGAAGGTGTCGCGGATTTGGCCCTGGGAATTGAGCATGCTGGCGGTGAGGGTGTTGGTCTTGATGTCGAGGAGGACGGAGCCAAACTCGAGGAGGGAAGTGCGCATCACCGGGCTGGGGCGGGGCTCGCGGGAGAGGGTGGTGCCGCCGTGGCCGGTGACGACTTGGACGGTGCCCTGGTGGGGGACGAGGCCTTGGCTTTTGCGGTAGGGGCCTTGGCTGGCGGGGTTGCCGTCTTTGTCGTCGAGGATGACGTTTTCGGCCACGGTGGGGGTGGCGTAGGCGCCATCCATGAGCATGGAGCGCTCGTAGATGTGGGAGTGGCCGCAGAAGACGAGGTCGACGCCGCCGGACTCGAGGATGGGGAGGATGAGGGAGCGCATTTCCACGAGTTGGAGTTCCTTGTCGCTGTCGTGGGAGCCCTTGGTGTAGGGGGGGTGGTGCCAGAAGGCGACGAGGAACTGGGCCTTGGTTTTGTCGAGGTCGGCCTTGAGCCATTGGGCCATGGCGCCGGCGGGGTCGCGGGCGAGGTCGTGGGAATTGAGGCAGATGAAGTGGGTTTGTCCGAAGTCGAAGGAGTAGTAGGCTTCGGTGCCGCTGGCGACGCCGCCGGACTGGGCTTGGGTGGGGCAGATGTAGGCGTCGTAGTAGGGTCCGCGGGCGGTGGCACCGCTGGAGTGGGCGCCTTCGTGATTGCCCATGGAGGGCCAGCAGACGGTATTGCGAAGGGTTTCGGCGTAGGATTCGAAGAAATAGCCCTGGAATTCGGAGTCGAGGCCGGAGCCGTAGGCCATGTCGCCGACGTGGAGGTAGCCGTCGAGGGAGCGCTTTTCTTGGGCGAGCCACTGGCGCATGGCGGTGTGGACGGCGAGTTGGGCGCGGTTGCCGGTGCCGCTGTCGCCGACGATCCAGAAGAGGCCGTCGCGGGGGGTGCCTGGGGTGGGGAGGGTGCGGAAGGAGCAGCCTTGGGGGGGGCCGCTGAGGGTTTGGCCGTCGAGGGTGATGGCGTAGTAGTAGAGGGTATCGGGGGCGAGGCCGGTGAGGTCGGCTTCGAATTGCCTGGTGCCGACGGGAGCGGCGGAGAGGGCGGGTTCGGCGGAGCCTGCGGGCAGGTCGCGGGGGGACTTGAGAGTGAGGATGCGCTCGGGGGGGAGGGCTTGGTCGAGGGCGGTGGGGAGGAAGCCGAAGCGGAGGCCTGGGGCGCCGGAGGCCTGGGAGCGCCAGACGATTTTAATGCCGTGCGGGGTGGCGCATTGGAGGTAGGGGCCGCGGCTGAGGGGAAGGGGGGTGGACTGGGCGGGGGCGGCGGCGAGGGCGGCGGCGAGGAAAAGGAGGGAGATCAGGCGGCGCATATGGGGGGAGGGGGAAAAGGGGGGAGGGAGGCTTCAGCGGCCGAGGAGTTGTTGAAAGCTGCGTTCCAGTTCGGCGTCGCTGGGTTTGGGGGGCGGGCTGAGGGGGGCGGGGCGTGGGGCGGGGCGGGGTGGGGTGGCGGCTGGTGGGGGGAGGGTGAGGCGGGGCTCGTCCTGAGGGAGGGGGATTTTGGGGAGGATGGCTGGGGGTTTGATGTCGATGCTGTCGGAGGGAGCGCCTTCGCTGCCGCTGAGGGTGAAAGTGAGGGCGCGCTCGCCTTGGGGGGTGGGCTGGAAGAGGGTAGGGTCGTCGGGTGGGAGGCTGGCAAAATAGGCCTCGTTGGCGGTGACGACGAGAGTGGCGGCGATGCTGGCGCCGGGGACGGCGGCGATTTCGCCTTGGAGGCGGAGGAGGCCGTCGGCGGAGGTGGCGGAGAGCTTGCTGAGGCGGGTGCCCTGCGGGGTCCAGTCGAATTGGCCAGAGAGGCTGGGGAATTCGAGGAGGGAGAGCTCGGGTTTTTGGAGGAGGGCGGCGATTTTATCGACGAAGGGGAGGCCGCGGAGGACCAGGCCTTTGACGGTGAAGGGGCCGCTGAGGGTGGCCGGGGGGCCCTGGTGAAAGTGGCTGAGCCACTGGGCGCCTTGGGCTTGGAAAGTGCCGAGGACGGAGCTGGCCCAGGCGTCGGGGAGGAGGTGCTTGAGGAGGAGGGGGGCGATGTCGGCGGTGAGTTGGAGGCGGCCTTCGGGGACGAGTTCGGCGGAGCCGGAGAGGCGGACTTCGTGGTCAGCGGTCAAGCCGAGGCGGGCGGAGATGATTTCGAGGGTGGCGCCGTGGAGGCGGGCGTTGAGTTGGCGAACGGGGAAGGGGGGCCAGGCGGCGGTGTCGAGGGTGCCGCCAGTCAACTCTAGGAGGATGGCTTGGTCGGCGCTGCGGAAATTCCCTTGGAGGTTGGCGAGGGATTCCGGCTTTCCGGAGGGCCCGGGCCAGGAGAGGTTGAGCTGGGAGAAGCTGCCGCTGTCAAGGAGGACGGCGGCGGGGTCGGAGGTCATGCCGAGGCGGAAGGGGACTGGGGCGGGGGCGCCGCGGTCGACGGGGAGGGGGGTGGACTTCCAGCGGGTCTGGTCGTCGAGGATTTTGCTGGGCTGGAAGGCGAAGTCGGCGCGGCCGATGCGGAGGGAGCGGATGGCCCAGTCATCGGCGAGCCAGGAGGTGGGATTGAACTGGGCGCTGAGGTCGGTGAGGGTGAGGGAGTCGAGAAGGTCTTGGGGGAGGGGGGAGAGGGAGAGGGAGGGATTGCCGAGCTGATTGGGGCCGAGTTGGCGGAAGCGGGCTAGGGAGGTGGGGCGGCCGACGAGTTCGGAGAGGCGGCGGGCGGCGTTGACGCGAAAGCCTTCGCCTTCGATGCGCCAACGGTTGAGGAAGCGGAGGCCGAGCCAGGCGGCGGCGGCGAGGAAGACAAGCGCGAGGAGGGCGAAGAGCCAGAGGCGGCGGCGGGGGGCGCGCGGGGACTGGCGGAGGGGGCGCGGGCTGGACGCGGGAAGGCCTGGGGTGCGCGGGGGAGGGAGGACGGCGCGCCGGGGGAGGGGGGACTCGGTGGGGTTGCTGGCCTCGGGGAGCGGTTGATGCGTCCGGCGGGTGGAGGAGCGGCGGCGGCGGGTGGAGCGGCTCTCTGTGGACCGGGAGAGGCGCTCCATCATTTCCTCGAGGGAGACGGGTTCCGGGGAATCCTCGGGGGGTTCGGCAGGGCTGCGGCGGGTGGGCAGGGGGGCGGAGCGGGGGATGTCCGCATCCGGGGAGGAGGGAAAGGGGGGATCACTCACAGCGATGGAAGCGCCGCGCCGGGCGGAGGGAGTTTAGGAGCCAGGGGGGGCCGCAGCGGCTTGCTCGGCGGCGGCGGCGGCTTCCTTGATGCCGATGCCGGCGGGGTCGACGACTTTGACCGTGACAAAGTAGATGGCCGCCTTGCGGGAGACCTGGGTGACATCGCTGCGGAAGAGGCGGCCGATGAAGGGGAGGTCGCCGAGGAAGGGGACTTTGTCGTTAAGGGTCTCGTATTTGCTGTCGCTGAGTCCGCCGATGGTGATGGTTTCGCCGTCGTAGACTTGGACTTGGGCGGACTCGTTGATGGCGGAGAAGACCGGTTGGAAGATATTGTTGTCGGTGAGGACTTGGCCGCCCGAGGTGATGGGGGTACCGAAATTGATGAAGCCGTCGAATTCGCGGAAAACGACCGAGAGGTTGAGGTCCACGGTGGAGCCGTCGTCGCCGACGGTGGCTTCGACTTCGATGCTGGAGCCGGTGTCCTTGTCTTCGAAGGACTGGGGGGTCGTGGGGGTGACGGGCGGGGTGGAGTTGCTGGGGAGCTGGATGAGTTCGCCGGTGTCGAGGTCTTGGAAGATGGGGCCGCCGGTGACGGTTTGGGGGATTTGGGGGGGGTCGAACTCGGTGGGGTAGCGGATGGTGCGGAGGGAGGCGGCGCTGGCGCGTTGACCGGCTTTGAGGATGATGGTTTGGCCGATGGAGAGGTCGAGGCCGGATTTTTGGTCGAGGCCGCGGAGGATGCCTTGGAATTGAGGGGAGGTGAAGACGCCGGCGGTGGAGAGGATGCCAGGGCTGCGGTTGCCGCCGGTGCGGGCGTTGGCGGCGCCGTTGGCGATGAGGTCGTCGATGGTGGGGTTGGACTTGAGGTCGAAGGCGCCGCGGAGTCCGGCGGTGAGGGGGTTGCCGCCGATGGGGCCGTTGGCGTTGCGGATGGCGAAGTCAGCGGGGTTGCCGGCGTTGGGGCTATTGCCGGTGGTGCCGCCGGAGGCGAAGACGCCGTTAGCGCCGACCTGGGTGGTGCCGAGGAGCCAGTCGTAGCCGATTTCTTGGAGGCGCTTTTGTTCGGCCTTGAGGAGGACGACGGTGACTTTGACCTGGCGCTGGGTTTTGTCGGTGGTGCTGTCGACGACGGTTTGGACGAGGTCGAGATTTTCCTCGGAGTTGCGGACGATGAGCTGGTTGGAACCGGCGGAGTAGTCAGCGGAGGTGCCCTCGGGGAAGGCGACGCCGTTTTGGACGAGCCAATCTTTGGCGGAGAGGCGGGAGATTTTGAGGCCGGAGTCGACTTTGGCGTCGGCGTTGCCGGCGAAGGGGTCGGCGGAGGAACCGGCGTCGACGTTGGCGGAGCCGGCGCGGGTGAGGAAGCCTGGGGGGACGCGGAAGGTGCGGGTGACGATGCGGGAGCCGAGGCCGAGGGGGGAGACCGTGATGGTGTTGCCTTCGACGCTGAGGCGGGTGGCGGTGAGGTCGGCGAGGGCGCGGAGGGCGTCTCCGAGGGAGGAATTGCGGAGGTCGAGGGTGACGGCTTTGAACTCGCTGGCGGGTTTGGCGCCTGGGTTGAAAACGATATTGACGCCCTTGAGGTTGGGGTCTGACTCGGCGGTGTCGAGTTCGATGGTTTTTTTGGCGAGGTAGGCGAGGGCTTCCTGGATGGGGCTGTCGGACATGGCGACGCGGTCCAGGACGAGGGACTGCATTTTGCGGCGGGCCGAGGAGGGGGCTTCGCCGCCGCTGAGGCTTTGTCCGGAGCCGAGGGAGCCGCCGGGGGGGCGGGCGCTGGCGGGAACGCTGGATTCCCACTGGCGATCGACCTGGTTGAGCTGGGCGATGCGAGTGTGGTCGCGGGCGGCGCGGAGGTGGTCGTTGAGGGATTTTTCGACTTGTTCGAGGCCGCGGCGGGCGGCGACATTGGAGTCGTCGACGGCGAGGATTTGATTGTAGGCTTCTTGGGCGGCGCGGAAGTCGGCGATGTCGCGCATGCCTTCGGCGAGGCGGAAGAGATCGCGAATTTTCTTGGTGGCGGCGCTGTGGCTGGGGGACTGAGCGGGGTTGAAGAAGTCGGGGTCGTCGAGTTTGCGGAGGAGGGACTGGGCGGGCTTGAAGCCTGGGGCAGCGTTTTCGTCGAGGGCGGCCTGGAGGACTTGGCGGGCGCGGTCGAGCTCGCCGCGCTGGGCGAGGTCTTGGGCGTAGGCGACGGAGGACTGGGCGAATTGTTGGGCGAGGGCGCGGCGGGTGGGGGCGAGGGCTTCGGCGCCAGGGGCGAGGCGATCGAGGGCGGCGCGGTAGCGGTTGACGGCTTCGGCGAGGCGGCCGTCGGCTGCGGCGGCCTGGGCTTCGGCGGCGAGGCTATCGGCTTCTTGGGCGAGGGATTGGCGGCGCTGGGTTTCGCGCTGGGCAGGATCCTGCTGCGCGAGGGCGAGGCAGGGTTGGGCCAGGAGGGCGGCCAAGGGGAGCAGGCGGGTTGCCAAGCGGGGCACGGAGAGCAGTCTCAAGCGGTGAGGCATGGGAATTCGAAAGGGATCGGGGGAAAAGGAAGGCCAGGCCCAAGGGAGATCCCAGGCGGCACGGGCTCATGTTTAGCTGGGGCGCGGGGGGTTTGTAACGGGAAAATTTGGTTTTTTTTGCCTGCGGGTTTCCTCATGCCTTTGCCACAAAATAGGGGAGGGCGGGGAAGCGAGGGCCTCAGGACCAGTGGGTGAGGGCGGCGACGGTGGGGGCGTCGAGGCGGCGCACCAGGGCGGCGCTGAGGCGGACGGCGCTGAGGTAGTCTTCCAGGTGGATGAGGCTATTGTGGCTGTGGATGTAGCGGGCAGGGGTGCCGAGGACGAGGCAGGGGACGCCGTTGTGGTGGAGTTGGAAGGACTTGGCGTCGGTGCCGCCGCTGCGGCGGACGGCGACTTGGTGGGGGATGCCGTGGGCCTGGGCGGTTTGGATGGCGAGGTCGGCGAGGCGCCGGTTCATCAGGGCGCTGGGGTCGAGGAGGCGGATTTGGACGCCGCGGCCGAGGGATCCCTGGCTATCGTCTGGGGGGAGGCCCGGGGTGTCGTCGGCGGGAGTTCCCTCTAAGATGAGGGCGACGTCGGGGCGGGTGAGGGCGGCCAGGGTGGTGGCGCCGCGGCAGCCGACTTCCTCCTGGACGCTGGCGGCGGCGATGAGTTGGCAGGGGAGGGATTCCTCGCGGAGGAGCTGCATGGTTTGCACCGCGGCGGCGACTCCGCAGCGGTTGTCAAAGGCCTTGGCGAGAAAGCGCGCGCCGTTGGCGAGGGGCGTGAAGGCGCTGTCGGGGGCGACGGGGTCGCCGAGGGAGACGCCGAGGGCATCAACTTCGGCGCGGCTGGAGGCGCCGATGTCCACGTAGAGCTGGTCGATGGGGAGGAGTTTGTCCTTGGCGGCGTCCCCGAGGAAGTGCGGGGGGGTGGAGCCGATGACGCCGAGGACTTCGCGGCCGGAGCGGGTGAGGATGCGGAGGCGCTGGGCGAGGAGGGTATGGGTCCACCAGCCGCCGAGGGGGACGAGTTTTAGAAAACCCTGGGAGGTGATGTGTTGCACCGCGAAGCCGACTTCGTCGAAGTGGCCGGCGAGGAGCACGCGGGGCCCGGGGCCGGGGCGCTCCACGGCGGCGCTGCCGAGGCGGTCGGTGTGGACTTCGCCGAGGGGGGCGAGTTCGCGCAGGAAGAGGCGGCGCACCGCGTCCTCGGCGCCGGGGACGCCGTGGGCCTCGGTGAGGGCTTGGAGGAGGCGGAGGGCGTCGGGTTTGAGGTCGAGCGGAGGCATGGGGGAGGGGAGAGACTCCGGCGGGGCCTGGCGGGTGGGCGGGGCTTGGCGCCAGAGGGGCTGCCGCCCGGGAAATGGAGAGGGCTAGGCGCCGAGAAGGAGGCGGCTGGGTTGTTCGATGCAGTCCTTGATGCGAAGGAGGAAGGTGACGGCTTCCTTACCGTCGATTTGGCGGTGGTCGTAGCTGAGGGCGAGGTACATCATGGGGCGGATTTCCACTTTGCCATTTACGGCGACGGGGCGCTGCTGGATGGTGTGCATGCCGAGGATGGCGCTCTGGGGGGGATTGAGAATGGGGGTGCTAAGGAGGCTGCCGTAGACGCCGCCGTTGGAGATCGTGAAGACGCCGCCCTGGAGCTCGTCGATGGTGATTTTGCCTTCCTTGGCGCGCACGGCGTATTTTCCGATGGCCTGCTCCAATTCGGCGAAGGATTTTTGGTCGGCGTCGCGGAGCACCGGGACGACGAGGCCTCGCTCGGTGCCGACGGCGACCCCGATATCGTAAAAGTGGTTGGTGATGAGGTCGTCGCCTTCGATGCGCCCGTTGACTGTGGGGACGGTTTTGAGGGCTTCGACGACGGCTTTGATGAAGAACGACATGAAGCCCAATTTGACTCCGTGGCGGGCCACGAAGCCGTCCTGGAGGAGCTTGCGGAGGTTCATGACTTCGGTCATGTCGACCTCGTTAAAAGTAGTCAGGATGGCCGCGGTTTGCTGGGCGTTGACGAGGTGGGTGGCGATTTTGCGGCGCAGGGGGGACATGCGCTGGCGGGTGGTGCGGCCGGCGGGTGCCGCCGATGGGACGGATGGGACGGATGGGACGGATGGTGCCGCGGCAGCAGGGGCCGGAGCGGCGGCCGCAGCCGCGGGAGCCGCGGGAGCAGCAGCAGGAGCAGCAGGAGCAGCAGAAGGAGCGGCAGGAGCGGCAGGAGCGGCAGGAGCGGCGGCGGATTCGGCGATGGAGCCGATGACGGCGCCGATTTTGACTTCTTCGCCTGGCTGGGCGGAGATGGAGAGGATGCCGGCGGCTTCGGCGGTGATTTCGGTGGAGACCTTGTCGGTATCAACCGTCACCAGGAGGTCGCCGACCTTGACGGGGGCGCCGTCGGCGACGTGCCAGGCGGAAATCACGGCGGAGGTGATGGATTCTCCGACGGAGGGGACGGTGATGGGAGAGGACATGAGCGGGGAGTTTTGGAGAGGGGGGAGTGAGGTGGATAGGGAGGGGCGGGGACTCAGACCTCGAAGGCAGCTTCGACGAGTTGTTTTTGCTCGGCGTTGTGGAGGGTGAGGGATCCGACGGCAGGGCTGGCGGCGCGCTTGCGTCCGGAGTAGCGCAGCGGGGAGCCGGAGAGGCGCTCGAGGCGCCAATTGATGTGGGCCCAGGCGCCCATATTTTTGGGTTCCTCTTGGCACCAGACCCATTTTTTGTGGGACTTGGGATAGCGGGCGGCGATTTTTTGGGCCAACTCCTCGTGGAAGGGGTAGAGTTGTTCGATGCGGATGATGGCGGTGGTTTTGTCCTGGAGTTCGTCGCGGCGCTTGAGGATATCGTAGTAGACCTTGCCGGAGCAGAAGATGAGGCGGGTGACGCGGGAGGGGTCGGCGTGGGGAGCGGGGTCGTCGAGGATTTCCTGGAAGGAGGTGCCGGTGGCGAAGTCGGCTTCCTGGGAGACGGCTTCTTCTTTGCGCAGGAGGCTCTTGGGGGTCATGATGACGAGCGGCTTGCGGAAGGGGCGGGCCATTTGGCGGCGCAGGAGGTGGAAGTACTGGGCTGGGGTGGTGAGGTTGCAGACCTGGATATTTTGTTCGGCGCAGAGTTGGAGGAAGCGCTCGAGGCGGGCGCTGGAGTGCTCGGGGCCCTGGCCTTCATAGCCGTGGGGCAGGAGGAGGACGATGCCGGAGGGTTTTTGCCATTTGGATTCGGCAGGGACGATGAATTGGTCGATGATGACCTGGGCGCCGTTGCCGAAGTCGCCGAATTGCGCTTCCCAGAGGATGAGCATATCGGGGGCCATCAGGCTGTAGCCGTAGTCGAATCCGAGGACCGCGGCTTCGCTGAGGAGGGAATTGTAGACTCGGAAAGAGGCGGCGCCCTCGCCGAGGTTTTGCAGGGGGAAGAAGCGGTCGCGGTTTTCGGAGTCGTAGAGGCAGGCGTGGCGGTGGCTGAAGGTGCCGCGGCGGACGTCCTGGCCGGAGAGGCGGACGGGTTTGCCATCGGAGAGGATGGAGGCGAAGGCGAGGTGTTCGGCGTGGGCCCAGTCGAAGGGGCCGCCGTTTTCGGTGGCGGCGCGGCGCTTGTCGACCACGATGCGCTTCACGGTGGGGTGGAGGCGGAAGCCGACGGGGACCTCGGTGATTTTCAGGCCAAGGGAGCGGAATTGCTCGAGGGGAAGGCCGGTGGGGTAGTGGCCGTGGGCGTAGGGGGGTTGGAAGACGGCGGTGGAGCCCGCGAAGACGCGCTTGCGGAGGTCGGGGGTGCTGAGGGTGGACTCGAGGGCGCGGAGTTCCTCGAGTTCCTTTTCGAGGCGGGCGTCGATTTCGGCGCGGATGGCGCGGGTGCGCTCAGGGGTGGATTGGGCGCTGAGGACGAGGCGTTGGCTGAAGAGGTCGCCGACGGTGGTTTTGGCGGCGATGAGTTTGGCGATTTTTGGCTGGGTGAAGCTGGGTTCGTCGCCTTCGTTGTGGCCGTGTTTGCGGTAGCAATACATGTCGATGATGACATCGCGGTGGAATTTTTGGCGGAATTCCATGGCCAGTTTAGCGACGAACTGGACTTCGAGGGGGTGGTCGCCGTTGACGTGGAAGATGGGGGCTTCGATCATTTTGGCGACGTCCGTGGCGTAGGCGCTGGAGCGGGCGTCGGCCGGGGAGGTGGTGAAGCCGATCTGGTTGTTGATGATGAGGTGGATGGTGCCGCCGGTGCGGTATCCGGGGAGCTGGGAGAGGTTGAGGGTCTCGGCCACCATGCCCTGGCCGGCGAAGGCGGCGTCTCCGTGGAGAAGAATGGGAAGGACGCGGCTGCGGTCTTCGGTGTCGCCGATGGCGCGCTGTTTGGCCCGGGCGCAGCCTTCGACGACGGGGTTGACGGCCTCCAGGTGGGAGGGATTGGGGGCGAGGTAGACCCCAACTTGGCCGCCGGGGACTTCGCGGACGACTTGATAGCCGAGGTGGTATTTGACGTCGCCGTCGCCAGCTACGAGGTCTGGGATGTAGTTGGGGTTGAACTCGTGGAGGAGGACTTTGAGGGGTTTTTGCAGGAAATTGGCGAGGACGGAGAGGCGGCCGCGGTGCGCCATGCCCATGACGATGTCCTGGACTCCGTAGTGGGGGGAGGCCTGGAGGATGGTGTTGAGGACCACGAGGGCGCTCTCGCCCCCTTCGATGGAAAAGCGCTTTTGGCCCTTATATTTGGTGTGGAGGAATTGCTCGAAGGCCTCGGGCTCCCAGAGCCAGCGGAGGATTTGCTCTTGTTCGGCGGTGGAGGGAGCGGGCTGGTCGAGGCGGTTTTCAATGCGTTGGCGGAGCCATTCGCGCACCTCGTAGTTGAGGATGTGCATGAACTCGAAGCCGACGAGGTCGCAGTAGGTGCGGCGGAGGCGGTCGACCATCTCCTTGAGTTTGGTGCGCTGCCCTTGGTTGAAGAAGAGAGTCTCGACTTCGGCGCCGAGGTCGGCCTCGCTGAAGCCGAATTCTTTGAGCGAGAGGCGGGGTTGGTCTGGGGCGGCGGGGCTGAGGGGATCGAGGTGGGCTCCGATGTGGCCGATCGAGCGGTAGGTTTCGATCATCCGGGTCACGTTGGCGCGGAAGGAAATGTCCTGCTGGCTGAGGCTCGAGCGAGGGGAATCTGGGGAGGCCGGGGAGGCCTTGGGGTGGGCAGTGCCGAGTTCGAATCCTTCGAAGAAAGCGGACCAGGTGGGCTCCACAGACTGGGGGTTAGCCAGCCACAGTTGGTATTTCTCTTCCAACAGGTCCAAATTGAGGCGGGCGGAAATCGTAGAACTCATGACAAGAAAAACGCAAAGGGTGCTGGGTTGAGAAAAAAGAGGGCTGCCGACCCGTCGAGGGGAAGGCAGCCAAGCGAAATATGAACACCCTCTCCGCGTTGCGCCAGAGGGAAAATGAGGGGAGAAATCAATTCATAGGGGTCCCGCTGGGACGGGGATTTTGCGCCAGGCTGGGGGGGGCGCCGCGGCGGATGACGCGGCGCGCAGTCTGGGGCGAGCAAGGACGGACAAGGACGGACAAGGACGCGCAACTGAGTGCCGCAGCTGAAGCGCACCACTGCGTGGACGCGTGGAGTACAGCGCGCAGCACTGACGTGCAGCGGACGCGCCGCGCAGGCGCTGAGAGGTGGGCGCTAGGTGGCGGCGGAAAAGGGCCGCGCGCCGCTGGGGCGAAGTGGTGGTGGCCGAGTGAGCCCCTTTCCGAGTGGGCCCCTTTCCGAGTGGGCCCCTTTTTAAGGGGACGGCCTGCCACTTGGGGGGGCGTGGGGCGTGGGGCGCATAGGTCTCCCAGATCCGCCAGATCTGGAGGGCGGAGCTGAGCGCAGTGAGGCCCGACTCCCAGGGCGGACGGGGGGATCCGATCCGGGAGCCGGGCCTGCCCGCAGCGGGGGGGTTATTTGCGGGAACTTTTCGCGAGCAGGAGGGCTCCGAGGGCGAGGGCGAGGCCGCCGACGAGGGCGAGGGCGGGCTTTTGGCGGGCGAGGCTGCCGACCTTCTGGCAGGCGACCTCGGCGTCGTCTTGGAATTGGCGGGCGGCTTCGGCGACTTTTTCGGCGCTTTCTTTGGCGGAGTGGAGGGCGGCCTCGCAGGCTTCGCGGGCGGCTTCGGCGGTGGCGGCGGCGGATTGGCCTAGGCGGGAGGCGGCGAGGCGGCTGTTTTCGGCGACCTTGGTGGCGGCTTCTTGCACGTTTTCGCGGATTTCGTGGGCGCTGGTGCGGATGCCGCGGCTGGCGGCGGAGGCGGCGCCGAAGCCTTCGGCGGCGGAGCGGCGGGTTTGCTGGGCGCAGCTTTGGAGGGCCTGAGAGTTGGCGCGGGTGAAGTCGAGGAGGGTGCCGCGCAGGGTGGGGGGCTGGGAGCGCCGGTAGGCCCAGTAGAGGGCGCTGGCTCCGAGCAGGGCGATGGGGAGAGGGTGGCGCCGGGGAAAGCGGGCGGCCCAGCTGAGGCCGCGGCCGACCAGGGCAAAGTTCTGCGGAGTGAGAGTGGCGTCGACCCAGGCGAGGGCGCTGCTGAAGCGAGGGCTGGGAGCGAATCCGGCCCTGGGCGGGGCGGCCGCGGTTTGCCCGGGGCGCTCGGGCTGGGATTCAGCGGCGGCCAGTGGGGGGAGTTCGGGGGGGTGGTTGCGGATGTTCATGGGGAGGGGGGCTGGGGTTGGAGAGAAGTGGATTTAAGTCTGGCGGGTTGGGCGCGGACCTGGCGCGGACCTGGCGGGATGGGCTAGAGTGGGCCGCCTTCGAAGGTACTGCGGGGGTGTTGGGAGGGGGGAGGGGGGGCCTCGGGGGAGGGGGGGCGCTGGAAGGTTTCGCGCAGCTTGCTGGCGCCCTCGCGGAGGCGATCTTCGGCTTGTCCGAGGGTATCGGTGAGGCGGTCCTTGAGTTCTGCGGCTTTGGTGCGGAGGACGTCGGCGCGGTCTTCGAGGCGATGGCGGAGGGGGGCGAGGTCGGTGGGGTGGGGGAGGCCGCGGCTGGCGCCGTTGGCGCCTGCGGGGGGGGAGGATTCGAATTCGCGGCGGCGGAGTTGTCGGTAGTAGCGCTTTTCGAGGGCGATGGCGGTGAGGGCGGCGACGCCTCCGGCGATGACGGCGAGGGCGAATTTGGTGGAGGGCTCGAGTTTCATGGGGTGGGGTGGGGGTTTAGATGGGTTTTTGGCCGCGGAAGAGAGAGAGGATGGAGAGGACGACGAAGAAGAAGAAGCAGGCTCTGGCGAAGCCGGCGGCGGCTCCAGCGTCGGCGCCGAACCCGAGAAGGGCGGCGGTGGCGGCGGCGGCGAGAAAGCTGAGGGTCCAGGAGGGCATGGCGAGAGGGGGGTACAGAATGGCTTTTGCAGGACGGGTGCCAAGGGGGGCTGCGCCTTTCTCGCCGTTGATTGCGAGTGAGTTGCAAAACTTACGGCTGGGGCTGGGCCCGGGCGCAGGGGGCGTTTTGCGAGTCGGCGGCCGGGAGCGCTGGCAAATTGCCGCAAGCGGAGGGCGGTGGCGGGGGGCTGCTTTGGGGAGGAGGGGCAAGGGCGAGAGGCAAAGTGCGGCGGGGCCCGCGTTGAGGGGGGGTGGCGGGGTTCGCAATTGTAAAAGGGCGCGGCGGGGGCATAGTGGTAGAAAGGGGAGCCTTGAGCTGGCCTCAGTGGTCCTGGGTTTTTAGCCCGCTTTTTCTATGGAAATTCTCATCATCGACGACAGCCGGGACATGAGGGAGGCGATGTTGGTGGCGGTGGAGAGTTTGGGGCACGAGGGGGAGGCGGTGGCGGAGAGCCGGATGGGGATGACGCGCTTGCGGGAGGACCGGTTTGATTTGGTGCTATTGGATTTGCGGCTGGGGGAGGAGGATGGCTTGGAAGTGTTGAGTGCGATACGGAAGCAGAATCCTGGTCAGGCGGTGGTGATGGTCACGGCGGAGGGGACGATTGGGGAGGCGGTGGAGGCGACGCGGCGCGGGGCGCTGGATTTTGTGGAAAAGCCGGTGCAGTTGGAGCGGCTGGGGCACGTGGTGGGGCTGGTGCAGAAGCGGCGGCATTTGGAGACGCGGGTGGCGGAGTTGGAGACGGAGGTGAAGGCGCAGGTCATGGAGCCGCAGTTCGCGTCGCGGGATGCGGGGGTGCAGGGGGTATTAGAGGTGTTGTTTCGGGCGGCGGATTCCGCGGCTTCGATTTTGATTTTGGGGCAGAGCGGGACGGGCAAGAGTGTGGCGGCGGGGGCGGTGCATGCGGCGAGCGGGCTGCGGGACCAGCCGATGGTGACGGTGAGTTGTCCGAGCTTGTCGCGGGAGTTGTTGGAGAGCGACCTTTTTGGGCACGTGAAGGGGGCGTTTACGGGGGCGCTGCGGGACCACTGGGGGAAGGTGCGGGCGGCGGAGGGGGGGACGCTGTTGTTGGACGAGATCGGGGAATTGCCCTTGGAGCTGCAGCCGAAGTTGTTGCGGCTGCTGCAGGAGCACGAATATGAGCGGCTGGGGGAGAACAAGACGCGGCGGGCCAAGGTGCGGATCATTGCGGCGACGAACCGGGATTTGGCGGCGGAGGTGGCGGCGGGGCGGTTTCGGGAGGATCTTTTTTATCGGCTCAACGTGATCACGGTGACGATGCCGCCGCTGCGGGAGCGGCCGGGGGATTTGATGATTTTTGCGGGGCAGTATTTGGCGTTTTTTGCAGGGCAGATGAAGCGGAAGGTTTTGGGGTTTTCGGCGGAGGCGGAGCGCTGTTTGTTGGCGCACGGTTGGCCGGGAAATTTGCGCGAGCTGCGCAACACGGTGGAGCGAGCGGTGATTTTGGCGGCGGGACCGGCGATCCTCCCGGGCGATCTTCCGGTGGGAATTCAGGGGGGCGGGGGAGTTGGGGCGGGGGCGGCGCAGGTGGGGTCGATGATCAGCCTCGCGGCGGTGGAGCGGGAGCACATTCGCCGGGTGGTGGAGGCGAGCTCGAGCGTCAGGGCGGCGGCGCGGGTGCTGGGAATTGATGCGGCCACGATCTACCGGAAGCGCCGCGGCGCGGAGGGGGGCGCGGCTGGGGCGGGGAATTGATTTTTTGCTATGATTGAACTCGATCTATTGAATGTCGATGCGGAGGTTGCCTACGCTATTTTAGCGGGTTTGGTGACGCCGCGGCCGATTGCGTGGGTGACGACGCTGAACGAGGACGGGGGCGTCAATGCGGCGCCTTTTTCGTTTTTTAATGTTTTTGGAGCGGAGCCGCCTTTGGTGATCATTGGGGCGGGGGACCGCGAGGACGGCTCGCCGAAGGACACGGCGCGCAACATTCGGCGGACGGGGGAGTTTGTGGTGAACTTGGTGGACGAGGGATTGGCGGAGGCGATGGTGCGCACGGCGGCGGCGCTGCCCTATGGGGCCAGTGAAACCGAGCGGGAAAAGTTGGCCACGGCGCCGTCCCGAGCGGTGGGGCCGCCGCGCATCAAGGCGGCGCCGGCGGCCTTGGAGTGCAATGTGCACTCTATACAGCAGATTGGGGAGAACCGGTTGATTTTGGGCATTGTGCACCGGGTGCACATCCGGCGGGCCTTTTACGATGGGAAGCGGCAGCGGATTCGGGGCGAGAAGTTTCATCCGATTGGGCGGATGGGGGGGCGGGATGGGTATTGTCGGACGGAGGGGGTTTTTGAAATCAAGCGGCCGGAGTAGGGCAGGGGGGAGGCAGGGGAGGCGGGGAAAGGCGATCTGCGGCCTTTGGTTTTGGCGGGCGCTGTGCGAGGGAGGGGGCGTCAACCTTGCTTTTCATGCCTGCTTCCCCTGCGCTCCCGATTTGGAAAATTCACGCTGAGATTTTGGAGCGGCTGGGGGTGGGCCCGCGGCTGGTGCTGGTGGCTCCGACGGGTTCGGGGAAGACCACGCAGGTGCCGCAGATGTTGTTGGATGGGGGGGTGGCGGGGGAGAAGATGATTGTGGTATTGCAGCCGCGGCGGGTGGCGGCGCGGGCGGTGGCGGCGCGGGTGGCGTGGGAGCGGGGGGTGAAGCTGGGGGCGGAAGTCGGCTATCAGATTCGCTTTGACGACCGGACCAGCGCGGGCACGCGGCTTTGTTTTCTGACCGAGGGTATCTTGTTGCGCTGGCTGCAAGAGGACCGCCTTTTGGGAAAGGTAGGAGTGGTGGTGTTTGACGAGTTTCACGAGCGCAACTTGTTGAGCGACGTGGCGCTGGGGCTGGTGAAGCGCCTGCAGGGGGGGGAGCGGCCTGATTTGGCGGTGGTGGTGATGTCGGCCACGCTGGATGCCGAGCCGGTGGCGGGGTATTTGGAGGATTGTCCGATTTTGGTTTCGGAGGGGCGAAGTTATCCGGTGGAGGTGCGCTATTTGGCCTTGCCGGATGCGCGGCCGATCCCGGTGCAGGCGGCGGAAGCGGTGGGGCGCATCGTGGCGGGGGATGTCCCTGGAGACATATTGGTTTTCATGCCGGGGCGGGGGGAGATCAACAGTACCTTGGAGGCGCTGGGCGGCCTGCGCCTGGCGGAGCGCCTGGCGTGCCTGGCCTTGCACGGCGAGCTCGAGCCGCAGGAGCAGGACCGGGCTTTTGCTCCCCATGCGCTGCGCAAAGTGATTGTGGCCACCAACGTCGCCGAGACGAGCATCACCATCGACGGCATTCGGCACGTGGTGGACAGCGGCACCGCCCGGGTGGCCCGCTACGATGCCGAGCGGGGCCTGGGGACGCTCTCAATCGAGCCGATCAGCCGGGCCAGCGCGGCGCAGCGGCAGGGGCGGGCGGGCCGGACCGCGCCGGGCACCTGCTATCGGCTGTGGACCGCGATTGGCCAGCAGGGGAGGGAGGAGCGGAATACGCCGGAGATTCAGCGCAGTGATCTGGCGGAGGTGGTGCTGTTGTTGCACTCGCTGGGGATTGAGGAAGCGGCGGAGTTCGACTGGCTGGACAAGCCGGATCGGCAGGCGGTGGAGCGGGCGGAGCGGCTCCTGACGATGCTGGGGGCCTTGCAGGCGGGAGGTTTGACGGCGGTGGGGCGGCAAATGTTGCGCCTGCCGATGCACCCGCGCTATGCGCGCATGCTGGTCGAGGCTGGGGAGCGCGGGTGCCTGCCGGAAGCGGCCTTGTGCGCGGCCCTGGTGAGTGGGCGCGATTTGTTGGCCCGGGTGGAGCGGGATGATGGGCCGGGCCGGGCGGCGCGCGAGATGTTTGAGGAGAGCGGGGAGACCGATTTTGTGACCCTGATGCGCGCGCAGGCCTTTGCGGTGGCGAGCGGGTTTCACGGCGAGCGCTGCCGGGCCCACGGCATCAATGCGCACGTGGCCCGGACGGTGGAGCAGACGAGTCAGCAGATTTTGCAAGCGGCCCGGCAGCAGGGCCTCCGCGAGGGCGCTTCGGGGGGGGCGGGGGCTTCGCCGAAGGAGGAGGCGCTGCGGCGTTGCCTGTTGGCAGGGTTTATTGACCAGCTGGCCAAGCGGAGCGCGGCTGGGAAATGGGAGTGCCAGTTGACGGAGGGCCGCCAGGGCCAATTGGTGCGGGAAAGCGTGGTGCAGGAAGCGACCTTTTTTGTGGCCGCCAGTTTGCGGGAGGCGCCTGGGCGCGGCGCTGGTCCGCTGACTTTGCTGAGCTTGGCCACGGCGGTGCAGCCGGAGTGGGTTGCGGAGATGTTTCCGCAGCACTTGAGCGGCAGCGTGGAGCACCTTTTTGATGGGCCGCACAAGCGGGTGGCGGCGGTGAAAGTGCTGCGCTATGGCGACTTGGTGCTTGAGCAGAAGCCCCAGCAGCGGGATCTCGATGGGCAGGCCAGCGGCCGCTGTCTGGCGGCGGCGCAGCGGGCTGGGGCCTTTGATTTGCCTCTGTGGGACCATCGGCTGAGGCAGTTTGTGGCCCGGGTGAATTTGGTGCACGCCAACTTGCCGGAGCTGGAGTTTGCCCCCTTTGACGAGGCGGCGGTCGCGGCCTGCCTGGCGCGGGCCTTTGCGGGGCTTTCGCTGGTGAAGGAAGCGCAAGCGGCGCCTCTGGTAGCGGCTTTTCACCGGCATTTGGAGCCAGGTCAGGTCAGTTGGCTGGATGAACTTGCGCCCCTGTCCATTCCCTGGCCGGGCCAGGGCAGCCTCAAGGTCAACTATGGCGAAGGGGGGCCCGAGGTCCAGGTGAAGCTCCAAGATTGCTTTGCCTTCAAGGAGCACCCCGCGGTCTGCGAAGGGCGCGTGCCCGTGCAGTTGATCCTCAGCACGCCCGACGGCAAGCGCTGGGCAGCTACCGCCGACTGGCCCACTTTTTTGGCCCGCGAGTGGCCCAAGCACCGGCAGGCCGTGGCCAAGAAGTTTTCCGGGCTTTTGTGGCGCTAGGGGGACGGCGGGAAGCTGTCGCCGGGCGCAAAAAACCCCGGCGTCCGAGGGCATCGGACGCCGGGGAAAGCAGCAAAAGCGGCGCCGCGGCCGCTTCGGGGTCAGGCGGGTTCGGAGGACGGGGCCTCGGGGGCCTCGGGGGCCTCGGACTCGGGGGCCTCGCTGGTGGTCGGTTCCGGGGCCGCGGGCTCACTGGCGGGAGCGGCAGAAGGCTCGCTGGGGACGTGGTTTTCCTGAGGCGCGGGGCGGGACTCGCGGGGGGGGAAGGGCTCGCGCTGGGGCGGCGCTGGGGGGCGGCGCACGCGGAGTTCCTCTTGCATGAAGATTTCGGCGAGGCGGAAGCTGCGGCGGGTTAGCTCGCGGGCCTCGTTGTCGGGGAAGAGTTCGACGCCTTCTTCGCCGACTTCCGCGAGGAAGATCTGCCAGGCTTTATGGCAGAGGTCGTCGATGGGAAGGAGGGCGCGGTCTTGGCTTTCGCGGCGGGCTTGTTCGGCTTGGCGGCGGCGCTGGTCTTCGTCGCGGCGGAGGCGCTCCTGTTCGCGGCGCTGTTGTTCGGCGTCGCGGCGGGCCTGTTCTTGCTCGCGGCGCTGCAGGGCGGCCTGCTGTTGGAATTGGGGGTCGCGCGGGGGGCGCGGGTCTTGGCGAGGCGGGCGGGACTCGCGGGACTCGCGAGGGGCGCGCATGCTGTCGCCGGAGAGGGACTCGCCGGGGAGGGTGCCGTTTTCCTGAGGGGGGGGTGGTGGCGGGGCCGCTTCGGGTTGGGGAGCGGCGGCGGCAGCAGCTTCCTCGCGGCTGGCTAGCGCCGCTTCGGCGATGTCCTGCACGACTTCGGGGGAAAGCTGCCCTGATGGGGCATTGGAGTGAGTATCCATAAGTTCGGGGCCGTCGCTCTCGTCAGGGCGCGGGCCGACGGGGCCACGGGGACGACGAGGGCGAGGGCGATTAAATTTCTTTTCCATGTAATTGAATTTCGGGGGCTGGTACCCATGGGGGAGATCCGGCGCGGCGTCCAGAGGATTTCCTGGGCAGGGAGGGTGGAAGATTTAATAAATGCGCAGGGACCAGCGCGGGGAGGGGGAGGGGGAGAGTTCGAGGACGGTGAGGCTGCGGGCGTCGGTGCTGCCGAAGGCGGAGGCGGTGAGGGTTTGGGTGAGAGAGGGGTCGATTTGGGAGGTGGCGGGGTCGATGCGGGTGAGGCGAAGGTTGAAGCCGAGGGAGTTTTGGCCGGAGGGGTCGAGGGACCACTGGTGCTGAGGGAGGTTGACGCGGGCGACATTGAATTCCAAGCGGCGGGAGCCATCTGGGCGGGTGGTGGCGGTGACGCGGAAGCCGTCGGGGTGGTATTGGAAGTAGTAGGAATGGCCGAAGGTGGCGGGGCGGACTTTGCGCAGGGGGACGGGGCCGTCGCTCCAGGGGATGGTGGCGCTGAGGCGGTCGACGAAGCCGAGGGAGCCGTTGGCGGCGGGTGATCGGCCATCGATTTGGAGTTCGATGGTGCCCCAGGGGAGGCTGGAGGAGCCGGGGCTGCTGCTGGTGGAGGGGGCCTCGATGAGGCAGTAGAGGCCCCTGGGGTCGGCGAAGGGGGTGACCCAGGTGTTGGGTTTAGGGAGCGGTCCGCTCGGGGAGGCGGCGCTGAGGGGGATGAGGGGGAAGCGCTGTTCGAGGCCGAGGTAGCGGAGGCCTTCGAGGCGGCGCTCGAAGCGGAGGGTGCGGTCTGGGAGGGTGATTTGGAGGGCGGCGAGGCCGAAGAAGCGGGGGGCCGTGGCGGGGTCTGGGAGGGCGAGGCGGAGGGGGAGGGCGAGGGATTTTTCGGGCTCCAGGAGGATGGGGAACTGCTGTTGTTGGCCTAACCAATCAAGGGTGGCGGTGCCTTGGACGGGGTTGGTGCTTTGATTGGTGAGGGTGGCGGTGAGGACGACTTCGCCGGAGGCGGCGTCGAGGCGGCCTTCTGGCCAGGCGAGGGAGAGGGGGCGGAGGGGGAGGGCGAGATCGACGAGTTGCTGGAGGTCGTCGTCGCTGGCGATGAGGGAGCCGCGGATGAGTCCGCCGAGGGGAGCGGGGCTGGGGGAGGCGGGTTCGAGGGGGAGGTTGAGGCGGCGGGCTTTGCCGGGGGGGAGGTTAAAAAAGGCGTCAGGAGTGCCTGGCTTGAGGCGCCAACCGGTGAAGCTGAGGGGGCTGAGGACGAGGCTGCGGGGGGCGGAGGAGGGATTGAAGATGCGGAGTTGGGCGGTGGCTTCGGCGGGGCCGGTGAGTTCTACGGCGCCGCTGATTTCCAGGGGGATGGGGGTGGGGCCGTCGAGCAGTTGGCGGGCGGCGCGCTCGCCCATGGCCAGGGTGGCGGCGGCGTTGGGGTGGAGGGTGTCTGGGGAGTCGGCGCGGTAGCTGAAGGCCTGGGCGAGGGGGACGGTGGCGGCGGCAAAGGCGTCGCTGGCATTGAGGGAAGCTAAGTCCGAGGGGGCCTCTAGGAGGGCCGATCCGAGATCGACGAAGGCGACCTTAGCGGCTTCGGCGACGGAGCGGGCGATTTGGGCGTAGGGGCGGGAGCGGCCGAGGGACTCGCGGGGGGCGCTGGGGTCGAAGCTCAGGGGCGGGGCGGCGACGAGCACTTCGGCGCCGTTTTGGAGGCAGCGGCTGACGGCTTCTTGGAGGAAGGCGCGGAAGCCGTCGAGGGGGAGGCTGGCGGAGGCGTCGTTGAGGCCGTAGCAGAGGGTGACGAGGTCGGGGCGCGGCGCGGGGGGAGGGGGGAAGGCCTCGGGGCCGAGGGCCTCCCAAGCTTGCGCGGCCTGGGCGCCGTCGCGGGCCAGGTTGAGAATTTGGATCGCGGTGCCCTGAACGATTTGCTGCGCCTGGGGCAGGCCGCGGCGGATGAGTTCGGGCACGCCCATGGGGGTGGGAGCGGCGACATCCGCCTGGAAGCGGAGGGCATCGGGGGCTAGGGGGGCCTGGCCTTTTTTGGAGGATTGCCAGGCAGCCAGGTCGGCGGCGTAGCGGGTCCAGGCGTCGCCGGCCTGTTTTTGGCTGGCAGCGATTTCGCGGTGAGGGACCAGGTCGACGATGCCGTGGTAGTAAAAGTAGCCGCCCAGGCGGTTGAGGAGGCGGCCCTGCCAGGCCATGGCGGAGTCGTAGCGGGGGAAGCCTGGGGGCTGGTAGAAAGTGCTGATGTCGTCGCCGACGGAGACGACGCGGAGGAGTTCGCGCTGTTGGAGTTTGGCGAGGGTTTTGGGGAGCTGTTTGGCGAGTCGGGCCTGTTGCTCTGCGGAGAGGCGGAGATCTGCGGCCCGCCCTGGCAGCGGGGCGATCAGGAGCAGCAGGCCAAGAGCGGCGCGTCGGGCGAAGCGGTGGGAAAGCATGGCAAAAGGAAAGGGGGGCGCGCAGCGGGCCATCTGGGTAATAACGGTTCGGCACTTCCGCGGGTCTTGCAACGGCCAAAGAAACCTGCGGGCACGGCAGCAGGGCGTGGAAATCAGGTTGCCTGGGGGTGGGCTGAGCTTAGGATAGAGCCCACTGCCCTGCCGCCTGGGGGGCTACTGCAACGCCTATGTCTTCCTTTACTCCATCCGCGCCTGAGCCGGGCGAGCCCGCATCCCGCCCGCGGGATCCCGCCTGGGCTGCGGAGGTGGAGTGGGACGCGGAGTTGGCGCCGCGCGAGGTATTGTCGGCCGCGCCTCGGCCGGTTTCCTCCCCGGAGGTGGTGGGGGAGGCGCCGCCGCCGGGCAAAGGACTGCACGGAAACCGCATCCCCCTGGAGCGCAAGTCGGGGGACCAGCTGAAGCAATTTACCCGCTTGGTGAGCCGTCCGGAATTGGCCCCGTCGGCTCCCCTGGAGCGGGCCGTTGAGGGGGTGACGTCCGTTTCCCGGGAAGCGCTGCAAAAGCGGCATCCCGCGGAGCAGGCGGTGTATTCGGTGAATCGGCTGCAGACGGTAATCGACGACGTCTGGACGCACTCGGAGCTGACTTGGCTGGACCAGTTGGGCAAAGTGCGGCGGCTGTTGATGTGGGTGGGGTTTGTGGGGGTGCTGGGCGTGTTGGTGCTGTATTTTTCCCGAGAGGTGCGGCGGCAGAAGGTGAGCGATGGGCCGACGGCGGTGGCGGCGGCGGCGCTCCCGTCGGATGAGCTGCGGCAAGCGGCGGTGCGCCGCGCTTTTGATGCCTTCTTGCAAGCGGCGGGGCCTGCGGAGAAGCTGACCTGGGTTTTGGACCCGCAGCGGGTGGAAAGTCGCCTGAAGGATTATTATGAAATTCGAGGGGAAAAGGACCCCGCAGTGCTGAGCTACGAGGTGGGCCGACCCCTGCGGGCGGGCGGCGAATGGTGGTTCGCCATCAGTTGTGTCGGGGCGGACGGCAGCCGGTTTACGGCGGCGGCTAAGGAGACTCCCGCTGGGGCCCAGGTGGACTGGGAGAATTTCGTGGCCTACGGATCGTTGAGTTGGGAGGCATTCCTCGCCACCCGCCCGGCGGCGCCCCAATCGCTGCGAGTGCAGATTCGCCCCAGCGCGCGCTATGTAGGCAAATACAGGGCGGAGGAGTGGAGCGCCTACGAGATTGCCCAGAGGAGTGGCAAGACCTCGCTGCTGGGCTATGCGCCGCGGGCTTCGCGCACCGGGCAATTGCTCGCAGGGCTGGCTGCGGGGGAGGGGTGGCAGTCGGCCAATCTCTACTTGCGCTGGGAGGCGGAGGCGGGCGCGCCCGGCTGCGTCGTGATTGCGGAGTTGATCCGCAGCCAGGGGCTCGAACTCGGATCGGGGGCTGCCGGGAAGAGCGAGGCCGTTTGGGAGCCGCGCCCCGAAGCGGGCAAAACCCCCAATCAGGAATTGCAGTAAGCTGGAGAAGGGTTTAGACTTAGGGATGCCTGGAGGCAGTTTTGATTTGGAAAGGGGTCCCTGGATTGGCCCCGGCGGCGCGGCCCAGCGCAGTTTTTTTTCTCCCATGTTTGCGCGCAGTTTCCTGTTTTGTGGCCCAGCTCTGCTGGCGGCGGTGGTCTCCCTGGCCTCAGGCGGGGAGCGCGCCGCGGAGGGACGGGGGGGCGCGGCCTTGCCGCAGTTTCCCGCGGAGCTCTACGCCCGGCTCTCGGAGGCCACCCGGCCGCAGTGGAGGCAGCTTTACCGTCCCACCGTGACCCGCTGTTTGGAGGGTCGCCAGCAGGCGGCCATGGGGCTGGGTGCGGTAGGCGCAGACCTCTTTTTGGCAGCCCAGGCGCGGGATTCGCAGCAGATTCGCAATCTGCTGCAGGACGAGGAGACCATAGAGAAAACCTTAGGGCTGATTGAGCCCATGGCTGGACTGCGCACCGAGGTTCTCGGGGCGGCGGAGCAGGGGGATTGGAAGAGGCTGGGGGCGGGCATTGAGAAGTTGAGCGCGGGGCAGCGCCGCCACCTGCGCAGTCAAAAGGATGAACCCCTCGCGGATTTGGTCTATATCGGGCAGTGGCTGCGCGCGCTGCAAACCTGCCACGCGGTGGTGATGGCGCGGCAGTTGAGCGACCAGCGCCTGGCGATTGGGGATCCCGCGCTGCTCGTGGAAATGACCCGCCGCCTGCAGGCTCTGGGGGAGCCGGATTCCAACCGCTGCCTGCGCCTGCTCCACAAGCGGCTGGCGGGTTTGGTGCGGCTGTGGCCCGAGGATTCCTCCCCAGTGCCGGACCCCGCCGACCGCCTGCGCCGCTCGGCGGAATTGCTCAGCGACACCGTCGATCGATTGATTCAAGAAAAGGAGTCGGCTGCGGCTGGCATCCTCGCCGCCCCTAAACCCTAAGCATTTCCCCAGCCGAGCCTCTGCGGAGCTCCCCTGGAGTTTTGCGGGGGAGGCTGGGGCCCGACATCCGCCCTCTAACCCCACTCCCTCGCATGGAAACTGATACCGCCTCCGCCGGCCCCTACGTTAAGCAATTCTCCGTTTTTCTGATCAACCGGGCGGGGGCGCTGCTCAGCGTGGTGCGCCTGCTGGGAGATGCCCACGTTCTGGTGCTGGGGCTCAGCCTGCAGGACTCGGTGGACGTCACCGTGGCCCGACTCATCGTCAGCGACCCCGAAACGGTGGAGACCCTTTTCATTGAGCGGGGCATCCCCTTCAGCACCTGCGACCTGCTGGTAGTCCAGCTCAAGGAGGGCGCGGAAGCCCTGGGGACCTGCCTGACGGCTTTTCTGCAGGCCGAGACAAATATCCACTTTGCCTATCCCCTGCTCGTCCGGGGCAATGGCCTGCCCGCCCTGGCGCTCCATTTGGAGGACATCGAAATTGGGGCCGCGGTGATGCAGACGGAGGGTTTTAAGATCCTGCGGCAAAATGACATTAGTCGCTAGGGATAAGTTGGCGCGTGGGGGCGGGGCAAATAGATTGGCCCCCGGCGGGAAAAGGTAGTAGAGCTGAGGGGTTCCTTCAGCCATGAAACAAAACCGCCTTCCGATCGCCTGCGCTCTGCTTTGTCTGGCCCTCCTGATGCTTTGCGGCGGGCTGCCCTTTGGGGCGGGGGGGCCGGGCCGGGGGGGGCAGATAGAAGTTAGGGTTGCTTCGGTGGGGGCGGTGCTAGCGGGGCCGGGGGAGGTAGCTAGGGAGGTGGTCGCGGTGGCGGGTCCCCCGCCGGGCCAGGGCTGGGCGGCGCTGGAGAGCGATGGCTTTACGGCGCGGACGCGGGGGCTGGCAGCGGTCTTGGACGCCGGGCAGCCGCTTGGATTGGCTCTGGAGGGAGCGCCGCGGCGGACCTTCTTGATGCGGCCCCGCCGCCTCTTGGCAGACCATTTTCAGGTCACCTTGGGAGGGGACCAAAGCTTGCGGCTGGAGGCGGGGACGCGCGTCTACGAGGGGCGGGAACACCGCGGGGGAGAGTCGGTGCGCTTGGTCGTCGCTCTAGCAGGTGGGGCGGTGGCTGCGGTCCTCACGGAGGCGAATGGCAACGTGATCCGGCTGCGCACCGATGCCGCCACGGGAGACTTGCGGGCCTTGACGCGGCGAGCCGAGCAAGAGCAGATCAGCTGCGCCATCGACCCGCACACCGGCTGGGCGGCGGCGCGCGCGGGGGCGGCCCCAGTGGAGGAGGCGGATTGGCAGGAGGCTGCGGCCGCGGCGCTGGATCCGCTAGCGCTGCCCTCCAATGGGTTTGATCCAGAAACCGGGCGCCTGGATAAGTTTGTCGAGCCGGTGCCCCACGGGCAGGCCTATGAGTTGAGCCTAAAGGATCTCCTCGCGATTGTGACCTTAGACAAGTCTGTCACCGGCGCCAATACCACGGAGCGCCTCACCCAGATCACTTCAGAGTACTTGGCCAAGACCGCGGATTTGGCGTCGATTCAAGAAAGCAATCTCGGAATCCGCCATTTGATTCAGGAATTGATTCTGACGCCCGACGCCGCCGCCTTCCCCGACGTCCCCAATTCGCTAGGAGACTACGGCGCCTGGATCAGCGCGCGGCGCCCGCGCGGGACGTTCCGCTGGGATTTGAGCACAAAATTTGGCAATGGGGCCTTTTCGGGCGGCGTGATCGGGCTGGCGTGGGTGCGCACGCTCGGCTCCACTGCGCCAGTCAATGTTTGCGCCAAGGGATTTGGAGTGGCCCTGGAGGCGCACGAACAAGGGCACAACCTGGGGAGCGACCACAGCAGCGGCGGCATCATGAATGCCTCGCTGGTGGACAGCCGCGATTTTTTTGCGGACGTCTCAGCGGGGGAAACCTCGGCGATGCAAATTTACAGCCACGCGGCCACCCGCCTGACGGGTTCTAACGTGATGCGCCACGCGGAGGAAATTCCTTGGGCGGTCGATGACGCCGCGGACACGGTGCCGGGCCAGGCGATCGAATTGCTGCCGCTGCTCAACGACCGCAGCGGGGTGCGCAACGGAATTGCGAACACTGTCCTAACTATTGAGGAAGTCGGGCGCGTCTACCCCATCCAGGCGGGGAGCGCCCGGGTGACGGGGCCGGATCGGGTGCGCTTCGAGCCGACGCCCGGCTATGAAGGCCCGGCTTGGTTTAGCTATTCGCTGCGGGGAAACCAGGGGAATGGAGGCCAGGGTTGGCTGCACCGGGCCGACATCGCGGTGGAGGTGGGGGCTTGGAACGAGGACTCGCTGGCGCTGCGCTTGGCTCCCGGGCAGGCATTTTCCTTTCGCCCCACCAGCAGCGCGGACAGCACCATCGTGAGTCAGCCGCGCCAGGCTCGGGTGGATACCGGGCGCAACGACCGCCACCTGGTCATCATCCGGGTGCAGGCCGATGCCGCGGGTGCGGACAGTTTTCAAATGCTGCGCAATGGGGTTCCGGTCACGGTGAGCCTGACCTATGTGGCGGACTATTTGCAGACCCGGCCAGACTATTTTTCCTTGATGCCGGGGCAGGCTAGTCTGCGCCTAGCCCCGATGGTCAATGACCAGGTCGCGGGGTACCGGAACCACGCCAGCGTGCGGCCGATTGTGGGGCTGGGCCAGGCGGCCGCGGGTGCCAGTTATTTTCCGGGCGCGGCGCGGCTCATCTCCGCAAAGCTACTCAATCCAGCCAAGGGTGCGCTGGCGCTGAGCGCGCGGGCGTTCACTATTGATAATGTTAGTACAGATGTGTACAATGGGCAGATGACGTTTACGCCGGCCGCGGGGGCGCGGGGGGTGGCGGCGATTGAGTATGTGGTGGAGGACGCCGCTGGGGTGCGCCAGGCGAATTCGGCGTACATCATCCTGCCCTTTGGGGAGATCAGTTCGCCAGCCGCGGATCGGGTCTTGATTGAGGCGGGGCACGGGTTGGTGTTAGAAACGGCGCCGCAGACGGCGGCGGACCCCCCGCTATCGGGCCAGGTGAGCGTGCAGTGGAGCCTGCTGCGCGGGCCGGAAGGGGGGGCGGTTGAGTTTTCCGAAGCCGCGGCGAAGCGGACGCGCGCCAGCTTTAGTCGGCCGGGGGAGTACGTGTTGCGGCTCACGCTTTCCGACAATGGCTTTGCGAGCAGCGACGACGTGGCGGTGGCGGTGGAGGCTCCGAGCAGCGGGGAGGGCGAGCCTCCCGCGGCGTGGTGGAAACTCGACGAAACGGCGGGCACGATCGCCTTAGACGCGTCGGGGGGGAATCGAAGTGGCATCTACGCCGGCGGGGTTGCTAGCACGGCGGGGGTGCTGGGGGCGGCGCGCAACTTTGATGGCGCCGACGATTGGGTCAACCTGAGCGCGCAGGTGGCGGCTGTGCAGGGACTAGCCGAGGGCACGCTCAGTGCCTGGTTCAAGACCAACAGTTCGAGCCTGCGGACGCTTTTTTCGGCGAGTAATCGCACCCGGCCGGACCGCTCGCTGCGCCTCTATGTGGAGGGCGGCATTTTGAAATACAAGGTGCTCGGGGATGCGGGCACCGAGGTGGCCAGCTTGGCATCGCCGAGCGCGGTCAACAACGACGTCTGGCACCATGTGGCGGTGACCGTAGATGGGGCCCGCCAGGCCAAGCTGTATCTTGACGGCGCGGCGGTGCGGGAAGGGGTGCGGCCCTTTTTTGGAGGCATCCTCAATCTCGATACCCTGGCGATTGGCCGCCACCTCACCAGCACGGGCTCCGATTACTGGCGGGGGCAAGTGGACGACGTCCGCATCTACTCTCGTCCCCTAACGGCGGAGGAAGTGGGGATTTTAGCGCGGCTTTCAGAAAACCGCGCCCCGCGCATCGCCTTCGGGGTGCGCTCCCTAACGGTGGGCGGTCGGAGCGCGCCCACCGCGCTGTTGGCCGCGACCGTTCGGGATGATGCCCGCCCGGCGCTCCCTGGGATGACTACCACGACCTGGTCCGCGGAGGGGCCGGGCGCGGCGGCGTTTGGCAATCCCGCGGAGCTGGCGACCGCGCTGAGCGTCGGCGCGCTGGGCCGCTACCGCTTGCGCTTGGAGGCGGACGACGGCGCGGTGCGCACCTGGCGCGAGATTGAGGCCACGTTTGCGGGCAACGCTCCCGGCGCGCCATATGCCCTGGGCTTGCCCGACCTCGCGGTTTCGCCGAGGGCGGCCCCGAGCCGGGTCGATCTCGGGGCAGCCTTTGGCGACCTCGATGGCGCCGCCGCCGACTTGGCCTTCGCGGTCACAGGCAATAGCAATCCAGCGATTTTTGCTGCGGTGGCGATCGCGGGGGGAGCGCCGCCAGGTCTGCTTCTATCCTTTTCGGCGAACTCGGGGATTTCCGATCTAACGGTGAGGGCCACGGACCCCGGCGGGGCCTTTGTGGAGACGACTTTTCGGGTGGCGGTGGCGAACCAGGCCCCGGTGGTGGCGGCGCAGGCCATGGCGGTGGGGGAGAATGCGGCGGCGGGGACCCTGGTGGGGCAGGTGGCGGCGAGCGATCCCGAGGGGGCGGCGCTGCGCTTTGAGTTGGTGGGCGGCAATGCCTTTGAGACCTTCGCGATTGATACCGCCACCGGGCAGTTGCGGGTGGCTTCGTCCTTTGGGCTCGATTTCGAGATGCGGCCGGTTTTTGATCTGGTGGTGCGCGTGAGCGAGGTGGGGAATCCGCTCCTGGCGAGCCGGGCGCAGGTCCAAGTCAAGCTGGGGGACACCAATGAGGCCCCGGCCTTTGGGGGGCAACATTTCGTGCTCCGCGCGGGGGTGGCGGGCAGCGGCGATGTGGGCACTCTGGCCGCTAGCGACCCCGAGGGCCAAGCGGTTAGTTTCGCCATTGTGGGGGGTAATGCGGGGGGCGTTTTCAGCATCGCCGCCGGGGGCTTGCTGCGCGCGGCCAACCCTGCAGGGCTGGATATCGCGGCCACTCCGCGGTTCACCCTAACGATTGCGGCGAGCGACGGCGCGGTGCCGCCTGCGGTTACTGAGAGCGCTGTTAGGGTCACCTTGGAGGCCAGTTTGGTCAGCGCGGGGGCGGCGCTCCGCTGGTTGGTGCCGACGGCCAGCTTGGGGACTACTTGGCTGGCGCGCAGCTTCAGCGACGTCGGCTGGGCGGCGGGCACCTCGGGGATTGGGTACGACACGGGGACTGGCTATGACGCCCTGCTGGCGACGGACGTGCAGGCGGCGATGTTCAACGTGGCGACCTCACTTTACGTGCGCCTTCCATTTACCGTGGCCAATCCGGCGGCCCTGGGGACGCTGCGCTTGCGCGTGAAGTACGAGGATGGCTACCAGGCCTGGATCAACGGCAGCGCAGCGGCGGGACACGATGGGCCAACCACTCTGGCGTTTAATTCTGCGGCCACCAGCGCGCGCAATGAGGACGAGGCGGTGGCCTTTCGGGACGACGACATCACCCCGCTGGCGAACTCGCTGGTGGCCGGTTCTAACGTGCTGGCGATTCAGGTCCTCAATGAATCCGCCGCCAGCTCCGATCTGTTGTTGGTGCCGGAGTTGATCTGGTCGCCGGGGGGGAGTGCCGCGGTGCCCAACCCGCCTCAGCTGGCCGCGGGGGCCGCCGGGAGCCTAACTCAGACTAGCGCTGCGCTCGCAGCTTCGTTGTTAGGAACAGGCGGGGCGGCGCCCCGGGTGACCTGGTACTGGGGCCGCCAGGATGGGGGCCGCAATCCCGCGGCCTGGGAGCACGCGCACGAGCTGGCGGCGGTTTCGGCGGTCGGGCCGCTGAGTTTTCCCATCGCCAACCTGCGGCCGGGGACGCGGTATTTTTATGGCCTGCGCGGCAGCAACGGAGGGGGCGAGGCCTGGTCTGGGAGCGCTTCCTTTAGTACCCTGGAGGCTCCGGGAATCGCGCTGTTGACCAGCGCGGATCCGATGCGCTTTCTGGCGCCGACCTCGGACGAATGGGGGGGCCGCTGGAAGCAGTTGGATTTTGACGACCGCAGCTGGACGCCATTTGTCCACGGACTGGGCTACGACCGCGGCACTGGTTACCAAGCACATTTTGCGGCGGGCCGCGACGTTGCGGGAGCGATGTACAACCTAGCATCGAGTGTTTATGTGAGGGCACCCTTCTTCGCTGACCAACTCAGCCAGATCGCGGGGCTGCGCCTTTCCGTGAAATACGACGACGGTTTTGTGGCCTACCTCAATGGCCATGAAGTGGCGCGCCGGGGGGCTCCGGCGCTGGCGGGCGATCTGCCGTGGAACTCCACCGCGAGCGCATCGCGGGACGAAGTGGCGGCGGTCGCCTTTGAGGTGATCGACCTCAGCGGGCAGCGCTCGCGCTTGGTGGAGGGGCTCAACGTCTTGAGTTTCCAGGGGCTCAATCAAACCGCGGACAGTTCGGATTTCCTCTTGGTGCCGCTCCTGGAAGGGCAACCCGCGGGGACGGTGCAGCGGCCGGAAATCGAGGTCGTCCAGGCCAGTGCGGTGAGTGCTAGTGGGGCCGTGCTCGAAGGGTTGTTAGGGAGTACCGGGGGGGAAGCGCCGCAGGTTTCGGTTTGCTGGGGTCCGCTGGATGGCGGGAGCGATTTCGCCGCGTGGCCGCAAAGCCTTTTGGTCCGCGCGCCTGGGCCCGGCCCGCTGGCGGTTCCGATTCACGGGCTGCGCCCCCTAACGCCCTATTTTTTCCGCTTTTTCGCGCGCAACTCCGCGGGTAGCGACCCCGGTGGCCGCAGCGGAACTTTTGTCACGAGCGGCGGCGGCGGGCTTAACTTTGGCAGTTGGATCGAGAGCTACCCGGCGGTGCCCAGCGGGGCGCGCGGCGCGGAGGCCGATGCTGATGGCGATGGCTTGAGCAATTTTGCGGAATACGCCGCGGGGGGAGATCCTGCTCGGGGCGACGACGCCGCGGGTCGGCAACCCGTGCTGCGCGCGATCCCGGGGTCGCAGCCTCCGGCGGTGGAATTGAGGTGGCGGCGCCGCTTGGACTTCGCCGCGCGCGGCCTCGCCTACAGCGTGGAGAGCGCCCTGGATCCTGCGGCGACCTGGACCCCGCGGCCCTCCGCGCCCATCGGCCTTAACCCGGCGGGGGACGGCGCCACGGAGTGGGTCGCGGAGCGCCTGGAGGTTCCGCTAGGAACGAAAGCTTGGCTGCTGCGGGTGCGGGTGCGGCAGGAGTGAGTTAGGCAAATACAAATTTGCGCTCGGAAATTGAGTGCGGTCGCCGCGTCAGTTGGGGCGGAGGGCCTGCACGAGCAGCTGGACGGAGGTGTGGCCGCGGAAGGTGTTGCGGTCGACGTGGAAGGCGAGATCCCAGGGGGGCGGGGGCAGTTTTTGCTCGCCGGCGTTGAACCACATAGCGGTGCGGGTGGTGCCGCCTTGACTCAGCTCAAGGCGCCAGTGGCGCTCTCGCAAGAGGCGCGGTTCGGCGGAGGGGTAGACGGCGCGCACCATAAAAATGGGCTGGGGATTGCCGCTGCCGAAGGGCTGGAGCTGGTCATAGTCGTCGAGAAATTCCAGGGTCAACTCGGCGAGCTGGACTTCGGCGTCGATGTCGAGGCGGGGTTCCAGGGCGGCTCCGCCGGTTTGTTCTCGGACGTGGTCGGCGAAGGCGGCCCGGAAGGCCTCGACGTGTTCCTCGCGCAGGCCCAAACCGGCCGCCATGTCGTGGCCGCCGCCGCTGGTGAGGAGGGGGCGGCAGGCGTCAAGGGCGGCTACTAGCGAAACTCCGGCGACGCTGCGGCCGCTGCCCTTGCCCTGGCCGTCGGAGTCGATCGCGACGACAAAGACGGGGCGGTAGAATTGGCGCATCAGGCGCGAGGCCACGATGCCAACCACGCCGGGGTGCCAGCCGCGGGAGGCGATCACTAAGCCCTGGGGAGGGTCCGCGCCGTCCATCCAGGCTAGGGCTTGGGCGGCGGCTTCGCTTTGGATTTGTTGTTCGAGGCTTTGGCGCTCGCGGTTTTGTTGGTCGAGAGCGGCGGCGATTTCGGTGGCTTCGGCCAGGTCCTCGCTGCGGAGGAGGTCGAGGGCGGCGCTGGCGGTGTCGAGGCGCCCGGCGGCATTGAGGCGCGGGCCCAAGCGGAAGCCGAGGTCCATGGAGGTGAAGGGTTCGGTGACGCCGGCGACTTCGATGAGGGCGCGCAGGCCGAGGCGGGGGGTGCTGCTGAGGCGCTGCAGTCCCTGGCGCACTAACAGGCGATTTTCTTCCACCAGAGGCATGATGTCAGCTACAGTGGCTAGGGCCACGAGGTCGAGTTGGGCCTTGAGGTCGAAGTGCGGGGCGGGGCGCCGCTTCATCATGGCGTGGGCCACTTTAAAAACGACTCCGGCGCTGCAGAGGTAGTGCCAGCCGAGGCCGCGCTTGGGGTTGACCACCGCCACCGCGGCTGGCGGGTGCGCGAGGTCGGGCTCGTGGTGGTCGAGCACGATGACATCGATGCCCTGGGTTTTGAGCCAGGCGATTTCTTGGTAGGCGGTGGTACCGCAGTCCACGGCCACGAGCAGGGAGGCGGGGCCTTCGGCGAGGCAGCGGTGCAGGCCGGCCCGGGAGAGGCCGTAGCCTTCTTCCAGGCGCAGGGGCAGAAAACAGCGGGCTTCCAGCCCGTAGGCGCGCAGCACGGCGTGGAGCAAGGTCAGGCTAGTGACTCCGTCCACGTCGTAGTCGCCAAAGAGCACGACCGCCTCCCCGGCATCCGCCGCCTCAAGCAGGCGGAGCACCGCGGCCTCCATATCGGGCAGGGCGAAGGGGTCGCCTAACTCTTTGAGTTTCGGGCTGAGAAAGCGCCCCGCGGCGTCGCCGCCGCGCACCCCGCGCTGGGCGAGGAGGCGGCACACCAGGGGAGAGAGGCCGCAGTCGGCGAGCGAGGCCAGGCAGTCCGTTTCGAGGGGGCGCAGCGTCCAAGCGGTGGGAGTGGCCATAGCAAAAAGAAAGGAGTCGGCGAATCGAGGGCCTGCCGGTGGTGGCGGCGCGTTCCCCTAACTGATGAGCTTAGGTAGGTGATCGAGGCAGATTTGGCTCCAGGTTTCCAACTGGTGGCGGCGCTCGAGGAGGGCTGAGTGGTCGAGGAATTCTAGGCCGGTGATGGGGGCCTCGTTGGCCTGCACGGCTTCGGAGTCGAGGTCGAAGAGGTGGACCACGCCGAGGTGGACGCGGCCGACATCGCTGGACTCGTCGTTGATGAGAGCGACCAATTTTTGGCGGTAGGCGGTCCCGAGAAGCAGCTCCTCGTTGATCTCGCGATCGACTCCGGTGAGATAGGTATCGCGTTCCAGGGAGGCCTGGAGGGCGTCGTCGGAATTGATGTGGCCGCCGATGCCGAGGGATCCCTTGGAGGCGAGGCGCTGTTCGCCGCTTTTTTGGCCGCGGACGTAGTGGAGAAAGCGGCCCTGGCAGTGGAAGATGGCGTAGGCGATGATCTGCTTGAAGGAGGGGTCGTCTTCGGCGAGGTCGCGGGCCAGGAATGAGTTGTTAGCGGGGTCCAGGATAGGGCCGAGATAGCGCTCCACGTCGGAGGTGATGCCTTCGAAGGCGCCGAGGGCGTCAAAGAGGGAGCGGGGAATGACTAAGACACGTTCTTCTGGCCAGCGCATGATGCCGAGGGTGGAGGGAAAAGGGTGGCTTGGCAAATGGCCAATGGTGGGGCGGGGGGCTTTAGGCGGGGGAGGAGTTCTCGGGGAGGGCCTCGGCGGGAAGGTCGTCGCGGATTTTGGTGGCCAGGGAGGCGCCGACCACGAGGGGGAGCCAGAAGAGGAGGGGTTCGAAGAGGGGGACGGTTTGGAAGAGCGCTAGGGTGTGGCCGTCAAGGCAGAGGGAGGCGCCGCCTGCGGCGAGGAAGGCGAGCCAGCGGACATCGAGGCCGCGGCGGGCGAGCCAGAGGCTGCGCTGGACCCCAGCCCAGATCAGGAGGCCTAACAGTCCTAGGGCGATGAGGCCGCCATGATAGGCGGTGCTGATGAAGGCGCCGTGGGGGTGGGGGGCCTGCCAGGAAATTTCCTGAGGCTCGGCGGAACTGCGGGCCCAAAAGCCGCGGCCCATGATGACTTCGGCGGCGCCTTCGACGCGGCGGTAGAGTTCTTCGTAGAGTTGGCGTCGGCCGCTGTCGGCGCGGGACATCATGAGGGCGCCGGGGGTGGCGAGCAGCACTTGGTTGGAGGCCGCGGGGGCGGAAAAAGTGGTAGGGAGGAGGCGGGGCAGATTTTGGCAGGTCCAGCCGCTCAGGGCGATGACCGCGAGGAGCGGCATCCAGCGGGCGGCGGGCCGGGTAAGCATGAGAATGAGCATGGCGGCTCCCAAGCCAAGGAGGGCCCCGCGGGTTTGGGTCAAAAAGACGGCCCCGACCAGGATGGCGAGGGCGGCGGCGAGTCCAGCGCGCTGGCGGGCCGCGGGGGCTTGGGTGAAGGCCGCGGCGGCAGCCACTGCGGCAAAGGCCCAAAGCATGCCGCTGTTCACCTCGTAGAGGCCATTGAGGCAATAGGGGATGACATTGCCGAGGCGGTCGGCCGGGAGGGTGTGGCCCCGCACCAAATAATAAACCGGAGCGCTGATCAAGGCGGTGAGGACGCCTGCGCCGACGAGGCCCTGCAACATCCAATCGATCCGAGAGGGCCGACGGGCCACCCGCCACAGCCCGAGCAGGAAAAGCACCAAGCTGAGCCCATTGAGGGCGGCGTACGTGGGGGCCTCCCAGCCGGAGGGCATCCCGTAAAAGACGCTACTCCACATCCAGCCCAAAAAAGCCATCGCCAGCAGCGGGACGGCCCGGCCTTGGCGGCTGGGCCAATAAAAGAGTTCGCCCCCGCGCAGCAGCGCTAGCAGGGCCCAGCCCAACACCCACAGCTCCGGCATCCAGTGCATCGGAGTCACAAACAGCATCAGCGGAAAGGTCAAGACTCCGAAGCCAAAAGGATCCCACTTGGCAATCCGCCAGCCCTCGACCCACCAAGAGGGGCGGCGCGGCAGGGGGGCAGGAGAGTCGGGCATGTCGGCTCCACCCAAAGAGGATCTTCCGCGAAATTCAATCGCTTTGCGGCATCTTCGGCGCGGCGGGGCACGCCTGGGGATAAATCAGCTTGCGCGCCGAGGGGCTTGGCCTTCCCCTGTGGGATGACAAGTGCCGGACGCGAAGCGCTCGATGGGTTGAAGATCGACCGCCATGCGGCTCGGCCGCGGCGGACGTTTCCATGGGGTTGGGTGCTGCTTTGGTTGGCCCTGGCGGCGGCGGGTGCCTGGTGGTGGCAGCGTCCTGGCGCGGTGGCGGTGGAGACGGCGGTGGTCCGCTTGCAGTCTGCGGAGGGGGCCTCGCCGGTGCTTTTAAATGCTTCTGGCTATGTGACGGCGCGGCGCGCCGCGACCGTTTCCGCCAAGGTCACCGGCAAGGTTTTGGAGGTCTTGGTAGAAGAAGGGCTCAAGGTAGCGGAGGGGCAAGTGGTCGCCCGGCTGGATGACTCCAATGCCCAAGCCGGCCTCCGCCTCTCCGAGGCCCAGTTGGCCGCGGCCCGCCTCTCGCTCGACGAAACCCGTCCCCGCCTGACCTTTGCGCAGCTGGAGTTGACCCGCTTTCGCGCCCTCCTTGCAAGCCGCGCCGCCAGCCAGTCCGACCTGTCCCGGGCCGAATCCGAGGTCGCGGCCCTGGAGGCCCGCTTGGCCCGGCAGGCCGCGGATATCGCCGTGGCGGAGCGCAGCGTGGACGAGGGCCGCCAGCAAGTCGACGACACCGTGATCCGCGCGCCTTTCGCGGGCGTGGTCACCACCAAGGACGCGCAGCCCGGGGAAATCATCTCCCCGATGTCTTCCGGGGGCTTCACCCGCACCGGCATCTGCACCGTGGTCGACATGGAATCGCTCGAAATTGAAGTCGATGTCAGCGAAAGCTACCTCAACCGCGTGCAAGCAGATCAGCCAGCCGAGGCCATGCTGGACGCCTATGCGGGCTGGCGCATTCCCAGCCGGGTCATCGCCATCATCCCTACCGCCGACCGCCAAAAGGCCACCGTCAAGGTCCGCCTCGGCTTCGACGCCTTAGATCCCCGCATCCTTCCAGAAATGGGGGTCAAAGTGGCTTTCCTGCGCCGCCCGGCCGCCGAACCCGCGGCTGACCGCGGGGACGCCGTCCTCGTCCCCGAGTCCGCGGTGGCCACGGTCGACGGACACTTCTACGCCTGGGTGGTGCGGGAGGGCCGGGTGCAGCGCCGGGAAATCCAGTTGAGCGGCCGCGCCGCGGGCGAAGCGGTGATTGCCGCGGGACTGGCCGCGGGCGAAAAGGTGGTCGTGGCTCCCCCCGCGGCCCTCGCGGAGGGGGGCGCGGTGCGCCAATCCAAGCCATGAGTGCCGCCCCGCTGGTCCGCATTAGCGATGTGAGCAAAATCTTCCACCGCGGGTCGGAAGATATCAAAGTGCTGTCCGGGCTGGACCTCGCAGTGGCGCCGGGCGAGTTCCTCGCGCTGATGGGGCCGTCGGGATCGGGGAAGTCGACCTTGCTCAACTTGATTGGCGGGCTGGACCGCCCCACCCAGGGCGCGGTGGAAGTGGAGGGCGAGCGCATTGATCAGCTCTCGGAGCGCGCCCTAGCGGCGTGGCGGGCCCGCCACGTGGGCTTTGTGTTTCAGTTTTACAACTTGATGCCGGTCCTCACCGCGGAGCGCAACGTGGAGTTGCCCCTGCTGCTCACGGGGCTTTCCAAGAGCGAGCGGCGCCAGCACGCCCGCAACGCCCTCGCGGTGGTGGGGCTGAGCCACCGCCTCCAGCACTACCCCCGCACCCTCTCCGGCGGCGAGCAGCAGCGCGTCGGCATTGCCCGCGCCATCGCCTCCGATCCCACCTTGCTGCTCTGCGACGAACCCACTGGCGACCTCGACCGCAAGTCTGGCGACGAAATTCTCACCCTGCTGCAGACCCTCAACCAGGAGCAGGGCAAGACCATCATCATGGTCACTCACGACCCTTACGCCAGCGCCAGGGCCAGCCGCACGGTGCACCTCGAGAAGGGGCAGCTCGTCTCCGACCAGCCGACATGAAATACCTGGGTTTGATTTGGAGCAACCTGCGGCGGCGCCAGCTGCGCTCGGTGCTCACGGTGCTCTCGATTTTCGTGGCCTTTCTCCTCTTCGGCTTCCTCTGCGCCATCCGCGAAGCCTTCACCGCGGGAGTCAAACTAGCCGATGCCGACCGCCTGATCGTCCGGCACAAGGTTTCCCTCATCGAGAGCCTGCCGCTCAGCTACGGCTCCCGCCTGGCCCTGCTCCCGGGGGTGCGCCAGGTCACCCACATGACCTGGTTCGGAGGCATTTACCAGGACCCTAAAAATATGTTCCCCAACTTCGCGGTCGAGGGCGACCGCTTCCTGGCCCTCTACCCAGAGTTCACCCTTCCGCCCGCCCAGCAGGACCACTGGCGGCAAACCCGCCGCGGCGCCGTGATCGGTCGGTCTCTCGCTGATAGATTTCATTGGAAAGTAGGCGACCGCATTCCCCTTACTTCGCCTATTTATGGTCAGCCCGCCGCCCAGCCCGCTTGGGATTTTGAAATCTGCGGCATTTTCGACACCACTAAAAAGGGGGCCGATACCAGCGGCATGTATTTTCGCTACGACTATTTCGACGAAGCCCGCCCCCGCGGCAAGGGGGCGGTGGGGTGGTACATCGTCCGCGCCGACCCCGCCGCGGGAGCCGACGCCGTGGCGGCGCAGATCGACCGCGAATTCGCCAATTCACCCTACGAAACCAAGGCCGAGCCCGAGGGTGCCTTCGCGGCCGGCTTCGTGCAGCAGATCGGCGACATCGGGTCTATTTTGATGGCGGTGCTCAGCGCGGTTTTCTTCACCATTTTGTTGGTGGCGGGCAATACCATGAGCCAGTCGGTCCGCGAGCGCACCGAGGAAATCGGGGTCCTCAAGGCCCTGGGGTTCACCGGCGGGCTCGTTTTGTTGCTCGTATTGGCGGAGTCCTGTGTCATTACATTGCTAGGAGGTCTGGCTGGACTAGCCGCTTCCTGGGGCATTTTGGCGGCGGGGAATCCAGTGCCGCAACTCCTTCCCTCGCTCACCGTGCCGCGCGAGGCCCTGCTGCTGGGGGCCCTGACCGCGCTGGGCCTGGGCTTGGTGGCGGGGGCGCTTCCGGCGGGCTACGCCCTGCGCTTGCGCACCGCGGAGGCGCTGCGGCGCAATGGGTGAATTTGCTAGGAGGCGGCGCGCCCGCCCTTGTGCCCGCTCTGGGGTTCGCCATGGTCGCAACATGACCCGCGCTTTTCTGCTCGCTGCTCGCCCCAAGACGCTGCCCGCGGCGGTTGCTCCAGTGGTGTTAGGCTCCGCCTTGGCCTGGCGGCTCAGCGGCAGCTTTTCGTGGAGTCTGGCGGCTTGTACCCTGGGGAGCACTCTAGCAATTCAGGTGGCGACGAATTACTTTAACGACGCCGTGGACGCGCGCAAAGGGGCGGATACCGCCGCGCGCCTGGGGCCCCCGCGGGCCACGGCAGCGGGCCTGGTGCCGCTCTCGGCGATGCTGGGAGCGGGGCTGGCGATGCTCGGGCTGGCAGTGCTGCTTTCGCTTCCCATGGTGGCGGCTCAGGGCCTCCCGGTGGTGGGGATTGGGTTGGTCTCGCTCTTTTTTACGTACGGCTACACGGGGGGGCCCTTCCCCTTGGCCTACCGCGGGCTAGGGGAATTGTTTGTGCTGCTCTTTTTTGGCTGGGTGGCCGTGGCGGGCACGGTTTTCGTGCAGACGGGCCAATGGCGGCCTGAGGCGCTCCTCCTGGGGACCCAAGTGGGCCTGCTGAGCACCGTGCTCATCGCCATCAACAACCTGCGGGATCGCCAAGAAGACGCCGGATCCCACAAGCGGACCCTCGCGGTGCGCTTAGGGGAGCGCTTCGCCAAGGCCGAAATCGCCGCCTGCTGCCTGGGGCCCTATGCCTTGGGTTTGGCTTGGGCCCATTGGGGCTTCGGCTGGGGCACCGGTCCGACCCTGGCGGCGGCGGGAATCGGCGCCCTGGTCGCCGCCAGGGTGGCCGCCTCCCCGCCCGGGCGAATCTACAACCGCTATCTCGCCCTAGCGGCCCTGCACTTGCTGGGGTGGAGCGCCCTCATGACCTGGTCCATGCTGCGGGCCGCCTGAGCCGCGCCCAACTCTTTTGCCGGATGACTCCTCCCGCTCTCGCCTACTTTCGCTACGGGTTAAAGCTGCGCGGCCCCGAGGGCGGCAATGCGCGCTCCGCCCGGCGCGTCCTCGAGGGCTTCTTGATCCGCGTCGCGGGAGGCTACGGATCGGTCATGCCGTGGCCGGAACTGGGAGACGCCCCCCTCCAGGACCAGTGGCAGGCCTTCCGCTCCGGCGGGAGCACTCCCTTGTTAGAGCGGGCCCGCGCTTGCGCCGCTGCCGATGCCGCCGCCCGGCGCGACGGCCGCTCGCTCTTGCACCAGGCGCCAGTGCCGCTCAGTCACGCCACCGCCACGGGCACCGCCGATTTTGGCGCCCTGCGCGCCGAGGGCTTCACCGCCGCGAAGCTCAAGGGCGGGCCGGATTGGCGGGCCGCGCTGGGCCAGATGCGCCAAGCCGTGGCCGCCGGACTGCGGGTGCGCGTGGACTTCAACGGACTGCTCCAGGAAGAGACGTTTTTGGCATTCGCGCGCGCTGCCGAAGATATCAAGGAGTGGGTCGATTTTGTGGAGGACCCGCTGCCCTACGAACCCGCGCGCTGGGAGTGGCTGCGGCAGCAGACGGGCTGGCGGCTCGCCCTGGACCGCCTCGCGGGACCGGAGCGCGGCGGCTTCGACGTCCGGGTCCTCAAGCCCGCCCTGGAATCGGCCGGGCGCCGCCCTGGGCCGGTGGTTTTTACGAGCTACCTCGACCACCCGCTGGGGCAGGCCTTTGCCGCCTGGGAAGCGGCGCGCTACGGCGATGGTCAGGAGTTAGGGGGATTGCTAACCCACCGCCTTTTTCTCCCGGATGCCTTTTCCGAGCGCCTGGCGCGGCGCGGCCCAGCGTGGCGCGGCCCGGGCGGCACCGGCCTGGGCTTTGACGACCTGCTCGAGGCCTTGCCCTGGGTGCCCCTCGCGGGGACTTCCCCTGCCGCGGCGGGGCGACTGTGGCAAAACCCGCGCGCCCCCCTGCCGGAGGGCGGTCCCCCCTTAGCCCCTGGGCAGATCGGATTTGCCACCAGCGGATCCACCGGCAAGCCCTCGGTGGTGGTGCACACTGACGCTTCCCTGGACGCCTCGGCCGACAGCGTCAATGCCTGGCTCCAGGCCCGCGCCGAGGACGTCTGGCTGCGCGCCCTTCCCGAATTTCACGTCGGCGGCTTTCAAATCGAGCGGCGCGCCGCGCGCGTCGGCAGCCGGGTGGCCGCGGAAGAGGGCAAGTGGGACCCCGCCCGCCTGCTGCACCGGGCCCGGGCAGAGGGCGCAACCCTGCTTTCCCTGGTGCCGACCCAATTGGCCGACCTCCTGCAACTCGGCGCGGCGGCCCCCGAATCCCTGCGCGCGGTGGTGGTTGGCGGCGGGGCCCTCGACGAGGCCGCGGCCGCGGCTGCCCGGCGCCTCGGCTGGCCGATCCTCGGCAGCTACGGGTCCAGCGAGGCCGCCTCCCAAGTGGCCACCGCCGCTCTAGCCTCTTCCCAAGGCCCGGCGCCGCTGGAGTTGCTCCCCCCTTGGGAAGCCCGCGTGCAGCCGGACTCCGCAGATCCCCCCCTGCCGGATGGTCTGGGATTGCTCGAACTGCGCGGCCCGGCCTTGGCCACAGGGCGCTACCTCTGGACCGGCGGCACTTGGCTCTTCCAGCCTCTCGCCGACCCCGATGGCTGGTGGCGCAGCTCCGATCAGGTGACCCTGGCAGGCCGCACCCTGCGCTTTGCCCATCGGGCCGACCGCGCCGTGAAGGTGCGCGGAGAATTGGTCAATCTCGACGCCCTGGAGCAACAACTCGCCGCCCTCGGCCTCGCCGCAGGCCGCTTCGCCCTGGTGGCGCGCCCGCATCCCCGACTCGGCGCCGAACTCGTCCTGCTGGCCGAGCCCGCCGCCGGACCTGCCGCTCCAGCCCTCGCCCGCCTGGCCGCCGTCGCCCCCCCGTTTGCCTCCGTGCATCGCGCCCAGGAAGTCCCGGCCTTGCCCCGATCCCCCCTCGGCAAGATCCAATACTCAGCTTTGGCCGCGCTCCTCAGGGACTCAATTCCCTGAGCAGTTCCCGCAGGCGCGGCGCCGACCATTGACCCGCCACCGTGGGCTGGTCCAAATACCCGTAGTTTAACACCGAACCCAAACTGGCCAGGAGCAGCCGGGAAACCCGCCCCAGTGGCCCCATCCCCATGGTCGCCAGGGGCAGGGGGGCCGATTCCTGCAGCGCTGCCAGCACCGCCAAGTCGCCACTTCCCCGCAAGAAAGTAGCGAATTTCACCGCCGCGGCCCCCGCCTCTTGGGCCCGCCCCACCAGCGACTCCAGCGCCGCGAGCGACGCCGTCCCCGCAAAATCATGGAACGATGCCACCACCGGAATCCCCCGCTCCCGCGCCTCCGCCACCACGCTGGATAGGGTCCCAAAATGCGCCAATTCCACGTCCACCAGCGCCGCCTGCGGCAATAGCGCCGCAAAAATGGCGCGCCGCGCCGCCCCGTCCAGCGCTGCCAGGCCGCCCTCCTCCTCCGCCCGCACCGTGAGCAGCACGGGCAGCGGACAGGCCGCCATCGCCTCCGCCACCGCACCCATCTGGCCGCCTAAGGCCTCTACCCTAAATTCCACAATGTCGCACTGTTCCCCCACCGCGGCCGCCCCCGCCCGACCCCACTTGACGGCATCCACTAAGCTGCCCACCACTTGCCCCGCGCGGAGAATGCTTGATTCTTGGTCGGTTTTAGATCTATTCATTTGCTATTAACGGCCGACCTGGACAAGCCACAGTCAGGTCAGTGACTATTTTAAACTTATGATCGGCCGACAGCAGGAATTCAACCTCAAGCTCAATCAGTTCTTTGACTGCCTAACTGTCGGCCTGTCTTTCTGGCTCGGCTATCTGTTGCGCCACTTGGGAAGCGCCTGGTTTGGCTGGCTGCCGCTTCCCGAGTTCGATCGCTTTTATTGGCAGTTCGTCCTCGTGGTTCCCTTCACCCCCCTCGTCCTCGAGCGCCTCCGCTACTACGTCAATCCCCTCCAAAAATCGGTCGCCAAGTCCCTCAGCCAATTGTGCCAGGGCCTGGCCATCGTCGTGGTCCTGCTCCTGGTCATCGCCACCTTTGCTAAGCAATCCACCGAAAGCCGCGCCGTCCTCGGCCTCTTCCCCGCTGTAGCCATTCCCCTGCTCCTGGTCCGCGAATCCCTGGTGCGCAATTGGATGCGCGGCCAAATCCAACAAGGCCGCTTCCGCGAGCGCGTCCTCCTCGCCGGCCCCCAGGTCGACGTCGATCGACTCCTCCAATCCCTCCCCCCCGACCACCTCCAGCAAATGGACATCATCGCGCGGATCGATATTGCGGTCCAGCCGGTCAGCCGCCTCGTCGAAGCCCTTCACGCACAAGCCGTCGAGCGGGTCATCTTCGCCGCCTCCCACGTGCACTTCAGCCGCATCGAAGAAGCCGTCAAGGCCTGCGAACTGGAAGGCGTCGAAGCCTGGCTGTGGGCCGATTTCATCCAAACTTCGATCGCCCGCCCCACCTTCGACGCCCTCGGCAACCGCCCCATGCTGGTTTTCCGCTGCACCCCAGAAATGTCCTGGGAAATCATGACCAAAGGCCTCATCGACCGCTTCGGCGCCCTCCTCGGAATCCTCCTTTCCTCCCCCTTCTGGCTCCTCGCCTTCCTCGGCATCAAACTCAGCTCCCCAGGCCCCGTCCTCTTTTCCCAAATGCGCAGCGGCCGCTTCGGCAAACCCTTCCGCATGTACAAGTTCCGCACCATGAGCCTCGACGCCGAAGCCCGCCGCGCCGAACTCGACGACCTCAACCAAATGAGCGGGCCAGTCTTCAAAATTGACCGCGACCCCCGCATTTTCCCCTTCGGCCAGTGGCTCCGCAAACTCTCCATCGACGAACTCCCCCAGTTCATCAACATCCTCCGCGGCGAAATGAGCCTCGTCGGCCCCCGCCCCCTCCCCGTCTACGAAATCGAAAAAATCGCCGACGTCTCCCACCGCCGCCGCCTCAGCGTCAAACCCGGCCTCACCTGCCTCTGGCAAATCAGCGGCCGCAACGCCATCACCAGCTTCGACCAATGGGTCGAACTCGATCTCAAATACATCGACAACTGGTCCCTCTGGCTCGATATCACCATCCTCTTCCGCACCATCCCCGCGGTCTTTTTTGGCTCTGGCGCCAAGTGATGCCTGGGCTTACGTTGCGTGGCGCCTACGGCGTCCTCCGACTATGCTCTCCTCCACCCGCTACCGCGATAAAAAAGTCTGCGTCGTCACCGGCGGTGCTGGCTTCCTCGGATCCCACCTCACCGACCGCCTCCTCCGCGAGGGCTATCAGGTCATCGGCATCGACAACCTCCTCACCGGCTCCACCCGCAACATCGCCCACCTCTCCGGCCGCGACGACTACCGCTTCATCAAACAGGACGTCACCGACTACCTCTACATCGAAGGCCCCGTCGATTTCGTCTACCACTTCGCCTCCCCCGCCAGCCCCATCGACTACCTCAAGTGGCCCATCCCCACCCTCAAGGTCGGGGCCCTCGGCACCCACAACGCCCTCGGCCTCGCCAAAGCCAAGGGCGCCACTTGCCTCCTCGCCTCCACCTCCGAAGTCTACGGCGACCCCCTCGTCCACCCTCAGCCCGAGGACTATTGGGGCAACGTCAATCCCATCGGCCCCCGCGGCGTCTACGACGAGGCCAAGCGCTACGCCGAGGCCCTCACCATGGCCTATCACCGCTACCACCGCCTCGACACCAAAATCGTCCGCATCTTCAATACCTACGGCCCCCGCATGCGCCTCGACGACGGCCGCGTCGTCCCCGCCTTCATCGGCCAAGCCCTCCGCGGCGAACCCCTCACCGTCCACGGCGACGGCTCCCAAACCCGCAGCTTCTGCTTCGTCTCCGACCTCATCGATGGCATCTACCGCCTCGCCCACAGCGACGAACACCTCCCCGTCAACATCGGCAACCCCCACGAAATGTCCATCACCCAGTTCGGCCAAGCCATCCTCGCCCTCGTCGACACCCCCTCCCGCCTCCAATACCACCCCCTCCCCGTCGACGACCCCAAAGTCCGCCAACCCAACGCCGACAAAGCCCGCGCCGTCCTCGGCTGGGAACCCCAAGTCCCCTTCCATTTAGGCATCCGCTCCACCCTCGACTACTTCCTCGACCTCCTCGGCGACCAAGCCAAATGCCGCCCCAAGCCCTGAGTTTTCTTCCCGGGAGAATCTGAACTCCGCCATCCGCGCACCGCAAGGTGCAGCCGAGCAGCCCAGCAGAGCAGGCAGAGCGGGCAGAGCGGGCAGAGCGGGCAGAGCGGGCAGGGCGGGCAGGGCGGGCAGGGCGGCGCGCCATTTTTTGTGATGTCCGAGCCTTCCTGCGCCGCGCGCAACCTACCGCGCAACCTACCAGGCGATTTCCGCGCGCTTTCACGCTCTTCCCGCAAACCGCCCGACCATCTGCCCCGCCAGGCAATCTGTCTCACTTGGGCAAGTCGGCCCCGCTCCCAGCCGCCCCAGTCCGCCAGGCAGCCGCCCCAGTCCGCCAGGCAATTTCTGCGCCTGCCGCGAAAGGTGCGCCATTTTCAGGCGCGCAATCTAACAGGTAATTGCCGAGGGTCCCCAACCTCCTCCCGCAAAACGCCTGATATTCTGCTC
>CANHIJ010000001.1 GCA_947460575.1 Verrucomicrobiales bacterium | reverse complement strand
GTTGGGGGCATTTGGCTTCGATGTCCCGGGGGTTAAAACCCCCGGCTAGTCGTGGAGAACCGCTCTGCGGTTCGTAAAAAAGCGCTCCGCGATTTATGGAGAACCGCTCTGCGGTTCGTAGACGTGCCCGAAAAAGTATTTTTATATTTGTTATAGACCCTTTTTGATTTTGCAACCCATTGGAAATCAATTCCAAAATACTAGTTAATAAGACGATTTTGGACTTTTTGCGGGGACGTCCTTAAACCGTTGTGGTCGATCTCCCTGCAGCGCCGCAGACTGCCTAGCGAAAGTCCAACGGGCCCTGGTCTGGCGAAGCATAAGCCTGTGGCAGCTACTTGCTGGCGCGATCGCTCAGATCCCCGTCCGCCCCCGCCCTGTCACAACCCCTCCTTGCCATCCTCCCCGGCCTCGGACAGACTGTCGCACATGGATGCCACGGTTCTTATCGTCGACGACGAAAAACACACCCGCGAGGGCCTCCGCCAAGCGCTCGAGGACGACTTCGACGTCTACATCGCGGCCGACCGCGCCGAGGCCATGGAATTGCTCAAAAATGAGCGCATCGACGTCATGCTCACTGACCTTCGGCTTGGCGCCGACGACGGCATGCAGCTCATCGAAGCCGCGGTGGCCCTGCCCCAAGCCCCCGTGGTCATCATGATGACCGCCTACGGGAGCGTCGACACCGCGGTCGAGGCCATGAAGCGCGGCGCCTGGCACTTCGTCACTAAGCCCCTCAACCTCGAAGCCCTCGACCTCCTCATCAAGCGGGCCCTGCGCAGCCGGAAGCTGGAGCTGGAAAATACCTCGCTGAAGCGCCAAGTCGAAGACCGCTTCGCCCTCGACCGCATTTTGGGAAAATCCCTCCCGATGCAGCGCGTCTTTGAAACCATCACCCAAGTGGCGCCCACCCGCGCCACCGTCCTCATCGAGGGCGAAAGCGGCACCGGCAAAGAACTCGTCGCCCACGCCATCCACAACCTCAGCGGCCGCCCCAAGGCCAAACTCGTCATCGTCCACTGCGCCGCCCTCAGCCCCCAACTCCTCGAAAGCGAACTCTTCGGCCACGAAAAGGGCTCGTTCACCGGGGCCATGGAGCGCCGCATCGGCCGCTTCGAACAAGCCAACGGCGGCACCCTCTTCCTCGACGAACTCGGCGAAATCGACGCCTCCATCCAAGTCAAACTCCTCCGCGCCCTGGGCGAACGCACCATCGAGCGCGTTGGCGGCAACGCCACCATCAAGGTCGACGTCCGCGTCGTCGCCGCCACCAACAAGGACCTCGCCGGCCTCGTCGCCGACGGCAAATTCCGCGAGGACCTCTACTTCCGCCTCAACGTCGTCAGTCTCCACATGCCCCCCCTGCGCCAGCGCAAGGAGGATATCCCCACCCTGGCCAACGCCTTCCTCCGCGAACTCGCCAAAGAAAACGGCAAACCGATGCGCGAAATCGGCCCGGAAACCATGCAGGCCCTCACCGCCTACAATTGGCCCGGCAACGTCCGCGAACTGCGCACCGCCATCGAACACGGCATCGTCATGGGCACCGGGGCCCGCATGCTCTTGCGCCACCTTCCCGCCACCCTGCGCGGCGAGGCCCCCGCGCCGACCATGCACCGCCCGCTGCGCCCCGGCGCCCCCTTCGAGCCCGCCGCTTCCCCCGTGGTCCTCCCCCCCGACCTCTCCATCGAGAAAATGGAAATCCGCTTCATCCTCGAAGCGCTCCAGCGCACCCGGCAAAATCGCAGCGAGGCCGCCAAGCTCCTTGGCATCTCTCGGCGCACCTTGCAGCGCAAACTCAAAGAGCTCAAACTGGCCGACGATCTCCCCGATTCCCCCGACTGACCCGCCCCGCCCTACGGCTATTCAAATGATTGCACCCGCGCCGCCCCCGTGCATACTGCGCCCAGGTTTCCCCTTGGGGAGGCTCCTGCGGCCTGTGCCGCCCACCTTCGATCCCGCGCCGCCAGCTTCTGCAGCGGCGCCCCCTTCTCTCCATCCCCTGCTCCACCGACCCCATGGCCACTCCTGAACCCTCCGCCGCCACTTTGGAATTGGATGCCGGAATGATGGTCCGCAGGGCCCTCTTCCTCATCCTCCTCATCGGACTTACCTTCTATTACCTGGGCTTGGATTTCAAAGGCCTGTCCACCCCCAAAGGCATGGAGCAGGCCGTCGTCTCCCGAGAAATCGCCAAGGGCAACGGCTACTACACCTCCGTCATCAAGCCGCTTGCCTGGAAACAAATCGAAAAGCGCGTCAAAGACATCAAGGGCCCCGGCGCCCAATTGGAACTCGACCGCATCCCCGATACCTACCACGCTCCGCTCAACCCCCTCGTCAATAGCCTGGCCCTCGGCTTGGCCCGAGAATCCTGGACCCTCGGCGAAAAGCAGGCCGTCTACACCCCAGACATCCTGATTGCGGGGATGTCCATGGTCCTCCTCCTCGCCTCCATCGGCATCACCTACCTACTGATTTCCCGCATCTTCGACGCCAGAATTGGCGGCGTCACCGCCCTCCTTCTCCTCCTCTGCGAACTGCTCTGGAAATTCTCCCAGACCGGCCTCCCCCAGATGCTCATGCTTTTCCTCTTCTGCTTTGGGACCTTTTTCCTCTACAAGGCCGTCGAAAATGAAGCCCAGGGCCGCGGCTCCGTCCTCTGGATTTGCTTGACTGGCGGGTTCTTCGGTCTCCTCGCCCTGGCCCACTGGCTGACCCTCTGGATGTTCTTTGGATTGCTCGTCTTCGTCGCCGCCTACTTCACGCGCCGCCTCGTCCTCTTGGCCCTCCTCCTCACCATCGTCGGCCTCATCACCGGCATCTGGGGCTACCTCAACTATCAGTCCACCGGCAACCCCCTCGGCGCTGGCCTCTATGCCTTCTACGCCGGTTTGGGCGGCTCCACCTCCGAAGACTCCCTCTTCCGCGACCTCGAACAAACCGTCGGCGGCCTCAATTTCCAGGGCTTCCTCCGCAAAATCGTCGGCAACTCCCTGGCCCAAATCACCGAACTCTATGGCTACCTGGGCGGTGTCGCCGCCGCTCCCCTCTTCTTCCTCAGCCTCCTGCACCCCTTCCGCCGCAAGGAAATCGGGGATTTCCGCTGGGCCATCCTCGCCATGTGGCTCTTCGCGGTCCTCGGCATGACCCTTTACGGCATCAAGCCCCTCAAGGACTCCAGCACCCACGAAAATAACCTCCACCTCCTCTTTATCCCGCTCATGACCGGCTACGGCCTGGCCTTCCTCTCGGTCCTGTGGAACCGCCTCAATCTCCCCCTTCAAATCCCCTCCATCCGCAACGGCCACTTCGTCCTCGCCATCCTCGTCAGCGCCTCCCCCTTCCTCCTCAATCTCGGCCCCCGCGTCATGGACCTCAGCCGCATCGACAAGGAATTTAAAGTCCAGTACCCCAACTACGTTCCCCGCCTCATCAAGGAATACGCCGACCTCCTCCCCGCTAACGAAATCATCGTCTCCGATATCCCCTGGGCCGTCTCCTGGTATGGCCAACGCAGCAGCTTCTGGCTCCCCAAAGACCAAGGCCAACTCTCCCGCCTCATGGCCCTCGGCAAAGACAAAGGCACCCCCCTCTCCGCCCTCCTCCTCAGCCCCAGCATCCTCTGGGGCCCCATGAACCACGTCAGCCAACCCCGCACCGAATTCTTCGACTGGCGCCAGTACATCCTCTTCTACCCCGCGATCGGCCTGGCCAAAAATGACCGCGAAATCGCCTCCCTCCAGGAAATCCTCACCGGCGATATGCTCATGAAAAATTACCGCGACGTCGGTTCCCCCTTCGGCCGCCTCTACCTCTTCATGACCGAAAACAAGCTCGCCCGCACCTCCGAAAGCGCGGCCAATTGACCGCCATGCCGGCTCGCCATCTCGAAAAAGTCCAGGCCCACGCCCGCAAGGCCCTGGCCCCCGAACCTGACCAAGTTCAGGCCGACCTCATCAAGCGCTACCGCAGCTTCCTCAAAAAAGAAGACCACCGCATCCGCCTCCAACACAAAGCCGGCGCCAGCGGCACCGACGTCTGCACCCAACGCAGCACCCTCCTCGACGTCGTCCTCCACAACCTCTTCAACGACGCCCTCCAACAAAGCGCCGCCGAAGTCCGCGCCACCCTCGTCGCCACCGGAGGCTACGGCCGCGGCCTCCTCAACCCCGGCAGCGACATCGACCTCCTCTTCCTCCACCCAGAGCGCGGCGGCCGCGAACTCTCCGGCCGCACCAAGGACCTCATCGAAAAAGTCCTCTACATGCTCTGGGATGTCGGCTTCAAAGTCGGCCACGCCGTACGCACCCTCAAGGAAACTTACGCCCAAGCCAACGCCGACCACCAAACCAAAACCGCCCTCCTCGACTGCCGCTTCCTCAGCGGCGACCAAGCCCTCTTCGACGAATTCGTCAAAAATTTCCCCAAACAATGCCTCGAGGGCAAACAAAAAGCCTTCCTCGCCTTTCGCGCCGACGACCTCCGCGAACGCCACGCCAAACACAGCAACACCGTCTACCTCCAAGAACCTCACCTCAAAAATGGCTGCGGTGGCCTCCGCGATTTCCACAACATCCTCTGGTGTTGCCAAGTCAAACTCGGCCTCCGCGACATGGCCGAACTCGCCGGCACCAAGGTCTTCTCCCGGATCGCCACTCAGGAAATCGCCAAAGCCCACGACTTCCTCCTCCGCGTCCGCAACGACCTCCACTACGCCGAAAAACGCCCCACCGACCTCCTCACCCTCCGCGCCCAAGGCGTCGTCGCCACCAACCTCGGCTACCCAGGCCGCCGCATCGTGCAGCGCTGCGAGACCTTCATGCGCGACTTCTACCACCACGCTCGCAACCTCTACCAACACAACCTCTCCCTGATGGAGCGCTTCGAGTTGGAAAAAGTAGAGGAAAAAGACGGCATCTTCAGCTTCCTCGCCCTCCGCAAAGGCCCCAAGCGCGAAAGCTTCGACGGCTTCTACAGCCGCGACGGCTTCATCTTCCCAGACGATAACAACGTCTTCCTCGAGGACAGCACCCGCATGATGCGCCTCTTCCAACACTGCCAACTGCGCCGCCTCAAACTCAGCCCCCCCATCCGCCTCCTCTTCAAAGAACACTACGGCCTCATCAACCGCACCTTCCGCTATCGCAAGGCCAACCGCGAAACCTTCGAGGCCATTCTCAGCCGCAAAGGCGAAGTCGGTCCCACCCTCCGCCAAATGCACCGCGTCGGCTTCCTCGGCCGCTACCTCCCCGAATTCGGCGAACTCACCGACCTCGTCCAACACGAGTTCTTTCACCGCTACACCGCCGACGAACACACCCTCAAATGCCTCGAACAACTCGACGGCCTCAGCGATAACAAAGACCCCAAACGCGCCTTCCACCAAAAACTCTTCCACGACCTCGAGGACCCCTTCGTCCTCTACGCCGCCCTCCTCATGCACGATACTGGACGCGCCGAAAACGTCCGCAAACACGCCTACGCCAGCACCGAACTCGCCGACGCCGTCTGCCGCCGCCTCCAAGTCCCCGACGCCCGCCGCAACCTCCTCCTCTTCCTCGTCGATAACCACCTCCTCTTCTGGCACACCGCCACCACCAGAAACCTCGAAGACCCCGAAGTCATCGCCAACTTCGCCAAAATTGTCCGCCGCCGCACCTGGCTCGACGCCCTCTTCCTCCACACCTACGCCGACTCCCGCGCCACTAACGAAGCCGGCTGGACCGACTGGAAAGAATCCCTCGTGCGCCAACTCTACAAGGCCACCGCCGCCTACTTCGACGACCAAGAAGCCTTCCGCAGCACCCTCCCCCTCGCCGACCAACGCAGCGCCACCCTCGCGCTCCTCGACGATTCCTACGCCCTCGAACTCGACGCCCACTTCGCGGCCATGCCCGAGCGCTACCTCGCCCACCGCACCCCCACTAGCATCGCCCGCCACCTCAAAGCCTTCCGCGCCTTCTACCGCCAACAGCGCAAAGACGACCGCGCCAGCGCCCTCACCCCCATCCTCAAGTGGACCGCCCGCCCCGAACAAGGCTCCAGCGAACTCATCCTCTGCACCTGGGACCGCCACCTCCTCCTCTCCAAAATCGCGGGCGCCCTCGCCGCGAACTCCCTCAATATCCTCCGCGCCGATTTCTTCCTCCGCAGCGACTTCCTCGTTCTCGACGTCTTCCGCGTCTGCACCACCGACTTCGAACCCGTCACTAGCGAAAAACAAATCAAAGGCGTCAGCGACCTCATCGCCCGCGCCTGCACCGGCGAAACCATCGACTTCGCCGCCCTCATCGCCAAGCGCATCAAGGAAGAACCCGAACCCCTTCCCGGCTGGCGCAGCGAATTCCCCATGCGCGTCTTCATCACCAACGAACAACACCGCGATTACACCGTGGTCGAAATCCAAGCCGTCGACCGCATCGGCCTCCTCTTCCAAGTCTTCCACACCATCGGCCAACACGGCCTGGAAATCACCCACGCCCGCATCAATACCGAAAAAGGCGCCGCCATCGACTCCTTCTGCCTCACCGGCCCCGACGGCAAAAAAATCGCCGACCTCCCCCTCCTCCAGCGCCTCAAGGCCGACCTCGAACAAGCCTGCCTCATCCCCGCCTAGCCGGTTTTTATCCCCAACGGTTTCCCAGGACAAACCCCTCCTTTGCCCCCATCTTACGGGGCATGTCCCCCGAGTCGGCCTCCCCTCCCAGCCCGCGCGCCCGCCGCGCCCGCCGCGCCCGCCGCGCCTGCGCCGCCGCCCTCCTCGCCGCGGCCGCCGCCTACTTCCTCCTCCCCTGGGCCCTCCCCTGGCCCCAGGCCCTCAGCCAACCCATCCCCGTCGGCGTCGGCCTCACCGACCGCACCGGCCAACCGCTCCGCCGCCTCCTCGCCGATGGCCAGCGCAGCCAACCAGTGAGCCCCCTCGCAGAAATCCCCCACTTCCTCGTCGCCGCTACCCTCGCCGCTGAAGACCAGCGCTTCTTCTCCCACGGCGGCATCGACCCTCCCGCCCTCCTCCGCGCCCTCCGCGACTCCCTCCGCGTCCGCCGCCAAGTCTCCGGCGCCAGCACCATCTCCCAACAACTCATCAAACTCGCCTCCCCCAGCCCCCGCACCCTCCTCTCCAAAATCCGCGAAATGCTCCTCGCCCGCCGCCTCGAAATGACTTGGCCCAAGGACCTCATCCTCCAACACTATTTCGCCCGCCTCGACTACGGCAACCTCCACCGCGGCCCCGCCGCCGCCGCCCTCGGCTACTTCGGCAAACCCCTCCGCGATTGCAGCCTCGCAGAATGCGCCCTCCTCGCCGCCCTCCCCCAGGCCCCCTCCCGCCTCAACCCCTGGCGCGACCCCGCCCCCGCTATCAAGCGCCAACAGTGGATCCTCCGCCGCCTCCACGCCCTCGGCTCCATCGACCCCTCCCTGATTGACCGCGCCCTCGCCGAACCCCTCAGCTGGCGCCGCCACTTCGGCCACTTCGCCGCCCCCCACTTCGCCGACCTCCTCCTCCAGCGCGCCGCCCAGGGCGGCCCCCTCCCCCCCACCGACGGCAACTGGACCACTTCCCTCGACCTCGACCTCCAGCTCGTCTGCGAACGCAGCATCGCCGACCGCCTCCAGCGCCTCCGTAGCCAAAACGTCAACCACGCCGCCGCCGTCGTCATCCACAACCCCACCGGCGAAATCCGCGCCCTCGTCGGTAGCCCCGACTACCAAAACCCCCAGTCCGGCCAGGTCAACGGCGCCACCGCCCCCCGCTCCCCCGGCTCCGCCCTCAAACCCTTCACCTACCTCCTCGCCCTCTCCCAGGACCTCAGCCCAGCCTCCATCCTTCCCGACCTCCCCATCGAATTCCTCACCGAAACCGGCCTCTACCGCCCCCAAAACTACAACCGCCGCGCCGTCGGCCCCGTCTCCCTCCGCGCCGCCCTTGCCAATAGCCTCAACCTCAGCGCGGTCCGCCTCCTCCAGTCCCACGGCGGCCCCAGCGCCCTCGTCGCCAGCCTCCAGGCCGCTGGCATCACCACCCTCACCAAACCCCCTGCCAACTACGGCCTCGGCCTCACCATCGGCGGCGGCGAAGTCACCCTCCTCGAATTGACCGCCGCCTACAGCACCCTCGCCCGCCTCGGCCGCTCCCTCCCCATCCGCTTCACCCCCGCTCCTCCTAACCTTACCGGATCCCCCATCTACGACCCCGACGCCTGCTGGCTCCTCGCCGATATCCTCTCCGATAACCAAGCCCGCGCCCGCAGCTTCGGCACCGCCTCTCCCCTCCGCTTCCCCTTCCCTTGCGCCATCAAAACCGGCACCAGCACCGACTACCGCGACAACTGGGCCCTCGCCTACAACCCCACTTTCACCGTCGGCGTCTGGGTCGGCAATTTCGACAACTCTCCCATGCGGGGCGTCAGCGGCGTCACCGGCGCCGCTCCCCTCCTGCGCGATATCTTCTCCTGGCTCCACGCCCACCACCCCTCCCCCTGGTTCCCCCAGCCCCCCTCCATCGTCCAGGTCGACATCGACCCCCTTACCGGTCTCCCGCGCCCCCAGGCCCTCGCCGCGCGCCGCCCCCTCGCCACCGAACTCTTCCGCCGCGACCTCGCCCCCTCCGCCCCAGACCCCCTCCGCTACGACGAACTCGGCCGCGTCCGCCTCGACCCCAGCTACGCCCCCTGGCTCGCCAGCCCAGACAACTGGCTCGGCAACGACGCCGTGGCCTCGGCCCTCCCCGCGCCCAGGCAAGCCTGGCAGATCTCCTCCCCCCTCGCCGGCACCACCCTCCTGCTCGACCCCGACCTCCCCCGCGGCGGCCGCGCTCTAACGCTGCGCACCAACCCGCCCCAGCCCGGCATCCAGTGGTCCTCCCCCTCCCTCCAGATCCAAGGCCACACCGCCTCGCTCACTCCCGGCCGCCACGAAATCATCGCCCGCGACCCCGCCACCGGCCACACCCGCTCCACCTGGGTTCAAGTCCAGCGCTTCTAGCAAAATCAGCCACCCCCGGCGAATCCCCCCAATTCCCGCCCGCAAAACCACAGCATCCGCGGCAAGTGGAATGGCCCCTTAAATAGATTTCCCTTGGCAGGCTGCGCCACCCGCCCATCGCGGTGCAAGTACCCGTACCACTCGCCCAGCTCCCGGTCCGGAAAATGCCCAAAACTCCACTCGTGCACCTGCTGGTGCATCGCCGCATACCGCTCCTCCCCAGTTAATTTCCACGCCAGCAAGGTCGCAATTATAGCCTCGCAGTGCGGCCACCAGAACTTCATGTCGTGCCAGTATTCCTGCACTGGCAATCCCCGCAGATCGGTAAAATACAAAATCCCCCCGTGCTCCCGGTCCCAGCCCCGCTCCCACATCCCATCCAAAATCGTCAGGCCCAATTGCACATAGGACGCGTTCCCCTGCAGCCGCCCTTCCTGCATCACAAACCAAGCACACTCCAGGGCGTGCCCCGGATTGAGCGTCCGACCCTCCGCGTGGTCCATTATCTCCCCGTCCAGGCCCACCACTTCCAGCAGCGCCCCCTCTTCCCGCTTCAGAAAATCCCGCTCAATTTCTCCGATCCACCCCGCAATCCAATCAGTCAGGGACTTCCCCCTGACCACTTCATCGCCCAGGGCCGCGCGCAGCTCCTGCGCCGTGACCACCCCAATCATCAGCGGCGCCAATCCCTTGCTCGGCCGCGTGGCCTCGTATTTCGCCGCCATCACCCCCGGCTCAAACGAATACCTCAGGTATACCGCAAAGGCCTCCAGCGCCTCCCTCGCGGTGTCCCCTCCCACCCGCGCAAAAGCCGCGTAGGAGATCGCGGCAAAGGCCTCACTGAAAACATAGCGCCGCATCCGCAGCGGCCGACCCTCCCGCGTCACCGCATACCACATCTTTCCCTCCGGCCCATGCCCGTGCCGCCGCGAAAATGCCACACAGGAACGCGCCGCTTCTAACCACTCCGGCCGCGCCTCCACCTCCCGGTACAGGGTGGCCCACATCCACCCCGCCCGCCCCTGAAACCAGATGCTCTTGTCGGTATCCATCACCGAACCATCCCGGTTCAAGGAGGTCAGGATACCCCCGTGCTCCTGATCCATTCCGTGCCGCAGCCAAAACGGCATGACGTCGCCGAGCAGCGCCCCAACATACGTCGCCGCTAGCTTTTCCCGGCCCGCTGCGCTCAGGAGCCCACTCATGGCGCCGTCGGCTGAATCCAGTCCGCCGAAATCCGCGCAAATACGATCCGCTGGTAGTTGTCGGCTTCGAATAAACACCCCAGCGATCCATCGGCAAATCCCGTCAGCAAACTGTAGGCAAACGGCCCCTCGTACAGCACTCGCTTCACCGGCCAGCTCTTTCCGTCGTCGCTGCTCAGATAAATCGTCCCCCGCGCCCGCTGCGTCGAGTCCGGCCCACTGTGCAGCAGCCGCCCCGGCCGCGATCCCTCCGCAAAGCTTTGCCGAAACGTTCCCGCCATACAGCTCGGGTCCGCCAATTCTCCCATCTCCCCCACCCCAGACCAGGTCCGACCCCCATCCCGACTCACCGCCGTCCGCCGCACCTTCGCCCCGGCAAACTGCCGACTGTCCAACCGCACCGACCCATCCGACAACTCCGCAAATTGCACCTCGTTGATCTGGCTCCGCTCCCCCCCCTTGCCGTCCGGCACCAAGGCCCCCGGGACGTCCTCCCCATACCCCCAGGTCTTCCCCCCGTCGTCGCTGAAAACCGCGTAGTTCTGCCAGCGCCCATACGGCCCCTCGTTGAACGGAATCAACAGCCGCCCGCGATGCGGCCCCCGACTCAACTGAATCCCCATCCCCGGACCGCTCGCGATCGTCGTGGCCCGACTCGGCCGCTTCGTGCTCGCCGTCAAATCCTGCGGCGCCGCCCAGCTCATGCCGTCGTCGTCCGAGGTCAGCACCAGGTTGCGATAAACGTCCGGCCCCTCCAGCCCCGTGGCCGTCTCCCGGCTGCTTTCCTTCAAGTGCGCCGGGATGCGCTGGTACCACAGAAAAATCCGCCCGCTCTCCCGATCCTGCACCACCGTCGGATTGTTCAGCGAATTGGCCCCGTCGTCGTGCAGCACCCGCAGCGCACTCCAACTGCGCCCCCCATCGCTGCTGCGCTTCATCACGATGTCATTCTCCGCCTGGTCCGCCGGGCGCACCCGCCCCTCCGCAAACCCTAACACCGTTCCTGCCCGCGTCGTCAGCAGCGCCGGAATCCGAATCGAGGCATAACCCTCCGCCCCCGACCGAAATACCTCAAAAAACTCCGGCTCCGCCGCCAGCGCCGCCGACGCCCCCCATAGGAAAAGGCAAATGTGTTTGAACATAAAAAAATCTATATTTGTTGTTATGAAATCCACTCGAAAAAACCCATCTGCTCCAGGTCCCCCCGCAGCGCCACAATCTGAGCCGCATCCAGCGCCGCGTTAGGCAAGCGCGGCGGCCCCACCGGCACCCCCAGCAGGCCCATCAGCGCCTTGGCCGCCCCCATGTAGCCGTAACTCGCCAACAGCGCAATCAGGCGCACCCCCCGAAACTGCTCCCGCCGCGCCCCCTCCCAATCCCCCGCCGCAAACGCCGCCAGCAGCCGCTGATACACCGGCGCCGCAAAGTTGAACCCGCTCCCCACCGCCCCCCGCGCCCCCATCGCCAGCGCCCCCAACAGGTGCTCGTCCACCCCAAAGGGCAGGTCCCAGCGCCCTCCATCCGCCGCGAGACAAAACTGATAGGACATCAAATCCGGATTCGTGAACTTCAGCCCCGCCAAGGTCCCCATGCGATCCCGCGCCTGCTCCAAAAAATCCGCCATGGAAAACGCCACCCCCGTCAGTGCCGGGATATCGTAAAAATAAAAGGGCGTCTCCGGGGCCGCCGCCGCGATTTCCGCGCAGCCCGCGATCAGCAAATCCAGGGACCGCGGCTTGAAATAGGACGGCGCCATCGCCGAAATCGCCGCCGCCCCCCAGTCGGCCGCCTGGGCCGCCAAAACCTTGGAATCCGCTAAACAGTTCGAGCCCACATGCACCACCACCCGCAGCTCACTCCCCCGCGCCACCTCCCCCCAGCGCTGCCCCAGCTCCAACCGCTCCGCCAGGCTCAAGCTGTGGCTCTCCCCCGTGCTCCCCCCAATGAAGACGCACCCCACTCCCCTCTCTATCAGATAGGCGGCCTGCCCCTCCACCGCGGCCAGGTGGAGCGAGCCGTCCGGGTGAAAAGGGGTGTGCGTGGCGGCCACCAGGCCGTGAAGAGGAGTCGTGGGGTACATAAATTCAAGAGACATCGTCAGCCCTATAGCGGGGCTTGATGAGCAACACCAACAGCACTGACAGCAGTGCCACACTGGCGAAAACGCTAAAAATACCGACCAGCGGCACCTGCCGGTCCCGCATCAGGCCAAAGCCCACATCCGCCGCCCCGCCCGCGCTGATGCTCACCAAGTTCATCAATCCATAGCCGGTGGCCCGCAGCGGCGGAGGCGCAATCTGGCACAAAATCGGCATGTTGTTGCTGTCAAAAAACCCCCAGCCCAGCCCAAACAACACCAAAAAGGCCACCGCCACCCAAAGCTGCCCCGTCGAAGGCGCCATCCCCACCCCATAGAGCGCCGGAATGATCAGCCCCATCCCCAGCGCACTTACATAAATCCGCCCCCGCTCCGTTCGCCGCATCCAGCGGTCCGCTAGCCACCCGCCCCCCAGCGCCCCCAGCATCGCCGCCACCTGCCAATACAGCGTCGCCGACACCCCCGCCATCCCCTGCCCCAAGTGAAATTCCGCTTTCAAAATCGCCGGCATCCAGTCCCGCACCACCCATCCCGCTAGGGCCGGCAGCGTAAAATACGCCACCAACAACCAAAAAGAACCATTCCCACCTAACTCCCTCAAAGCCCCCAGCGGCGACCTCGCCTCTCCCCCGGCCTCCGCCCGCGGCCCTTCCCGCAACACGAGCCACAGCGGCACCGCATACGCCATCCCCACCACCCCGCAGGCCTCAAAGGCCCAGCGCCATCCCAGCGCCGGAGCATCCGCCACATAGCCCCCAAACCCCCCAATGATCACCCCCGCGTAGATCCCCATCTGGTGATATCCCACCGCCCGCGACCGCGTGGCCCCCACGTGGTGGTCAGCAATCAGCGCTAGCGCCGCCGGAATATAAAACGCCTCGCTCACCCCCATCAGCGAGCGCGCCGTTAACAGTTCGCTGTAGCTCTGCACCTGACCCGTCCACCAAGTCACCGCCGACCACGCAAAAAGACTCCCGCAGATCGTATAGCGCCGCCCAAAACGGTCCGCCAAATACCCTCCCACCGGACTCAGCACCGCGTACACCCACTTAAATTGCCCCAGCATCCTCCCCCAATTGGCCTCGCTCCCAATGTCCCCCACCCCAGCCATCACGGAAAATTTCATCGACGCCAGCATCTGCCGGTCAAGGTAATTCAGCAAAGCGACTGGCACCAGCAGCAGCACCACTAGCCAAGCCCCCGACGCCGCCCCTGCAGCTCTCCGCGCCGCCGCCCTCATGGCGCACCCTTCCCTTCATGGCCAGGAAACGAAAGCGTCCACACTTCCGGCGAGCGCACTCCCGGCCGCACCTCCCCGCTAGGCAGCACAAATCGCCCCGCCCACCAGGCGCAGGCCACCGTGGCCCGCGGCGCCGGCACCGCCGCCCACTCCTCCCAGCGGTCCGCCGCTATATCATAACGCCAACTGCGCGGAGGGAAGCCCGGGTGCTCCGCCTGCGGCGCCGCGCCCGCCCGCGATCCGTCGTCCCCTCCCAACAAAAAAATCGACCGGCGCCCCGGCGCCCCCGCCAGCCCTGGGACCTCCGCCACTGGCGCCGGCGAGGGCGCCGCCATCACGGGGTGCGGCATATCGGCTAGGCGCTTCCAGCCATCTTCCGCCCGATAGCGCCACGCCTCCCGCAGGGGCCGCCGCCGCACTTTTCCCTCCCGCTCCTCCAGTGCCGCCCCCCCCAACACATAAAAAGCCTCGCCCTCCGCCGCCGCCGCCGCCAAAAAGCGCGGCGCCGCGGGCAGCGGCGGCAACTCCCGCCACCGGCGCCCTCCGCCCTCCACGGCACAGGCAAAAACCCGATTGCTCGCCCGCTGCTCGCCCGGTTCCTCGCCGCCACCCGCCACGTACACCGTCCCCGCTCGGTCCACCGCCCCCGCTGCATGGGCCAGCGGAATCGGCAGCCGCGGCACTTCCTCCACCGCCAGTTTTCCATCCCGCCACTGCAAAGAAAAACCCTCCGCGTAGTGCCGCCCCGCATCGCTGCCCCCCAAGCACCACAAATCGTCCCCCACCGCTAGCGCCACCCCATAAGCGAGCCCTCGCGGCAGCTTGCCCACCTCCCGCCAAACCCCCTCCGCCTGCTCCAGCGCCCACACCCGATCCTGCCAAACCTTACTTCCCCCCTCCCACGGCGGCCGATTCGGAAAATTGGCTCCCCCGCCCACCAACAAAACGCCGCCCGAAACTCCCGCAAAGGGACCCGCCACGCCCAGCCAATCAGGCAAGGACGCCAGCCGCCCCCAGCGCCCTCCCTCCCCCACCGCGCCCCCGCAGCCTCCAAACAGAGCCGCCGCCCAGGCCGCGCCCCGCACCCAGCCAAGCGCCGCGCCAAATAGAGCAAAAGGTTTCATAGAGAGATGCTGCAGAGAAAGGCAGGGGCAAGCAAGCCCGCCTTACATACTAGGGAGCCACCCCCGGAGTGACTACCCGATAGTACCGGCGCGATCCCCCTGGCAAATCCCCCAAACCCTCCCAGCGGCTCACCGGCCCCGCGGGGATCTGCCGGACAATCTCCCACGTCGCCAAATCTGCGCTGACCTGCAAGCTGTACGACCGCCCCGCCACCGCAGCAAATTGCCAGCTCCCCGGGTTCCCCTCCACCCCTACCCAGGCAAACCGACTCGCCGCATCCCGCGGATCCGTTCCCGCCCCATACTCCGCCGCGTTGGCCGCCCCGTCTCCATCCGCATCCTCCGCCCCATCCGCCTCGCCCAGCCTAAATCCCTGCAGGACTTCCCAATAGTCGGCCATTCCATCCCCGTCCTCATCAGCTAGGGAAAGTGCCGCCCCAGGGGTCGGCCCCGCCGCCGTCCAGGCAGCCGCATCCTCCCCGGGGGCCGCCGCCGCAATCCGCTGCAGGGAGGCCCCCGCGCCATCCGCCTCCGCCCGCCACGACCCGCCGTCCCCATAGCTCAAGCGGCACACCACCTCCCCTCCCCGCGCCAACACCAAGCTCTCTCCCCCATTGTGCAATTTATCCCCATAAAAACCGTTAGGCATCACCCCGGGATACCGCTGGGCCCAAACTCCTGGATTCCGCCCGACCACGTAAAAAGCCCCCGGCGCTAGCGCCGTTCCCAGCGGAAAGCTATAGCCGATCCCCTCGACAAAAGCCAGCCCACTCAAGTCCAGTGCCACCGCCCCGGTATTTTGCAGCTCGATAAACTCAAACTCGTCGCCATCCACCCACGGTTCGCCCTGGCTCAGCGGATGATAGTGCACCTCGGTGATGCGCAGCGCCGCCAGATCTTGCGGAGGAAAATACTGCCCACTCCACAGGCCGCTCCAAGCCGACCCCACCTTGCGCCGCGCCAACAGCCGCAGCGGAGCGTCCACTGCCAGCAGGTCGCGGTAGACCTGCGCCGAGCCCGCCACCGCCCCCCCGTGGCTCCGCGGATCGCTTCCGTCAGTGGTGTAATAAGTGGTTCCGCTGCCAGCGCTCCATCCCACGCGAAAGCCCGCAGGCACCGCCCCGCCCGGATGTGTCGCCACCAGCGCCGCCGGATAGAGCGCGTCCATCGCCCGAGCCCGCTGCACCATCCACCCCTTCATGGCCGCCAGATTGGCGCTCCACGCCGACGCACTCAGCCCGCTCCGCGCCGCCACCACCGCAGTTATTTCTGCCGCCTGCCCATCGACCACCGCCGTCAACCCCGCATCCGAAAAGCGCACCCGGCGCAGATCCTGCCATTGGTCCACGTAGGCCTGGATGAAAGCCGGGTCCGTCACCATGCGCCGGTAAAATAACCGATCGTGACCCCAGTTCAGGTTGGCCGCAGCCTCCGCGCCCCCGCTGATATTTTTGTCAAAACTGCGATCAAAATCCCACAGCGTAGCCCAGCGCAGCGGCGCCCCCGCCTCTTTCCGGTAAAGATAGGAACTCAATACAATCGCATCCTGGTTTTTGGTAAAAGTCTGCAGCAAGAGGTGCTGCGCCCAGTTCGCCGCGTCGATCAGCGGCCAGTACCCCGCCGCCGGGTCGGTATAGCTGGGCCCATAGAGCGCCGCATCAAACGCCCGCATCTCGCCCGCCACCGCGGCCCGCTGCGCCCCCGTGATCCCCCATCCATTGGGTGAGGCAAAGTTGAAAAACGAATGATAAAAGTTAGGTTGATCATCGTTGGCCGGACTCACCCCGCTGCCGCTGCCCGCCCCGCCCGGCGTGGTGATGCCCTGAAAGCCGCGCGGGTTGTCGTCCGGGCTCTGCAGTAGGCGGTCCGGCCCCGCGGTGTGAAAATGGCGCGGCGCCCCGCGCTCCAACCCCGACCCCGCGGGGAGCGCATCCATGCGGTCGATGCCCACCATCCAGCCCCCCTGGCGGCCGTCGGCGCTTAGGGCCGCAAAATCCACTCGCTCTTTGCCCCGCGAGGGCTTTTCCAACAAAAGGGCTAGCCCCCGGTGGTCCGCTAGGCGCAAGTCTCCCCCGCTATTTAAAAACAGCTCCACGAAGCGATAGCGCGGAGCCGGAAATCCCCCCAGCCGCGCCAGGGCAAAAGCCACTGAATTGTGCATCAGGGTGTTGTCGAACTGCGCCGGATCCGGCCCATAGAGCACCCAGCTGGAATCCTCCGGCATCCCCAGCAGCGCCACGTCGCGCCCCGCCCCATCGCGCTCGCCCCAAGTCTCCAAGCTGTAGCTCTTCTCCGCAAAGGTGAAGGAACTGCTTCCGCGCACCTTGAGCCCCGCGCGACTCCGCTGCACCACCGGACTACTCAGCGCCGTAGGCCCCTCGGCCGCGTCTAAGACCGCCAGGCTCTGCGCCTGCAGGGCCACCGCCGTCACCTGCGAGCCATCCCCATTCGGTCCCCGCGCGCTGATGCCCGGCACCGCTCCCGCCCCGTGGTTGCTCAATACCACCAGCGGCAAGGGCGAAACAAAGGCCTCCAGGTCCGCCGCCACTCGCAAATAGGCCCCCGTGGCCGTCGCCCCGTGCCGCTCCCCCGGAAAAATCACCGCCGCCCGCAGTAGCGTACTAGCTGATATCAAGAGCGGCCCGCTCCAGGCCGGGCTCTCCCAGCTGGGCAGGCTCCCGTCCGTCGCATACCGCAGCACCCCCTCCCCGGGCTCCACCGCCGCGCTCACCGCCGCGCTCCCGCGAAACGGCCCCGGTGGCGGCCCGAAAACCACCCCATCTTTAACCCGCTGCCGCCCGTCCACATTCAGGGCCCCTGGGCTGGCCACCAAAAAGAATTGGTCCCACCCCGCCTGCCCGGCGCCGCGCCCAAAACTGCAGTCCGCCCACTGCTCAGGATAGCGATAAGCCCTAGCCAAACTCAAATCCGGCCGCACCAGGGCCACATAGTGCCCCGCCGCCCGGTTGAGCGAAAAGTTGCTGTGCAGCTCGCCCGCGGCCTCCCGGCGGTTTTTTCCCGAGGCCCACACTTGGAGAAACCCGCCCGGCGCCAAGGTCATGCTGGGCAGGGCCCACTTGGTCGGCAAGTTGGGATCATCCGTTAGAAACCACCCCGCCGTACTCCGCGGCGCGCTCGCAGAGTTGCCGATCTCTATCCAGTCGCTCTGGTCGCCGTCGCCGTCGCGCCCCCCGTGGTCGTTTTCCGCCATAAACTCCGTCAAGTCCAAACCCCCGGAATCCCGCAGCACCTCTAGCGCCGCCGACTCCGTGCTGCCGCTCCCCCCAGCGCCGGTGGCCCGGCACCAATAGTCGCCCCCCTGCTGGACTGCCAGCGGCTCCAGCGCCAGCGTCGGCCCCACCCCGCCAGCCACCGCCACCGTGTTGTGAAACCATTGATAGGCGAGGGACGACCCGCTGAAGGCCGCGCTGAAGACCGCCCGCCCGCCCTCGGCAACGCTCTGCGAAATCGGGTGCTGCCGCGCCACTGGCGCCGAGGGAGCCGGAGGATCTTCAATCACCAGCGAGACGCTGTTCCAGATTCCCTCCCCGCGCCCCCCACTCGACCCAGTGCCCCACTGCACCCCATTAAAGGTCCCGCTCGTGCCCGCATAGCCGCTCGCTTTGCTAACCCCATCGACCCAATAAGACGCCGTGCCGCTCGCGGCATCGTAAACCAATTGGTGCTCGTGCGGCCACGCTGCCTCCACCCCCGCCAGCACCACGGTGGGCCCGCCCACCAGAGTGACCACGATCTGCCCCGCGGCATTGAGATCAAAAAAAAGTACCCAGCGCTTCGCCGCGTTGTTCCCATAAAGCAGGACCACGCTGTTAGCACCTCCGTTAGAAGCGACCGGATCTGCTACCCGCAAGCGGGCCGCCAATCGCCAACCGCGCGCCGCCGCGCTGCTGTGCTGCGCCGCCGTCAGGGTCCGGCTCCACGTGGCGAACTGGGAGGTCGCGCTGCTGTTGTCCAGCATCCGCCACCCGTTGTAGCCGCTATCTCCATCGGGCGAGAGCCCCGCGCTGGCGAAATTTGACACGTCGCTGCTCGGTTGGCCCTCTACCCAACCAGCCGCCGTCGGCGATGGCGCCTGGGCCGGATTCCCTGCCAACCCGGCCTGGTAGTCTGCCGCCCACTCGCGCGCCCCCGCCGACCCCAACCCCATGGCCCCGAGCGCCAGCCGTATCCAATACCGAAGTCGCATACAATAATTTAGTCAGGGCGCAGTGGCGCGAAAATACTCCCGCAACCGGCGCGCCTCGGCGGGAACCACCCAGGGACTGCTCGCCCCCAGCGGAGCCCAGCTTTGCAAGTCCACGGAGTGCTCGAGCTGGCCGGAAAAGCGGACCTCTAAATCTCCGTTAGGAAGCGATTCCAGCGCAATCTGAGGGACCTCCGCCGCAAAATAGCGCTGCCGCAAATACCGCTCCACGCCCGCCCGCTCCCCCTCGTCCAAAGCACCCGCGTAAATGAGCACCTCGGCCATTTCTCCATCGTAGGAATCATTGCTCCCATCGCCCGCCGGACTGCGCCCCAGATACGTCGCCCGGGGAGCCGATCCAAAGCGCAAACTCCCCGCCGCACTGCCCTGGCGAGTCAATCTCGGCACCGCCGCGGGGTCCTCCTGTCGGCCCAGGCTAGTCCCCGCGCTGCCCGCCACTTGGGCGCTCAGGATCATCCAGCCCCCAAAAGCCACCGGACTCACAAAGCAAGGCACCTCCCCGCCCGAGCCGTTGCGCGCGCTCACCACTAGGGCCGCCTGGTTGCCGGTGGCGCTGTTGCCTGCGAAAAAATACGCCCCCCAGTTGGCTGCGTGGAAATCGGATTGATGCCGCAGCAGGTTGGGAAACTGCCCGGCCGCCGGACTCGCGGTCGGCTTGGCCACCATAAAAAAGGTGTAGTCCGATCCCTCCAATCCCGTCGCGGTGGCCCCTGGAATCGCCAGAAATTGTTGGCGGCTCCGACTAAAAGCCACCGTGTCCAGCCCCTTGAGTCCCGCAGGAACCAGGCTCGGCCGCCGCAGCGGCACCCCATTCGAGACCCCGGGACTGCGCGCGTGGTTCCCATTTCCCGATCCGTCCCGCCACGTGATTCCATCCAGCGCGTGGGCCTCGGCCGTCCCGCCCGAAAAGGCCGCCACCAGTTGGGCCATCAGGGGGAATCCCGACGCCGCCCGTGCGCTCGCCACGGCTCCCGCCAAGGCATTGCCCGCCAAGTCCTGCAATCCCCGGAAACTAACTTCATAGGTTGCCCCCGCGGTCGGCCGCGGAGTGACCGCTAGGTCGTAGGTGAAGTCGTTGACCTTGACCACCGACTCCACCGACACCCCGCCGGAAACACCATAGCGCGCCGGGTCCAGGGCCGTGGTCTCATCCAGAGGTTCCGACACCTCTAGCCGCAGGCGCGAGGCGAACAGGGACACCTCCAGGGCCCGCACCGCGGGCGGCACCGTGTCCGGCGCCACCACTACCACTGCGGCCTCGCTGTCGCTAAAGCCCGCCCCATTGGACGCCCGCAGCACGTAGCTCGCCCCATCCCCAGCCAAGGCAAATGGAATAGTTAGAGAAGGACCCGTGCCACCCTCCACCGCAAAGCCATCCTTGAGCCATTCATAGGACGTGACCACCCCACCGAAAGCACCCGTTAGGGTGAAACTCTGTCCGGTTTGCACCGTCTGACCCAGGGGACTGGTGACCAAGCTGGGCGCGCTGAGGGCCTCGCGGATGCTGAAGCGAACCTCGTTCCAATAGCCATCGCCCCGGCCGCTCGAGGAACCAGTGCCCCACTGCAATCCGTTGAAGTTAGCCCCAGTGCCAGCATAGCCGGTCGCTTTGACCACGCCATCCACCAAGTAGCTCGCCGTTTTAGAAGCTCCGTCGAATTCAAATTCGTGCACGTGGTACCGCGCGGCATCCACCCCAGCGAGGGTCACGGTGGGGCCGCCCGCCAGCGAGGCCACCAGGGACCCGGCGGCATTGACATCCAGGAAAAGAATAAAGCGCCGCGCGGTCCCGGCGGGCGCTTGAGAATTGTTGCCGTAGAGCAAGACCACCGCGTTGCCCCCGGCATTGCCCGCCACTGGGTCGGCCGCGCGAAGCCGGGCCCGCAGGTTCCAGCCCTTGTCGTAGGCCTCGAGGTGTTCCTGTTCCGTAAACGCCCGATTCCAGGTGAGGAACTGCCCCGCGCTGCTGCTGTTGTCCAGCATCCGCCAGGCATTCCACCCGCTCGCCCCATCCGGGGATAGCCCCAGACTTTGAAAATTGGCCCCATCCGCCGTGGGCAACCCCGCCACCCATCCCTGAGTAGCCGGGTCGGGGGCGGCCCCAACAGCCCCCGCGCGGTAGTCCGCCACCACCACGTCCGCCTGCAGCGGCGCCGCCGCCCAGCAGCCCAGCGCCGCCACCCAGAAGGTAAAAGCAAGTGACGACTTCACAGCAATAGTCTTTAGTAGTTAGGAAGCTTCCGCGGTTGGGCGAGGCGCGGACCCAGCCTAGCGCTGGCGGCGCCGCAGCACCAAATAGGATCCGGCAAGGACTCCCAACAACGTCCCCGAGGGCTCGGGCACAGTGTGGACCGTCGCCGTAAAGTAGACCCCCCAGTCCCGGGCCACCCCGCTCGTGTCCCTCACTTGCACGGTGTCCGCCAAGTAGCCCGTGCCCGCCGTCCCCGCGCCCGCTTCCACGATCAGTCGGAAATTGGCCACATCGGCGCTGCTGTCGGCGGTCTCCGAAAACACCGCCCAATAGGTCGTATCCTTATCTAGGGCGACGGAGGAAAAATTGTAGGTATAGGATTCAAAGGGAGCCGCGGTGGCCGCGCTAACTCCCGCTCCATTGATGGCGTCGACCTCGCTCCAGGAAATGCCGTTGCTCGACGCTCCCAAGAAGGTCCCCAAATCTCCCGCCGCGGTGCCGCCCGTGAAAGAGCTATACAACTTGAGGTAGACCGGAGCGCTGGCGTCGGTGATTTGTCCCGAAGCCGAGCCCAGCAGCGGAGTAGTGGCGTCGTTGAAACCGGGGCGGTGCAAGCTCAGGGAGAGCAGCCCCACCTCCTGCGTCAGCACTTCGGCGGGACCCGCGCCCCCCGCCGCCGGGCGGAAGGCAAAGCCCCGAATATTGGCCCGATCCCCAGAGGCGATCGTGGCCGCAAGGGTGTTGTCCACCAGCACGGTGGACGCCGGGGCCGAAACCGCGGCCAACAGAACAAAAGATAGCGATGTCAGTTTCATAGTTAGGATTAGATTTGTCCCACCATGCAGCAGAAGGACTGGCCCGCACCAGATGGCGCAACATGTCCTTTTTTTGAACAAGTCGCCCGGCCCTCAGCCCGTTTTTCCCTGGCGAAACTGCGGCAGCAGCAGGTCCATGCGACCGGCGGGGGCCGCTCCTTCCAGGCAGCGCCGCAGGTGCCGCGCCACGTGTCGGGCATAGGTCTCCGCCTCCAAGGCGTAGCGGCTGAGCAGCGGAGCCACGTGTTCTAAAAAGGGATCGTCGTCCCGCGCAATCAGCTTAACCTGCTGGGGCACCTTCCATCCGTGATAGATCAGGTGCCCTAGCGCTGTCACCGCGTGGGTGCTATGGCAGACTAGCAATCCCTGCGGCGCGGGGTTTTCTTTCATCATCAACTCCAGCGCGCGACACAGCCCATCCGGGCTCCCATCGTGCCGGGCCACTCGGACCGGACATCCCGCGGCCCCCGCCTGAAAGCCAATTTCGCTTTCCCGGTCGCCCGCCAACAAACTGCGCGGCACCACTAGCCCGAGGCAGGTACAGCCGCGCGCGATGAGGCGGCCCGCGGCGTGGCGGCAGGCCGCTTGGTAGTCGATATCCACCCCTGGCAAAGCCACTCCGTCGCAGCGCGAGCCCGCGACTACCGCCGGAAGGCCCTGCCCGGCAAACCACTGCTGCATTTGCGCCGTGGCGCGCAGCAAGACCCAAGCTGCCCCGCGGTGTTGGGACACCAGGTCGCGCAGCACGCGACCGGGCCGCGCCCGCCCCGCGGCCGCGCTGAGCACAAACTCCAGCGGCACCCCCTGCGCCCCCAACTGCCCGCGCAACTCGTCGATCCACAGCAGTTTGGAAGTAGTTAGTCCCGCGTGTGGCACCGGGCTCAGCAGCACCACCCGCTCGGGCCGCGCCGATCCCTGCATGGCCTGCGGAGCCCCCCCCACAATTTCGCGCCGCCGCCCCTGAGTCACCCGCAGCAGACCCTCGCCTTGCAAAATCGCTAGAGCCGCCCGCAGGGTGGCCCGGCTCACCTGAAAGCGCCGACACAAATCCACCTCGCCCGGCAGAGCCCCCTGCCACTCATCTGCCGCTAGGCACTCCCGCAAAGCCGCGCAGGTATGCACCGCTAGAGATGTGCGCTGGGGGAATGGCCTCACGCTTGTTTTCGAGCGCTTTTTGCATGAAAGAGCCTCCCCCGACCGCCGCCCTCCGGCGCGGGGCTCACGATTCCCGCGGCACCCACTCTCCGCGGAGCAGGCTGATGATTTCCACCTGATTGTCCACCGCGGCTCCCGCCGGGTAGCGCACCTCCAGCACCGCGGCGTGCTTGTCTAACACGCCAAGCAGGTCGTCCAACTCCACGGCTAGGGGCGATCCCTTGGCGGCGTAGCCGTAGAGGCTCAACTTCATTCCTGGGTACCCCAGTTGATAGCAAACCCAGCGGCTCTCGTCGCTGAAAGCGTAGTTGTGGTACTTTTGGTCCTCGCGGCGCGCCAGGGTGACCGCGACGCGGGTCGGTTCGGCGGACCGGGCCTCGCGGAGGGCTGTTAAATTAGACTCTTGATAGAGCGAACCGCTTTCCCAATCCACCAGGTAGCGCCCCTTGGACTTCACGAGGCTGAGAAAATGCGCGCGCCCCAGCGAAGGTATATCGTAGCCCAAATTGACCACATGGCCATCCGGCATGCCCAAGGCGAGGGCCGCATCGTTGATTGGGCCGTCCGGATGGTTTTGGTAATAGGCCTCCATCATGCCGGTGACAGCCTCCGGTTGCCGCACATACTGGAGGCGCTCCTTCCAGTTCTCCGCCTTAAAAAAGGCCTGGGCCGCCACCGCCGCTTCCTCGATCAGCAAATCGCCCCGCACCACGGCTTCGGGAGCCACCGCCACTGCGGCCGCAGGCTGGCGCGCGCGCATTAAAAAGGAACCGAGCAGCCCCAGGACCACGGCCCCGATAACCACCCCGGCGAACACGCTGCGGTCCAGTTGCCCGTCTTGATAGAGCCACGAAGTGAGGCGGGAGGTCTGCAAGAAAACTTGGCGAGGGCTCTGTTTCAGAGCGGCCTGGCTGCTCTCCGTATCTGCAACCAAGCGCTCCCAGTTGTCCGAAAAAAGCTCGCGGGCGACCTCTGGGATCTGGGTGAGATCAGAGTCCTTCGGCCCCTGCCCCACTTCAAAAAGCGGGGCTCCCTCCTCCTCCAAGAGAGCTTGATAGCGCGCCCGCCATTCGGCCACCGAACTGGGCGCCACCTGCAAGTCCCGCGCCGCTTCCTTCAAGCTGTCGCCGTCTTCCACGACCCGGCGCAACGCCTCCCGCACCCGGAGCCCGTCGTCGAGGGCGGCCGGGCCAGCGCTTTCCCCGGCCCCGGCGCTAGGGCGCGGCCCGCTCAGCGGGTTCTGCTCAAAGCTGGCCCCGCGCGGAGCCCGCGGGGAAAGCCCTGCCTTGGAGACGGCCGGACCCGGGGCCGCAGGGACGGCGGGAGCTTTATCCGAAGCGGAAGGATCGTGCGGGTGAGCCATAGCTAAAAATATTTTCAGTTAGATTGAATTGCCTTATTAGACTTGGCGCCCGGCTCCTCGAGGGCGGCAGCGTCTTCCGCCTTGGCAAAAAACCACGAGGGATAGCGCATCCGCTTCACGATGACCTGATCGCGCGAAGCGGGATTGGGCGGATAAACCAGGTCGGCGATGATGCCAGCGCGCCGCCCACCCTCGACCAGCGGAAGCATCTCGCGGCCATCCCGGGTGCTGCGGCTGATGTAGCCGTAGAGGTGGAAGTCGCGGCCTGGATAGTAGAGGGCGACGCACTGCCACTCCAGCTCGCTAAAGCCGTGGTTGTAGTAGGTGTCAGCCTTCATGTAGATGCGGAATGGGTAGGCTTCGGGCGGCATGGTGCCCTTAAAAGTCTCCAGGGGAAGCTCCTGATACCCAACTGAGGTCTCCCAGTCGACTAAATAAGTGCTGCTGGACCCATTCCTGATTTCCTCCACTGCAAAGAAGGTCATCTCCTCGTAGGTGCTCCCGGGGTTGAGCGGGTCGGGCACGTAAACAGGCATCGCCAAGAGAACGTAGTAGCCAGTGCTGCCGACATCGCCGCCCCGCTTGTCCCGCAAGCTGGGCTCGCCCGCTGCCGCCGCCCCCGCGGAGCGGCCATCCCGGTACCAGCGCTGCATCAGCGGGCGGATGCGCTCGGGTTGGCGCACCAGGGCCAGCTTGGCCTCGATGCCCTCCGCGGCGAGGAACTGGCGCACCGCCTGCTCGGCCCGCCGCGCGTCTTCGCTGGTGAGCACCGAGCGATCGATCGGCGCTTCCGCGGCCGCGGGCGGAGGCGCCTGGGAGCGCTGCCGCAGCACGTGGAAACCGTAGAGCGCAATCCCCGTCACCAGCAAGGCCAGCGCGGCCGTGAGGTAGCGCGACAGGGCGATCAGGCGCTGAAAGACTAAGCGGGCCCCGATCAGCAGGCGGCGGCGGCGCACCCGCTTTTTGGTGGTGCGGGTCTGGCCATCTGCCTCTTCCACGGACTCGACGAGATACTCCCGCTCCTGCCCCTTGGAAACGCGGTCCTCTGGGAGCGGTTGGGCCTCAACCCAGGGGTCGGCGGCGACCTCAGCTTCGGGAAGCTGGGCCCAATCCCGCTGGTCCCAGTCCGTCAATTCAATCCAGCGAGGGGGCGGGGGCGGCTTGGCCTTGCGCTTTTTGATCTTCACCCGGCGGCGCTGCTCTGGCCGGTGGGGCTGCATGGCGTCCCCGCCCGGCTCTGGGGCCGCCGCGGGGCGGCCGTCGAATTCGGGGTGCAACCCTGGCGACTCCCGCGACTCCCGCGGCGCTTCGGCCCCTGGCCGCGGGCCCTCGGAAAAGGTGCGGCCCTGGAGGACTGGGCTTTCCCGCAGGGGGAGGCTGGGAAACGAGGGGTCCACCGCAGGGGAGCGCGGCGGCAGGGGGCCGGGGCGAAATTCCGCGCCCTCGGACCCGCCCGGGGCCCCGTTTACTGGGGTTCGGCAGTGCGGGCAAAGCAGGCGGGTGGCTTGGGCGGAGACGCTGGGCACTTTCATGCGGGTGCCGCAGGCGCCGCATTGCAGCGCCGCCCAGTCCTGAGATGAGGAAGAAAGAGGCATGAAAGGTGAATAAAAAGGAGGCGCCGCCACTTCAACTAACCGCCAAAATGCCCCCAGCGCAACGCCGCTTGCGCGCGGCCCCGCTGAATCGGTCGCAGCCCAGGGGCCAACTCGGTTTCAAAAAGCTGCACTTCAGCGCCCACTTCGGCGTACACCGCGGCCCGGGCCGCCGCGGCGTCCGCTCCCTCCTGCAGAAAGGCCATAACCGTGGAGCCGCTCCCGGACATCAGGGCCGCGGAAACCCCCTCGGCCCCCAGCAGCGCCGCCTTCAAGTGCCCCAGCACCTGGTATTTCTCAAACACGGGCCGCTCCAGATCATTGCGCAACTCCCCCCACTCGCTCGCCTGCGGCCCGTACGGCAGCCCATCCAGCTCCAGGGAATCTCTCCACTGGCGGTAGGCCCAAGGAGTAGAGACCCCAAAGGGAAGCTTCACCAGCAACAGCCGCGCCGCCGCCGTAAATGCGGGCACCGCCACCACCTGCTCCCCCCGGCCGCGCGCATCCGCCACTTGTCCCAGCAAAAAAAACGGCACATCCGAACCCACCGCCGCCGCCGCCGCCTGCAGCGCCCCAGGCGGCAAATCCAAGCCCAAGGCCGCCTCCGCCAAGCGCAGCGCCGCCGCCGCATCGCTGCTCCCGCCCCCCAGCCCCGCCCCGTGCGGAATCCGCTTCTCCAAATGGATGCGCAGCCCCGGCAGGCGCCCCGTCGTCGCCTCCAGCGCCCGCATCGCCTTCACCACCAAATTCGACTCGTCCCCCGGCACCGTGGGGTCGTCGCAACTCAAGGCAATCTCCCCCGCACCCAAGGCCTCATCCCGCTGCAAACTCAGCCGGTCGCTCAGTCCCACCGGCGCCAGGCGCGTTTCCACTTCATGAAAACCGTCGCTCCGCCGCCCCAGCACGCGCAGCCACAAATTGATCTTGGCGGGGGCTTCGACGGCAAAGCATTCAGGCGAGGGAACAGGATCTGGCGGCATGGGGCGAAGCCCAGCATTCGCCCCTCCCGCCCCGACCTTCAACGTGCCATTTCCGCCTTTTCCACTCCCTCCCAGCCGCCGCCCCAGGGCAACCTGGCGCCGCCTCCGCCAGCGCCCCCTTTTCCCTCGCGGAAATAAAGGGGGCGCCACGGCCCCGCTCAGTACCCCAGCGGCCCGCCGCGGCCTACTCCGCCGCGGCATCCGTGGACGCTTCCCCGGCCGCGCTTTCCTCCGCCGCCACAGCCTCCCCAGCCGGAGCCAGCGCTTCGACGGCCAGCGCCACCTCCGCCACCTCCGGAACTTCCACCGCCGGAGCTTCCGCCACCGGAGTCGCCTCCGCCGCCGCTAGCGCCCCCTCGGAAACCACGGCATCGCCGCCCACGGCGGGCTCGGCAGCGGCAGCGGACTCGGCAGCGGCGCCCGCAGGCGCCTCCCCAGCGGGGGCCTTCCGACCTCCCGGGCCCTCGGCCGCCGCGCGGGGCGCCCGCCCGGGCGCCGCCTCTGGGCGGACCTTCTTTTCCATGGGGGGCTGAGGGGCCCGCCCCAGCACCTGGAGCTCCCCGCTGGCGTATTCAGTGACATATCCTTCCTGCACTAACCAGCGCAGGTCCTGCAGGACGACAATCTCTTCGGCGGTAAGCGGTGTCGGCGGACCGGTCGGCGCGGCCGGCTTGCGCGGGCCCCTGGACCGGCGGCCGCGACCGCCCTCTCCTGCCGCAGCAGGCTCTGCCCCAGCGGGCTCCACCGCCGCAGGCTCCGCTGCGGCAGGCGCCGCTGCGGGTTCTGCCGCCGGAGGCACCACCTCGCTCAAAATCAAGGTTTGTGCCGAGTCCTGCGTTTCCACCCCTTGCGGAGAAGCCGCGGGGGCCACTTCCACGGAGGCAGGCGCTTCGGCCACGAATGCGGCCACCGCTTCCGGGACCTCCACTGCGGGCACTTCCGCAGCCGGGGCCGCTTCCACAGCCGCCGGGACGGGTTCGGCCGCCACTTCCGCGGCGACCGGTTCTGGGGCGCCTGGTTCTGGGGCGCCTTCCGTCGGCTTGGGCGCCTTGGCGGCCGGAGCCTCCACGTGGGGGGCTAGGGTGGAGACCAGCTTGGGGACCGTGATTCCGGGGTTGGCTTTGACCACCCCGACAATGCTGCGCAGGCGCGGCGAGAGGTGGGACTCGTCCTCGATAAAGTGCGGGCGGGTGCGGCAGACGAAAGTCGCCTTCTTGTCCCGCTTGAAGAACTTCAGGCTTTCCTTTTCCAGATCGCGGCACAAGTCCTGAACTAATTGCATGGGGAAGCGCTGCTGCTGCTCCACTTCCATGCGCAGCAAGGCCAGCAAAGGGGGGGCCAGAAGCCTGCCTGGGATGTTGCCCGGCACCGAAACCCGACTCACCGCCTTCACCGCGTGCGCGGCGTGGTGCTCCATGAAGTGGGCCTCCATGGCCGCCTGCGTCCGCAAGGGCTCGGCCGCCGGAGCCACTTCCTCCGCCGGAGCGGCTTCGCCCTCGGACTCCACCGCTGGGGACGCTTCCCCCGCAGGAACATCCGCTTCCGGCGCTTCCACCGCTTGCGGCGCCGCTTCCCCAGCGGACTCCGCCGGAGCCTCGCTCGCGGCCACTGCTTCGCTCGCCTCATCGGCCGGGACCACTTCCGCCGGGGCCTCCGCCTCCGCGGGCGGGGCGGGCGCTGGGGTCGCCTTTGGCGCCGCCGCCTGCTCCGCCATCTCGCGGGGACTCAAAGGCACGTAAACCTGCGCGCTGCTCTGCCCTTCCAGCCATTTGGCAACCAAGGCCTCGTCCTTTTCGCTGCGGATCCGCGACTTGTAGCGGTCCAGCGGCAAGTTGTAAAATTTCTCCCGGTGCAGCCGCGCCACCGTGGTCTGAAACGAGTGGTGATTCGGCGGCCCGAGGATTTCCCCCGAGAATCCGCACACCGCTACCGCCGTGAAGATGCCCTTCGGCGGATCCACGCTGATCGTCTCCCGCCGGTAATACTGCTGCAGCGAGGGGCCGTGCAAGATGTGGCGGATGGCCTCATCCCGGCTCAGCCAAAGCGAACCGTCCGCGGGCACGTGGAACAGGTGCTCCGGTCCGCCCAGCGGCTCCACCTCCGGCACCGCAGCCCCCTTCGGACCCCGCGGCACCTGCGGCGCCGGGAGCCGCGAAAAATTGACCACATAACGGTCCCGCCCAGCCAAAAATAGCCGCCCCAACTCGAAAACGGGGTACGCCCGCCCCGACGCTTTCACCTGCCGCGTAATCGCCTCCAGCGATTTCGGCTCCGCAAAAAGGCGCACCCGCCAGCCCGCCAGGGGCTCAATATAGGGCCGATCCTCAAAGCGCCCAGATCCGCCCCGGCGATCGTCTCCCCGAAAATCAGGCCGCCCGCCGCCGCGGCGGTCCGGGCCACCGGGCCGTGGGCCCCGGTCGTCGGGCCGTGGCCCCCCTGGGCGCGGGCCCCGGTCCTCAGAACGTGGGCCTCCCGGCCGCGGGCCGCGGTCCCCAGGCGGGCGGTCGGGCCGCGGGCCCCGGTCGTCCGGCCGCGGACCTGCGGGCCGCGGACCGCGGTCGTCGGAGCGCGGACCTGCGGGCCGCGGGCCCCGGTCGTCGGGGCGCGGACCGCGCGGTGGGCCGCCGCGGTCCTGCCGATTAAAATCGCTGCGCCCGCCGAAGCCGCCGCCTTCGCGGCGGGGGCCGCCTTTGCCGCCGGTGCCAAAGCCGAAGCCGCCGCCGCGCGACTCCCGCTCGTGATCTGGGGCCCGGCCCCACACCACTTCGCCGGGGGCCATTTCCCGCTTTTGCAGATCGCCAACCCAGTCGGGCGCGAGGTTCAGGTTCTGCAACTGGGAGAGGTCGATGGGTTCTGGATCGGACATGGCAGGCGGAGGTGAATCCGTGAGGTTATGGGTGAAAACAGCTGCTGCTCTCAGCCGAGAGCAGCCAGCACCTGCAAGCCGCGGCAGACCGCACTTCAGGGGTCGCAGACTACGAGCCAATCCCGGCAAATCAATCCCATTTCGCGCCCCCTTTGCGCCGCACCCCCTTTTCTGGCCCGCTCGCCCACGGCTCAAACTCCGGCAAACTGGAAGATTTCCGTTGCGCCCGCCATGAGCGTCGTTTAGGACCGCCTTCCCTTTCTGGGACCCCCTGCCTGTTTGTAGCGGCGGGTTGTTTCGTCTATATCCTGTTTAAATCCTGTCTCCATCAGCCTACAGGCCCCGCCCGCACTTTTCCACCGCCCTACCGCCCCACCGCCATGAACATCCTCGAGAAGATCCAACGTGAGCAGATGAAGCCCGACACCACCGAACTCAACGTCGGTGACACCGTCAAGGTCCACAACCGAGTCGTCGAAGGCGGCAAAGAGCGCATCCAGATTTTTGCTGGCATCATCATCGGCAAGGGCGGCCGGGCCAAAAGCCAGTCCATCACGGTGCGCAAACTCAGCTACGGCGAAGGCGTCGAGCGCGTCTACCCCCTCCACAGCCCCCTCATTTCCAAAATCGAAGTCACCAAGCGCGGCCAAGTCCGCCGCGCCAAGCTCAACTACCTGCGCAGCCGCGTCGGCAAGGACGCCGTGACCGTCAAGGAAGCCCCGCGCCGCTAATCCCCTAGCCTCCCGCTCTCCCCTTTTTCTCAACCGCACGCCCCCCTCAGGGCGTGCGGTTTTCGTTTGCCCACTCTCCGATGCCCACCCTCCTCTTCGAACAAGCCCACCGCCTCCAAGGCTGCCGCGGCATCGTCGGCGTCGACGAAGTTGGCCGCGGCTGCCTCGCTGGTCCCGTGCTCGCCGCCGCCGTCCTCCTCCCCGACGACTTCCACCACCCGCGCTTGGACGATTCTAAAAAAATCCCCCCCGCCCAGCGCGAGCGCCTCTACGAAGAACTCACCCAAAACCCCCGCATCCGCTTCGCCACCGGCCTCGCCTCCCCGGCCGAAATCGACCACCTCAACATCCTCCGCGCCACCCACCTCGCCATGCAGCGCGCCGTCGCCGCCCTCGGCCCCCCCAGCCCAGACATGGTCCTCATCGACGGCCTCCCCGTCCGGGATTTCCCCTGGCCCCAGCAAGCCATCGTGCGCGGCGACTCCCTCAGCCTCAGCATCGCCGCCGCGAGCATCATCGCCAAAGTGCAGCGCGACCGCCTCATGCTTGCGCTCGACGCCGTTTTGCCCCACTATCACTTTGCCCGCCACAAGGGTTACGGCACCGCCGCGCACCTTTCCGCCCTCCAGCAACATGGACCTTCTCCGCATCATCGCTGGTCGTTTCAGCCCGTTGCTCAACTCGCCTTGGACTTCTCCGAGCGACCCCATCCCTAATAAAGATGCGGTCGGCCGCCGCGGCGAAGCTGTCGCCGCCCGCTGGCTCTACTCCCGCGGTTGCCGCATCCTCTACCGCAACTACCGCGGCCCCCAAGGCGGAGAAGTCGACCTCGTCTGCCGCCACGGCCCCGTCCTCGCCTTCGTGGAAGTTAAAACCCGCACCTCCACCGCCTTCGGCCGCCCCGCCGCCGCCGTCACCCCGGAAAAACAAGCCCTGATCTCGCGCGGGGCCCTCGCCTACCTCAAATTGCTCCGGCTGCCCGCCGCCCCGCCCTGGCGCTTCGACGTCGTCGAAGTCCTCCTCCTCCCCGGCCAAAAACCCCAGGTCCAGTGGCTCCAAACCGCCTTCACCTCCGCCGATCTCCGCCGCCACCCCAAAAATAGATAGGACCACTCCCATGACTGACCTGGAGGCCCTCATTGCCCTCAATATGCTCCCCACCGTCGGGCCGGTCCGCGCCCGCCGCCTCATTGACGCCTGCGGTTCCCCCGCCGCCGTCCTCACAGCACCCGCCGACACCCTCCGCCGCGTCGAAGGCATCGGCCCCGAAACTGCCGCCCTCTTGCGCCGCTGGCAGGAAGAAGTCGACCTCAGCGCCGAACTCGCCCGCATCCGCGACCTCGGCGTTTCCGTCCTCACCCACGCCGACCCCCTTTACCCCGCCCCCCTGCGGGAAATCCACGCCCCCCCACTCCTCCTCTACGTCCAGGGCCAAATTCTCCCCAGGGACCGCCTCGCCATCGGCGTGGTCGGCTCCCGCCGCGCCACCACCTACGGACTCACCGCCGCTCGCAAGCTTTCCTTCCAATTAGCCCACGCCGGCGTCACCGTCCTCAGCGGCCTAGCTCGCGGCATCGACACCGCCGCCCACGAAGGCGCCGTCGCCGCCAAGGGCCGCACCATCGCCGTCATCGGCTCCGGCCTGGCCCGGCTCTACCCGCCCGAAAATGCCGCCCTCGCGGAACGCATCGCCAGCGGCCACGGCGCCGTGGTTTCCGAATTCCCCCTCCTCACCGAACCCGACAAACAAACCTTCCCCCAGCGCAATCGCATCGTCAGCGGCTGGAGCAGCGGCCTCCTCGTCGTCGAAGCCCCCGCCTGGAGCGGCGCCCTCATCACCGCCAACAACGCCGCCGACCAAGGCCGCAGCGTCTATGCCGTGCCCGGCCCGATCGACCGCCCCAGCTCCCTCGGCTGCAACAAGCTGATCCAAAATGGCGCCCGCCTCGTGCTCGACGCCGCCGATATCCTCGACGACCTCAACCTCCTCCTCCCCGCCACCCCCAATGCGGCCCCCCTATCGACCCTCGCCCCCCCGCCCGACCTCAGCCCAGGCGAGCGCCTCCTCTGGGATGCCTTGGGCCCGGAAGAGCGCCCCATCGACGACCTCATCGCCTCCAGCGGCCTGACCGCCTCCGAGGTGGCCACCGCCCTGATGCGCCTCGAAATTCGCCGCCTCGTCCGCCAATCGCCCGGCCGCCGCTACCGTCGGCCATCCTGAGCCGCGCCGCCCCGCGGATTGGACTTGGTGCCGCGCTTTCCAGTGGTATCTAGTTCTCTCCCCATGCCCGCTCTCCCCGCCGCTAAAAAAACCCGGCCCCCCAAGCCAACCCCGGCCGTCCTCTGGGAGCAAAATCCCCCCTCGCCCCCCGCCCCCGGGCCTGCCGGGATGCTCCCTCCCCCCAACACCAGCGGCCCCCCCCGCGTCCTCGCCATCGACCCCGCCCTGCGCAATACCGGCTGGGCCATCGTCGAGCGCCAGGGGCGCAAAAACGTCGCCCTCGCCTGGGGCATCATCCGCAATCCCCCCAAACTCCTCCCCAGCTCCTGCCTCGCAGAAATCGCCCGCAGCTTCCGCGGCATTATCGCCACCTACCAACCCAACGTCTGCGGCATCGAAGCCACCATCTACGTGCAAAATTTCCAAACTGCCATCACTCTCGGCGCCGCCCGCGGCGCCGCCCTCGTCGCCGCCGCCGAAGCCGGCCTCGAAATTTACGAATACCCCCCGCGCCGCGTCAAACAAGCCGTCGTCGGCCGCGGCAACGCCGACAAAGCCCAAGTCGCCTTCATGGTCCGCGCCCTCCTCAGCCTCGCCGAAACCCCACCCCACGATGCCGCCGACGCCCTCGCCATCGGCATCGCCCACCTCGAAGGCAGCGACCCCCGCCAAGCAGGCTTGGCCCGCGAAAAGTCCCGCTGCTGACCCCGCTCACGCCGGGTTTCCGGGTTGACGCCCCCCGACCCCACCCGGATGGCTCTTCTAGCCCCTTGCGGCCCGCTTTTTTTTCATGGAATCGCCTCCCTCAGCCCCCCAGTCCCCTCCCTGGTGGAAAAAAGCCTGGGCCTGGCTTCCCCAGATTCCCCCCTGGGGCCTGCCCCTCGCCCTCCTCGGCACCGCTCTCTGGCTCGCCCTCACCGTCAAGGACCTCCTTGACCTGACCGGCCCCGACTACATCGGCCTCCACGTGGAGACCGTCGCCAGCTCGGAAAAAGCCATCGACCTGGCCCACTCCTTCTTCGCCGCCCACTGGCTGCTCCTCGCCCAGTGCCTCGCCCCCGCCCTCCTTCTCGCCCTGCTGCGCGGCCGCCAAGCCGCCCTCGTCCTCCCGGTCTTTTTCCTCTGCAGCTGGCTCTTCCTCTGGTGGCTCGGCGCCGACCTCCAGCAAAACTTGGAGCGCTCCCTGCGCGACCCCCTGGGGATGCTGTCCTCCCCCCTCGCGTATTTCGCCAAGCTCGGCCTCATCGGATTCCTCATCCTCAGCATCCCCCTGCTCCTCGGGCTCTACTTCCGCGCCTCCCTGCTCGACCGCTACCTGGTGCGCTGCTTCGCCGTCCCCTTCCTCCTCTGCGCCGGAGGCATCGCGGGCATCATGATCACCATGGATCTGCTCAACAACGCCAACGACTTTGTGGCCGCCAAGTTCGGGCTGGGCAACATCCTCCTCTTCTACCTCGCCCAACTCCCCCAAATCCTCGTCACCATCACCGAGGCCGCCCTCCTCCTGGCCACGCTCTACGCCCTCGGCCGGATGTCCCGCTACAACGAGCTCATCTCCATGATGTCCTCCGGCCGCAGCGTGGCCCGCATCCTCGCTCCGCTCCTCATTTTCGCCGCCTGGTGCGCCCTCGCCGTCATCGCCCTCAACTACCAATTGGCCCCTCAGGCCGACCGCACCAAAGAAGAAATGCTCAAAACCAGCGGCCGCCGCGCCGCCGCCCGCGACGCCAAAGGCGTCGAATTCAACGTCCCCTACCGCAACCGCCAGGACCGCCGCAACTGGCTCATCTTCCGCCTCCCCTACGACCTCTCCGAGCGCAATTCCATGAGCGAAGTCTGGGTCATGCAACAAGACCCCCAAGGCGACCCCCAAACCATGATCGTGGCCAAGCGCGCCGCCTGGAATCCCGTCCTCCACACCTGGACTTTTTACCAGGCCGCGGTCATGGAATTCGCCCAAAACCTCCAACTCAAATCCCTCCGCTTCGAAGAGCGCCTTCCCATCCTCGAGCCCTGGCGCGAAACCCCCGGCAGCATCCTCAGCGACCGCCTCAACCCCGAATACCTTGGCGTCCCCGAACTACTCTCCTACCTCCGCACCAACGCCTCGCTCCCGGCCCGCAGCCTCGCCAAATACGAAGCCGCCCTCCACTGGCGCTTCGCCCTCCCCTGCCGCTGTTTCCTCCTCGTCCTCCTCGCCGCCCCCCTCGGCATCATCTCCTCAAGGCGCGGCCTCCTCGGCGGCGTCACCACCGCCGTCGGCCTCTTCGTCCTCCTCTTCTTCTGCTCCGCAGTGCTCCTCAAAGCCGGCGAAGGCCTCACCCTCCCTCCCGCCGTCGGCGCCTGGCTCGTCAACGCCCTCTTCCTCGCCATCGGCCTCACCACACTCTGGCTCCGCAGCAGCAACCGCAGCCTCCCCAGCCTCAATCCCCTCCGCTGGTTCTCCAGCCCCCCCTGATTCCTCCCCCCTCACTTCGTCACCAGATCCAGGCGCGTCTCCCACCGCAGCGCCGCCGCCGCCTCATCCTGCCCATCCTCCACATAATAATCCACCAAGTCCTGGCGCGCTTTGCGCACCCGTTCATCCCCGCGCGGCCACAAACCCTCAATCCGCTTCAAATAGCTCTCCTGCATTTGAATCCCCTGCTCCAAACGCCCCCAGGAACTATAGCTCGCCGCCAGCATCGCCATCGTGCTCAGCGTCACCGGGTGCTCCGGGCCCAATACCTTTTGCCGCAGCCCGTACACCTCTTCCCGCAGCCGCAGGCTCTCCTCCTGGCGCTCCGCAAAATTGTAAGAAATCGATAAGTTCAGCATCGCCCCCAGGGTGTCGGGATGCTCTCTCCCTAGCGCATTTCGACTCAGCCCCAGCAGCTCCTCGCGCTGCCGCAGCGCCTCATGCCAGTCCCCCTTTTCGTGCCAAAGGCCCGCCACTACCCCCATCGCCGCCAGGGTGCTGTAGTGATTCGGCCCCAATAGCTGGCGCCGCCCCGCCAGCACTTCCTCCCCCATCCGCAGCGCCTCGTCCTTCCGCCCCACCTCCTGATACGATTTCGCCAGGTCAGCGAGCGCCGCCAGAGTTTCCAAGTGCTTCGACCCCAGCACTTTCCGCCGCCCCGCGAACACCTCTTCCCGCAATTTCACCGCCTCCTCCAGCCGCCCTGCGGCAAAGTACGACTTCGCCAAGTTGTACATCGCCCGCAGCACCGCCAAATGCCCCGGTCCATGGAGCTTCATCCGCCGCTCCAAAATTTCCTCCCGCAGCCCCAGCGCCTCCTTCTCCCGCCCCTCCCGGTAGTAGGACTTCGCCAAATCGTTTATCGCATCTAGCAAATTCGTCTCTCCGCCCCCAGCTGCCCCCTCGATCCCCAGCGCCCGCCGCCCCGCCAAGACCTCCTCCCGCAGCTGCAGGGCCTCCTTACGCCGCCCTCCCGTATAGTATGAGCTGGCCAAGTTCTGCTTCGCCAACAAAAAATCCGGATCGTCCGTTTCCACGTTGGCCACATAGTACTCCAGCACCTTCTCCTGCACGGCCATCGCCTCCGGCACCAAGCCCAGCGCCAGATACGTGTTCCCCAAGGTTTTTTGCAGTTTGACCTTCAGCCACGACGTGCCGACCAACGCCTTCTCCAAACTCCGCTCCGCATTTTGCAGCGCCTCCACCAACGTGATCGTCCGCCCATCCTGCGTCGGGTCCGGGATCCGAAAGACATTCGCCCAAAATTGGACCGACTCCTCCGCATTCCGGCGCTCTTCCAACTCTCGGCGATAGACGATCAACACCTGCTGCCGCTCAGACTCCGCTTGCGCCCGCGCCTGCTCCGCCTTCCTGGCCTGCCACAAGCTCGCCGCTACCCCCCCCGCCAACACCACCAACACCGCGGCCACGCCCCCCGCCGCCACCTGATGGCGGCGCAAAAATTTCCGCAATTCATACGCCCGACTCGGTGGCCCCGCCTCCACCGGCTTGTCCAACAAAAAACGCTCCAAGTCGTCGGCCAACGACCGCGCGCTGTGGTAGCGCCGCTCCCGATCCTTCTCTAAGGCCCGCTGGACAATCCAGTCCAGTTCCCCCTGCACCGCCGCCGCCAGCCGCGTCCCGCTCGTGCTGCGCCGCGCCGCCAACTCCTCCCGCCCTGGCCCCGCAGGCCCCAAGGCCACGCGCAGGGGCTTTACATCCCCCTCCCTAACCTGCTGAAGCACCTCTCCAAGCGAAAGCTGCCGCAGCCCTTCCCGACTCAGCGGCGTGCTCCCCACCAACAATTCATAAAGAATCACCCCCAGCGCATAGACGTCGCACCGCGTGTCCAAATCCGGCTGGGCCCCTGCCTGCTCCGGACTCATGTACTGCGGCGTCCCCGCCACCATGCCCTCCATCGTCCGGTACAGGCTGCGATCCAAGTGCTCCGAAAACCCATCCAATGCCTTCGCGATCCCAAAGTCGATCACCTTGGCCAGCGGCTTCCCGTCCCTTTCCGCCACCAATATATTCGATGGCTTCAAGTCCCGGTGCAGTATCGCCTTCTGGTGCGCGTGGTGCACCGCCAAACAAACCGGCCGAAATAACTCCAGCCGCTCCCGCAAACTCAGGCGCCGCTCGTCGCAGTGCACCGTAATCGGCAACCCGCGCACCAGTTCCATCGCAAAATACGGCAAATCCCCCGCCGTGGTCCCCGCATCTAGCGCCCCCGCAATGTTCGGATGCTCCATCCGCGCCAGCGCCTGCCGCTCCCCCTCAAAGCGCCGCAGAATATCAAAACTGTCCATCCCCGGCTTGATCACCTTCAGCGCCACCTCGCGCCGCATCGGCTCCTCTTGCTCCGCCAAATACACGATGCCAAATCCCCCCTCCCCCAATACTTCCCGCAGCCGGTACGGCCCAATCGCCTCCGGCAACGACACCCCGCCCAGCGCCCGCCGCCCCCCAGATCCCCCGCCCAGGGCCACCGTGGGCGGCAGCGCGGCATCAAGCTCAGCTCCACCCCAGGCCATTCCCTCGGCGCTCTGCTCCATTTCTCGGGCGCAAGCTGGGGAGGAACCTTGCGTCTTCATAAGTTCGCAACCCCTAGCCGCCCGCCCCCGCCCCCGTCAAGAATACTTTTCCCACCTCCTATCTTTTTCCCATTGCCCATCCCCCGCCTCATCGGCACCCTGTCTCCTGACAACCATGCCAGAGCCCGACCCCTACGAGGATGCCCCCTCGCTCGACACCCGTATCACCCTCCTCATGCGCCTCCAGTCCGGAGGCAGCGAACGCTCCTGGCATGATTTCTTCGAAATGTACCGCCACTACGTCCTCTCCCTCGCCATCCGCCACGGGCTCGACCGGGACCTCGCCCACGATGTCCTCCAGCTCGTCATGATGACCGTGGTCCGCGAAGCCCACGGCTTCCACTGCGACTCCCAAACCGGCACTTTCCAAAATTTTGCCCTGATCCAGGACGGCGACGGCCACCAATTCGCCCGCTTCCGCTCCTGGCTCAAAGGCTTGGTCCAAGTCAAAATTTGGGACATGCGCCGCCTCGCCGCCCTCCCCGACCTCACCTCCGACGAAGCCCCCGCCACACTCCCCGAGGACGCCGACCCCGACCACCAACCCGACGAAGCCGCAGAATACACCTCCGAACAACTCTTCCGCCGCGCCCTCATGGACCAGGCCCTCCTCAACCTCCGGGAAAATTACCGCGGCAGCCTCCGCAACGTCAAAATATTCGAGAGCATCGCCCTGCACGGCCTCACCTACAGCCAAGCCGCCACCACCTACGAGGTCACCGAAGTCTACGCCCGCCAGATCGTCCACAAACTCAAAGCCCGCCTCAAATCCATCCTCGTCGCCCTCATGCAGGGCACTCCCACCCCGCGCCACAACCAGCTTTACCTCCCATGAATGCCCCCTTAGAAATCCTCAGCGACGATGAATTCAACACCCTCCTGGCCGACGGAATAAACCGCCCCCCGGCCCTCAGCCACCTCCGCTCTTCCGACCAGATCCGCGCCCAAATCCAAACCGTCACGGCCCTCCTCGCCGACCTCGGCCCCCTCCCCGATCAGCCCTCCCTCCTCCACCGCAGCCCCGACGGCCCCCCCACCCCCGTCCCCATCGAGGCGGGAATTTCAGTCGGCCGCTCCGCCTCCTGCAGCCTCCCCCTCCCCGCGGACTCCAACCTCAGCAAGCGCCACTTCGCCATCACCCAAACCGAGGGCCACTACTTCATCTCCGACCTGAACAGCACCAACGGCACCACCGTCAACAGCCAGCCCACCCCCCCAGGACAGCCACGCCACCTCCTCGACGGCGACCTCATCGCCGCCGGGCACCACCTCTTCGTCTTCCTCGCTGGAAAACACCCTCCGCCTCCCATTCTCGCCCACTGAGCTTTCCTAGGCCCCCGCGCCCCGCACCTCCCAGACCACCCGGGCCAACCCGCTGGCCCCTTCCTCACTCCGCTCCACCTCCGCCGCCAAGACCTTTCCGATCATCTGGCTCTCCATCTGCCGCAGCTGCGGAAATGCCAGCGCGACCCCCTTCATCGGCTGGTGGTATTCCACCAAGCGCAGCGCCCCCAGCGGCTCCCCCTCCACCTGCGAACAATACCCCTCGCCATTCCGCAGCGCCGCCAGAGCCACCGCCCGCTCCCACACCGTCTCCCCGCGCACCCTCCCCAGGTACCCCTCCCCCTTCTTCGCAAAATGGCTGTACAATAATTTGTCCGCCGCCGAAGGACCGTAAATCTGCTGAATCGACCGCAGCAGCTCCACCGCCAACTCCGGGCCCACCTCCGGATAAAACGCCTCCGCTTTCGGCGTCAGCCGGTACGCCAACTCCGGCCGCCCCACCTCCCCAGGCCGCCGCCAGGTGTCCAAAAACCCCTTCTTTTCCAGCCCAGCGCAGTGCTGCTTCACCCCCATGTAGCTCATCTTCAAAGCTTTAGCCAATTCCCCGACCGACATCCCAGTCGAGCGCTTCAGCAAGTCGATGACCGCAAATGCCTGCGGCTTGGCTATGTCTCGCACGATTCTTAAAAACATGGCATCCCTATTTCAATTCCAAACCCTCAGCGCACCTGCCACCCTAAAAACCCTTCCCCCCGCTCGCGCGAATCAATTCTCGCCTCCGGCACAGGAAATCGCCTCCGCTGCGCTCCCTCCTCTGCCGGGCTCCCTCCCTTTCGCCCTTGGCCCCCCGCTCCCGCTCCCGCATCCTCATTAAGCCCACTCCCCAGATCCCATGCGCCAGTTTTTCCTCAGTCCCCTCCTCGGCCTATTCCTCGCCTTCCTCACCCCCGCCCGCGCCCAAAGCGGCCCCCCCGGCGGCTTCCTCGCCGAAGTCGCCGCCCCCGCCGCCCCCAGCAAAGAAGTCACCGCCACCCTCCTCGCCGCCCAGTCCGCCCTCGTCCCCGGCCAAGCCCTCACCGTAGCCCTCCGCCTCGAACACCCCGAACATTGGCACACCTACTGGCTCAACCCCGGCATCGGCCTCCCCACTACCCTCAAGTGGGACCTCCCCCCCGGCTGGCAAACCACCCCCCTCCTCTGGCCCATCCCCCAGATCCAAACCACCGAGCAGGGCAATCAGCACATCTATCAGGGCACCGTCTACCTCTTCGCCAGTGTCACCCCCCCAGCCTCCCTCCCCCTCGGCCAAGCCTTCACCCTAAAAGCCTCCGCCAAATGGCTCGTCTGCGACGAGGCCTCCTCCTGCAACCCCGGCGGCGCCGCCCTCTCCCTCTCCCTCCCCGTCGCCGCCCAGGCCCAGCCCGTCCCCGCCATCCAGGCCGAATTCGCCAAAGTCACCGCCGTCCAAGCCCGCTCCCTCCCCGCCTGGCAAGTCAGCCTCTCCCCCAAGTGGACCCTTACCCTCACCCCCGGCGAAGGCGCCAACCCCGACCCCGGCGAGATCTATTTCTTCGACTACACCAAAGCCGTTACCACCCAGCCCCCCGTCATCTCCCGCCAAGGCCGCTCCATCGTCCTGACCCTGCAGCCCTCCGATGAGGACTCCCCAGACCCCCCCGCAGGTTTCGTCCACGCCTCCAAAGGCTGGCTCCAAGACGGCTCCGCCCCCTCCCTCGCCGTCGCCCCTCCCGCCGCCCCGGCCGCCGCCGCCACCGCGCCCCCCCCAGCCACCCCCCCCAGCATCACGTTCACCACCGCCCTCCTCAGCCTCTTCCTCGCCGGCAGCCTCCTCAACCTGATGCCCTGCGTCTTCCCCGTCCTCGCCCTCAAAGTTCTCGGCTTCGCCCAACAAGCCGGCAAAGACCCCCGCGAAACCCGCCGCCACAGCCTCGCCTACACCCTCGGCCTCCTCGTCTTCGTCTGGCTCGTCGCCGGCGGCATGCTCGTCGCCAAATCCGCCTTCCACCTCGACTTCGCCTGGGGCGACCTCACCCGCTACAGCGGCCCCATGGCCCTCGTCATCCTCCTCCTCTTCCTCCTCGGACTCAACCTCGCCGGCCTCTTCGAAATCGGCACCAGCCTCGGCAACGTCGGCGGCCAACTCCAAGACAAACCCGGCTACGCCGGCAGCTTCTGGTCTGGAGCCCTCACCATGCTCATCTCCACCCCCTGCAGCGGCCCCTTCATGGCCGTCGCGATGGGCTGGGCCCTCCAGCAACCCGCCCTCTCCCAGTTCTTCCTCTTCACCAGCTTCGGCCTCGGCATCGCCTGCCCCTACGTCCTCCTCTCCAGCTCCCCCCAACTCCTCCGCAAACTCCCCCGCCCCGGCCCCTGGATGGAAACCTTCAAACAGGCCCTGGCCTTCCCCATGTTCGCCGCCGCCATCTACTTCTTCAACACCTTCGCCGCCAAAACCGGCTCCGCAGGCGCCTCCGGCCTCCTCTGGTCCCTCCTCTTTACCTCCCTCGCCGCCTGGATCTACGGCCACAGCGCCCGCCCCACCGCCCGCCACCGCTTCGCCGCCGCCCTCCTCGCCGCCGCGGCCCTCGCCGCCGCCGCCTGGTTCGCCTGGGGCGCCTCCCGCCAAAAACCCGCCGACTCCTCCCCCTCCGCGACCTACTTCACCGGCAGCCTCGCCTGGACCCCCTGGTCCCCCGAAGCCCTCGCCGCCGCCCGCGCCCAAGGCCGCCCCGTCTTCGTCGACTACACCACCCTCGGCTGCATCACCTGCGACACCAACGAAGCCCGCGTCTTCAAGGCCCCCATCGGCTCCGACCAAGTCATCGCCAAGTTCAAAGAACTCAACGTCCTCCCCCTCCGCGCCAAATACCTCGCCGACGATACCCCCGCCGATAACGCCATCCGCGATAGCCTCAAACCTTGGGGCATCTCCACTTTCCCCGCCTACATCGCCTACCCCGCCAACCCCGCCCTCCCTCCCTTCCTCGTCTCCGATAGCCTCCTCTCCCAATCCCAAGTCATCGAGGCCCTCCAGCGCGCCGCCGCCCCCTGAGCCCCCCCCCTCCATCCCGCCACATTCCCGCTACATCGGTAACTTTTCTCAAAAACGAGCTTATCCTGAAAATTAGACTCAATTCTGGAAATTTCTTGCAATCTGCCCGCCTCCTGCTAATTTCCATAATCCACCGCAATAGTGGCGAGTTCTCCCCCTCTTTAGGACGGCGGAGCAATTTCTCCACTTTCCCTGATCCCCAGGCCGCCGCGGACTTTCCACAGTTGCCCCCCCCTGCCTTTCCCACTTTATGGCCGATGAAGCCCACGAATTGATGACCGTCAAGGAAACGGCCGAATACCTCCGCATTCCCCTGCCCACCGTCTACTACCTCGTCCAGCGCGGCCAACTCCCCGCCATCCAAATCGGAGGCCGCTGGCGCATCAAGCGCAGCCTGGTCGACCGCGACATCCTCAAAAACCAGAGCTCGGGACAACCCACTGTCCTCGTCGTCGACGACGACGCCGCCCTCCAAACCATCTTCAAACAGTTCCTCAAAAAAGCCGGCTTCGGCCGCATCGTCGTCGGCAGCGGCGCCGAAGCCATCGCCTGCGCCGAAAAACAAAAGTTCGACCTCGTCTTCCTCGACCTCCAACTCCCCGACCTCTCCGGCGACGAGGTCTACCTCCGCATCAAGGAACTCCATCCCGACCTCCCCATCGTCATCATCACCGGCTACCCCGACAGCGAAATCCTCAGCAAAATCCTCCAAATCGGCCCTGTCACGGTCATCAAAAAACCCCTCGAATTCGAGCAACTCAACCGCACCGTGAAACAACTCGGCCACAAGGGCATGGAAATGGCCGTCTGAGACCACGCCATCCGGCCCCCAAGCGACGGCCCCCTAGCTCGCTTTTTTTTGCTTTGCCAGACAAATGGGCGGACATGACAACGCTTTAATGCCGGTCCCTCCGTCGATTTTCTCCGAAATTCCCGGTTGGACCCGGCGCCGATCTCCCCCCAGGAGCCCAGCGCAAGGGCCTCAGCCCGCCAGCCTCACTAAACTAACCCAACGATCCACCCCATGAAAAAACTGTTCACTCTCGTCTTCAGCCTCCTCTTCACCGCCAGTGTCTTCGCCGGTGAATTCCCCGATATCAGCATCACCGACCTCAAAACCGCCATCGAAGCCAAAAAGGTCACCGTGATCGACGTGAACGGCAGCGACTCCTGGAAGTCCGGCCACGTCCCCACCGCCATCGATTTCGACGCCGCCGCCGACAAGCTCGCCGCCCAGCTCCCCAAGGACAAGGGCGCCCTCGTGGTCGCCTATTGCGGCGGCCCTTCCTGCAGCGCCTACAAGGCCGCCGCCGTGAAAGCCAAGGAACTCGGCTACACCAACGTCAAGCACCTCGCCGCCGGCATCTCCGGCTGGAAAAAAGCCGGCGAAAAGACCGAAGCCGGCAAGTAATCTTCCCAGCATGATTTCGCGGCAGCGCCACCCCTCCGCAGGGTGGCGCTGCTTTGCTTTCACTCACCTCAACTCAGCTCAACATACTGCTTTGCCCATGAAAACTCGCACCTTCCTCGCCCTCTCCCTCGCCGCCCTCGGCGGACTCCCCTTCGCCGCCTCCGCTGGGGAATTCCCCAAAGGTAGCCCCAAGTTCCTCACCAGCTACCGCAAGCTCCTCACCGAACAAAAGGAATCCGGCAAACCCGCTGTCGTGGTCTTCTCCGCCTCCTGGTGCGGCCCCTGCCAAGCCATGAAAAAGAACGTCTACCCCAGCGACGCGGTGGCCCCCCTCCACGACAAGTTCATCTGGGCCTACCTCGACGCCGATGACGCCCAAAACCGCAAGGCCAAGGAAAAATACGCCGTCTCCGGCATCCCCCACATCGAGTTCCTCAACGGCAGCGGCGAATCCATCGGCCAACAAGTGGGCAGCAGCAGCCCCGAAGCTTTCGCCAAAAAACTCGAAGAAATCCTTGCTAAGGCCGCTCCCGAAGCCAAGCCCGCCGCCAAATAACCTCCCAAGCCCCTGCCGGAGAGTCGGCCCTAGCCGCTCTCCGGCAGAAAGGTCGGGATGACCACCCCTCCCACCTCCCGACCCCGGCCCCGCACCTGGGCCACGTGCAACTCTACATTGCGCGCCCCCGCCCCATAAAGCGCCGCCACCAGCCCCGCCGAGCGCGACGGCACTAAGAAAACCGCCCGCCCCCAGCCCGGCGCCGACAACTGCGCCCCCAGCAGCGCCAGCGCCGCCCCCTCGTCCCGCATCAGCCCCGGCCCCAACATCCGCGTCTCCCCGGATTGGAAGCAGCCCAGGTACCCAACCAGTTCTCCCCCGGGCGCCCGCAGCACCAGGCACCCCCAGCAGCCCGAGGCATTGCCCAGCAAAAACGCCAAATCCTGTCCCCGCTCCAGCCCCGTCAATTCCCGCTCCAGCGCCGCCAATTCCTCCAAATCCCCCGCCTCCGCCGCCCGCAGACTCCCCTCCCCCACCGCCGCCGGTGGCAACCCCGCCCCCTCGGGAAACTGCAGGTCCTGAAAAATCGCCCCCGGCACGAAGCCGAGCCGCGTGTACAGCGAAAAACTGTCCAAGTTCATCAAACTCGATACCAGTCGCACCGGCAAGTCCGCCGCGTCCGCCAGCGCCAACACCGCTTCTACCATCGCCCGCGCCACCCCGCGCCCCCCCGCCTCCGGAGCCGTGGCCACGATTCCCACCGAAAAATGTGACGGCCGCGGGTGATAGAAGCACAGCCCCACCAACTGACCCGTCCGCGCGTCCCGCGCCGTCAGCGCCCCGCCCGGATCCAAGGCCGCGTACTCTTCCGGAAAAATTCGAAACGGCTCCCACGCCGCCCCAAAGCGCTCCGGCTGGTTTAAATGCTGGCCATACCACGCCCGCAACGCCGCGTGGATCAAGCGCGCCCCCTCGTCCCTCCCCTCCGGCCCCAGGCGGCCCAAAACTAGCCCCCCCGCGCCTTCAGACATCGCGGGACCCCAGCAAGGGGAAGGGCTCAGGTTTACCGCGCATCCCCTCCGCCATAGCGGCAATCCGCCGCGCCGTCAAACTCCATCCCCGCGCGCCCCGACCCTACGGAGCGCCCGCCTTCCTCCGGCCCGCCGCGTCGTAGGCGTTGAAGCGAAACACATACTCCCACCAATTGTTGAGCCGCCCGTCCGCGTTCCAGCCCGGCCGGTGCGGCAGGCGCCCGAAAAACCACTTCAGGTAATTGCGCTGATAGTCCGGGCCGCCCCAGTTTTGCCGCGAAACCATCGCCACCCGGCCCTTCAGGTCCGGATAGTTTAGCCAGTCGTCGGCGCTGCTCTCCACCTCCCGCGGATTGGCGTAGTCGTATTGGCTCTCGCCATTCGCCGGCACGTGGCAACTTCCCACCCCCGACTGCCCCTGCGACTGCCACCCATTGGCCGCAAACCGCGCCCAGTTGTGCTCTAATTTCTCCATCGACCACCCCCCATAAACCCGCGCCAGGGTCGACTCCGTGCGGTGCCCCAAGTCGTGGATCATCTCCGCCTCCCCGCGCTCGTAGTTGAACCCCATGATCGCAAAAGCCCGCTGGCTCTTCACCTGATCGTAAACCGCCCCATTGATGTAAAACGCCCCCGGCCCCGCCATCGCCGACTCGTTGTAGCCAAAATATGGCCCGCCAAAAAACCACACCTCGTCGACCTCCCCCCGGTCAAGGCGCGGAATCAGCCCCTGGTCCTGAAACGTCTTGGGATAATCCGCGGTGTCCGGTTGGTGCCAGCCCTTGCCGCTCCGGTGGCACTCCATGTACTGCTCCGGAGTGTAGCGGAAGCCGTCGATCTTGGTGTGAAAAGTGTCGACGTCCCGCCACTCCACGATCCGGTAGTGCACATACCCATGCGAAGCCTCCGCGACGTCCTTCACATAACCCTCCGCCAACTGCCGAGGGTCCTTCCAGCCACAGACCTCGTGCAGCCGCTTCCCCCCCTCCTGCGGAATCACCGGGTCAAAATTGAGCGCCACCACCTTCACCTCCAGCGGCCCCGCCGACTCCGCCGCGCTCCCCCCCGCGACCCCCAAACTCAGCCCCAACCATACCGCCGCCGCCCAACCCAAAAGAGGAATTCGCATAGCAGGGATCATGGATAATATGTGGTAAAATGGAGCCGTGGCAGAGCCCCACGGCCCCCACCGCACGGGCGACCCCAACCGGGCCCGCCGCGTCCTCGGCGCACACCCTTACGCCAGCCGCGCCCCCGCCTTTTCCGCAAAACGCCGTCCCACCTCCCCAAACCGCGCCCAACTTGCCGCCCCGCGGGGTCAAGGAGTCGGCACCAACAGGGGCCGGACGCGGAAGAAGCGGGTGCCGACCGCCGCATCCGTCCCAAAGCGGTAACTGTGGCGGATTCTGCCGTCGGGCAGCCAACTGCGCTTCTCCGCCCCGACAATGGTCGAACCCATCCAGTGAACAAAATCGGCGGTTTCCTCCAGCGCCACCCGAACGTCCGTTAGAGCCCGCGGGGAGGCCCAGCGCACCTCGTAGCCGTCGGCCACGCGCGCCAGGCTGAACTCCGGAATCGCGTCATCCCGCAGAGATGGATCAGAGCCAAAGAGGTATTCGAGGAGATTTGCCTTGCCATCGCGATCGCTGTCGGCCGAGTCCAGGGAGGCGTCGGTGGCGCCAGGGAAACAGCGTTTGCGCCAATCGGCGTAGCTGAGGGCCGCATCCGCGCCCCCTTGGGAAACCCACAGCACCGGGGTTTCGGCGCGAGTTCCTAGGTGATAGATGTAGGGATTGGCCGCCAGGGCGATTTGCAGCCAGGGCACCTCATTGCCGACGGGAGGGCTTGCCAAGGGCGCCACAGGGAAAACATAGCTCGTCTGCCCGGCAGTGAAATGGAGGCTAGGGGGAAGCCCCTGAAAATGGACTCCGCTGAACAGGGTCCCGCTAGTGATCAGGGGCACATCGAGCGCTTGGTCGAGCCCCCCGGCGCGCGTCACCTTGACAAGCCCCCCGGCCAGGCCTAGCTGCGTGTGTATGTGGCGGAGCGTTTGAATGTCCAGGGTACTAGCCCCTGGCAAACTCAGGCTCAGGCTAGCACCGCCGTCGCTAACTTGGGCTACAGGCAGCGCGGTGACCGAGACCACGGTCGCTAGGCCGCTTCGGCCCTCAGTCGGCACCAAGTCGTAGACCGCCTGTTTGGCGCCCCGCGCCAGGGCCAAGCTGCGCACCGCACCCGTTCCCACCGACCCACTGATGTGGTAGTCAACATCGATCCGGGCGTCTCCGCCCAAACTCACTGGCACGCGGATGGCGGCATCCGCATTCCCAGTTCGCATCACTGTAAGCTGGCGCGGGGCGCCCGGCGAAAGCGGGTCCGGCGAGGATATCGCTAGGCTGATGGCAGTTTCGTAGCGCGGCCCGCCCAGCTGCAGGTTGCCCTCGCCGACGAGGCGCGGCAGATCGCTGCTCCCCAAACCTACCCCCTCCAGGGTAATCGTCTGGTCAACCGCCGTGCCGATCCCACTGAAGTTCAGCTCGAGCCGGGTATCGACCCGCGGGAGATTGTTGGCGCCGCGCGAGACCAATGTTTTGACCCGAACAAACTTGGAGGGCAAGCCGCTCGCCCCGGCGAAGAGTTCGGTGAGATCCAGCGCGTCGCCGCTGCTGGGCGAAAAATCCGCGACGACGTCATTGGATCCCGTCTTAGAAAAACGGAAGCGGTCAGCCCCAGCCCGTCCCGCCAGGCGGTTATTGCCCCGGCCGCCGCGCAGGATGTCTGCCTGGTCGGCCCCGCTGAGGTCGTCGTCGCCCTCCCCGCCGCTCAGGGAGTGGCGCTGCCCGTCGGCGCCAGAGATTTTTACCGGGAGGGTGGCCCCGCGGTAGTTCCAAACCTGCATCCGCTGCCAGCGCGACAGCTGATAGTCCTCAATCAGCCCCTGGTTTTCCTGAGTTAGCACTCGGTTGTAAATCAAAACCTCGCGCAGACTGCCCTGCAGGAAGTTTTCCGCGCTCGGCGCGCTGAGCTGTTGGCGGGCCCCAACCGTGGTAAAAGTAGAGAGCAACGCATCGTCTCCTGGGCGCGATCCAAAGCTGCCCTGGCCGGGAAGGCGCAGGGACGCAAGGTCTTCCGCACTGTTCAGGGTGAGTTGCAGCCCCTCGTTGAGGCCGACGACCGGTCCATTGATCGACCGGCCGTGCTGCATCACTTTTAAGGATCGACCGTGAACCCCCGAATCCGGCCCACCAATGCTGACTTCCAGGTCGGGGCTGCTGAAGAGCGTTTGATCGGCCGCCGTCTCCCCGCCTACCGCAAAGGCCATAAATGCCGTAAATGACCCCAGTTGGATTTCCCGGTCATCGACAAAGAAAAATTGTGAGGCCTTGAAATCGAGCCGTCCCGATCCGTCCGCTAGGGGGCGGGCCGCAGCGTCCGGCTGATAGCCGTCCCGCCGGTTGACCGATCGGTCACTCCATTCCTCGACCGGGCCGCTCTGGGCGAGCGCGCCGGCGTCCAGCCACACGTCAGGTGCGCCGAGCCAACGCAGGTTAGGCGAGAATGCTTCCACCTGCAGCGCGCTGACCACCGCGGGCCGCTGCGGCGCGTTTAAATCGGCGATGCTGAGGTGCAGGCCCGCCTTTTGGAAGCCCGGCGCCACTTCGACGCAGAGCTTGCCCAGCAGCACGTCGGCGTAGGAAAAAGCGGTTCCAGCGGGCAGCGGATTGGCCCCGAGCCACCAGCTGAGCCCCTGGGTTTCCTCGAGCAGCGCCAAGCGCAGATTGTTCGCCGGGGTGTCGCTATCGATGATGGGCAAATAGATGCCCGCGCGCCCCCCCGCAGTCACTACTAACAGACTATCCTGGAGCAGGGGCGAGGTGTTGGCGACCAGGGGGTCGGTGGCGTTGAGAAACTCTTTGAGATTGTTCATCCCATCGCCGTCAGGATCCTGGGCGACGTCATTTGCCGAGAGGGGATTGAGTTTATAGCGGGACTCCCACCAATCGGGGATGCCGTCGGCATCCGTATCTGGGAGGGGCACCGACGCTTTGAAGTCGAGCCGCAGCTCGGCTCCGCGACTCGAAAAGCTGGTGGTCAATTGCGCGGCCTGGCTGGGATCGAGCAAGGCGGCCGGGTAGCCGTTCACGGTGGCCGACTGAATCGAGTAGGTCGTCGGCAAGCTGCTCACGACCAAGGTCGTGGCGAGTCGATCGGCCTCGGGGAGGGTTTCCTGGGAAATAGAGGCGCGATAGGAAAACTCATTGCTGTCCCCAACCTGGCGCAGCGGGACGTCCAAGTCGATGGCGTGGTTGGGATTGAGAGAGTTGACGACCTTGAGGTGGAGGTCGCCGCTGAAGAGTTGGTAACGACCGCCGCCGCCAATCTTGAAGATCTTCCCATAAAGAACCAACGGCGGTTCGGTGATGGAGGCCGCCCCCGCGGGCTGGGAGACGGCGCAAAACAGCCCACAGAGGGCCAGGAGCAGCTTCGGAGCGTGGCGAAAATTCATAGAGGAAAAGCAGTAGTGGTTGAGCGCTAGGAAAGCTCGCGGAATCATGGTTTAGAAAGCGGGGGGACGGGTTGGCGAGGGGCGGCCAATGGCAGCGGTGCCAGCGCCAAGAGATGCTGGGGGAAGCGCTCCACCTTAGCCCCAGCCAGGATGTCGCGCGTCCATTGCTGCTCCGCGTCGCGGCGGCGCTGCTCCAGCAGCTTCCGTTCCAGAAGCGGGCGCGCCGCCTCAAAGGGCGGAAGACTAGCAGCGCGCCGCTCCAGCAGCCGCACCAAGAACAACCCCTGGTTGGTGGCCTTCACTTCGCTCAGCTCGCCGACTTGGCGCAGCGCCCCAGCCGCCTCCAGCACCGCGGCCCGCCAGGGGTCGGTGGTCGAGCCGACATCGAGCCAGCCGAGGTCGCCGCCCTTGAGGCGCGAGGTGGCGTGTTCGCTGTTGGACGCCGACAGCGCCCCAAACCCGCCCCCCACCGGAAAGGCCACGGCGTCGGCTAAAACTTGGCGGCGGATTTCCTCCAGCCGCGGCTGGTAGCGGGCCACCAGCGGCGCCTGCCCCCGGGTGTTGAACCACAGCACCGCCACCCGGGCGCCCTCCGGCTGGCGGAGTGCCTGCCCCGGCCCGGACTCGTAGGCCGCCCGCGCTTCCGCTTCGCTCACCTGAAGCGCCGCCAGCTGTGGCTGGAGGCGGGTTTCCCGCAAGCGGGCGATCAGCAGCGCTTCAAATTGCTCGGCCAGCGCCGGGTCCTGGTCCAGCCCAGCCTGCCGCGCCGCCTGGGCCAGCGCCGCGCGCTCGATGAGCTGCTCCAGTACCTGCGCTCGGCCCTCGGCGGTGTCGGCCCCCAGATGGCGGGCTTCCCACCAATGGCGAAACGCCTGGGCCGTCAGCGGTTGGCCCTCGACCACCGCTAACACCTCATCAGGCGCCGCCGACTGCCGCTGGCAAGCCCCCATGGCCAGAGGAAGCCACGCGGCCAAAGCGGCGCAGCGCCCGCATTGCATGGAGGAGAGGCTCGACATGGCGATTACATTCCCTGACTCGACAAGGTCTCGAATTGCAAATGGATATCGGTCACGGTGTCGGCGAAGCGCTTGAGCCCGGCGTCGGCATCCCCGCTGAGGGTGATTCCCGGAATGATCAGCAGCCAGCGGGTGTTCCACACCGAGCGGCCGCACAAGCGGCTATCAAAATATGTCTGGTCCGCGCCCACCGCAGCCCCGGCAGCGCTGGGATAGGCGCGGAAATCTCCGAGCCGGACTCGCTCCGCAAAGGAACCGCTGAGGCTGTCGGTGGAGGGCATATAAGAGATATTCGCAAGATTGGAACTGTTGATCGGGAACGGCGTGGGGATGCGCTGATTGATGATGTTCCAGCTGCGCAGGGCCGGCAGCGCGCCGTCGGAAACCCGCAGCACGTCAGCTCCCGCGGGCACCAGATAGACCCGCGGGGTGCTCGAAAGCATCTGCTTGCCGTCCGGGCCCGCGTCGTAGCCCTCAAACCACACCGCGTGCGAGCGGATCTTGGTCGCAAAGTTCGACACGCTGTAGGCGTGGTCCCCCGCTCCCAGCAACTTGCCGAACACGTTGCGCCCCGCGTTGATCTGAGTCGAAAAATCAAACACCAGTCCAGGCTGGGGGCCCGCCGCCGGATCGGCGAAGGGACGGCAGAATTGGCGAAACTCCGGCACCGCATTGAGATCCGCCACCTTAGCCCCGGCTAGGGCCGCCTTCCAACTGCTTCGCGCCGCGCTGTCCATCGTGTTCGGGATCCCCATCATCTCGGTGCGCAGCGACAGGCGTCCTGTTTCGTATTGCGCGTTGTTTAGCCCGAGTTGGCCCTTGAGCGAATTATAATTTCCCATCAGCCGGGCCAGCACCTCCCCAAGGCCCCCGCCGCCGACCTGCGGCTCACCTCCCACCCACAGGCCGATCTGCCGCGTCTTCACAATGTCCTCCAACAGGCTAGTGACCGCCGCCGGGTGCCCTTCCGAGAGGCTCGTCTCGTACTCATAGGCCTTCGCCGCCAGCCAGGTGTAGCGCAGTGCATTGTCCATCGCGCTCTGGTATTTGCGGCTCGATTCGTTGCGGGTCATGCGCGTGACCAAATCCGAGTAGCGATTGCGCTGCGCTTTGGAGGCGATCATCACGTTCAGCGCGGTGCGCTCATTCTGCAGCCGCATGGCGGTGGACTCCGCCGTGCGCACCCGCCCCCCGGCGTTGTGCAAATTCAGCAGGGGCCCGCTGATCGCCATCCGCTTGATCTCTTCGTCCTTTAACTCCCCCGAGAGCTCCTTGAGCAAACTCAAAAACTCCGTGTAGCGCGCGATCGTCTCCTTGCCAGCACCTTCGCTAATTTCCGTGATTTTCAGCGTGAGTTCGTCAAAAGCAGCGAGCTTCTCCATGATTTCGCCAGTAATTGCAAATGCATTGGCCGACCAAAACCCCAACCCTTTAAGAGTTCCCCGCACCACCGAGAGCATGTCAATTCCATTAAAAATCCCTATGCTGAGCGGAACCGACTCCCGTCCAGCAGCGATACTTTCTTTGGTCTCTTCTGCTGCCCTTTCGAAATTTTTAGCGGTGTCTTCTAAAAACCACTTAGTGGTTTCGAGCGTCGTTTTTAAAGCTTGATAATAAGACGAAAATCCCTGTTCCCGCTTCAGACCGTCGAGCTTGTAGTCCACGAAAGTCGTCAGAATCTGCATATCCTTGACGTAGTCGTTGTAGGCCTCGACCGCCATTTCGAGTTCGATCTGAGCGCTCAGCATCTCGTTCAGGCTGCGCTGCACCTCCCCCTGCGAGGCGCGTTGGCCCCACGCCGCCGGGGCGGTAAACGCGTAGTCCGAGACCTCCGACCAGGGCAGCCCTGTGACCAACAGGGTGTCGCCCGCATCGACTTTCTTGCCGGGGTCGGCGCTCAGAATGGTGTCGCCAAACCCTCCATTGATGAAGAAGGCATCAAACATCTTATTATTCTGATCTTTCCCGACGGCGAGACCATAGCCGGTGTCCGGCCGGAAACCAACGGCTTGAAAATCGAGGGTGTTGCCGATCGTTTGAATGGCATCGACCGTGGCTTGATAGACGAGCGGACTCGGGGCTTGCGGCGTGATTTTTTCGACATCGGTTTGATCGATGTACATATAAGTCAGCAGGTCCGGGCCGCTATAGCCTTCCTTAAACGTCTTGCCAGTGCCGATGTTGCCGGCGTAGGGAGTGCCCAGCATTTCGATCAGGCGATTGCGGTAGTCGATGTCCTGAATCAGGGCCTGCCGCTGTAATTCCGCCGTGCTGCTAGAAATGTGACGCAGCTGCTGGTCCGCGCGGATGGCGTTGTCCTGGGCGGCGCGGGCGTTGGCAACCGCCTTGAGTGACAGATCATAAATTTGCTCGAAGTGGCTGCGCTGCTCCCAGCCCAATCCGTCGTAAAAAGGATCGACCCCGAGCGTGAGGGCATCGGGATCTAGCCCAAGCGGGTTGGCGCCTTCATTGGCGTTATCCAGGGTCTGCTGGATATCGCGCTGCGTGGCGGCCAGCGCCGCCAGCTCCGCGCGGTTGCCCAACCGGTCGATCCGGTCCAGGCCCTCGGCAGGCTGGCCTGCAGAGTCGGTGGCGCGGGCGGGCAAAATGGCGTTGCCGACCATCCAGTCGAACAAGGCCCCCTGCCCAGCCCGAGCCGACCACTCGGAGACGCCCCAGGCGCGGGCGGGATCGGCGTGGTCGACGTAGCCCTGCCATTGCCCGCTGGGATCAGCCACATAGGCCTCCCGATAGGTGGCTTTAACAATCTCGAGGCCGGCCCGCGCCTTGGCCCCAGCGATGCGGGCAAAGGAATTCTCGTCGAGGTAGTCGGTCGGCAGCACATTCCCCAGCAGCGCGTACAGCTCGCTGCGGGCCTGCCAGTTGAAGTTGCCGCCCCGCAACAGGTCGTAGTGCATCTTGTTAGACGAGAGGTAGTGTCCCCAGGCGTCGCCATGGCCCATGGGGTAAAGCACGGCGGCGTCGGATTCATTGATGACGCCGTCCTGGTTGGCGTCCTGCACGTGGTAGTTGATATTGTAGGCAGCCTCGCCAAGGCCTTTGAAGTAATTCCAGAACAGGCGGTTTTGCACCGGGTAGGCCTTGACGAAGTCGGTGCCCCGGAGCAGGGCGAGTTCTTCCTGCAGCAGCGAGGGCACTTCATTTTCGAAGGCAAAGACGTGCGAGCGCGCCGCAAACAGGCCCTCAATCGAGTCGACCGGATTGCCGTTTTCATCCGTCAGCGGAATTAGCGCATTTTGGGCATCGGAATAGGCTTCGCTGCCGAGCAATTCATAGAGGGAGGACAAGCGGGTCGCCGCCAGCAAGATCGCCTGGTCCGTTCCCGCCGAGGCGTTGTCGCGAGTCAAGTCCTTAGCCCGCTGGAGGACGGTCTCATAGAGCTCGATGAGCCCCACATTCTCGATCGCATCCTTGTCGCCATTGAGCGCCACCGGGCCTACATAGGGGCGACCGGCTTGCTGCAGCATGCTGCTGAAGGTGGCCGGGCTGTCGCCGCTGAAGTCCGCCGCGTAGCGCGCTTCAAAGGGGTTGACCGCGTCGAGCACCCGCTTGACCCAGCCCATCGTCAGCTGGGGCAGAAAGCGGCGACTGCCGTCCGCTTGGAGCTGTGGCGAATTGGCGGCGCCCGCCCATTGATAAGGCACTGGGGCCGCCCCCGCTCGACTCCAATCCGGCACCGCCGCGTCTGGGGAGACAAGCCGCCACGCCGCATCCTGCACCGAAGCCTCGTCGACGTGGACCTCGCTGTCCGCCTGCGCAAGTTCTTCTTCAGATCCATAGCGCACATAAAACAATTTATCCGCTAGGGAAACATCCGGCCGACCCTGGAAATCAATCGCGTTCAGCCCGAGCCCCTGTTGGCACACCTGCCACCCACTGCCCGCCTGGTCGGGCGTGCCCAGACCCGCCAGCGGGGCCACATCGTGGACCCACCATTGGTAGTATACCTCGGTGGTGTTGCCTCCGAAATCCCCGCTGTGCCGGAGTTGGATCTTGTCGTCGAAAACGTTTTGCGGAGCGATTGCTTGGATCAAGCCGCGATACCGCGCGTCGCCGAGGCGGATGATGTGCAGCGCCACCGCGCCCGCCGCGGGGGCATTGTTTTCCACCACGGTCAAATAGCGCATTTGGCCCACGGGCTCAGCGAGATGCGAGGGATTGGGGACCAGGGCCGCCCCCGTGCCGACGCTCACCTCGGGCGCATATTGGGAAAACAGGGAAGTCGGCGGCTTGCTGAGGTCGCTCTCGTTATAGAAACTCTGGCTGGCGTTTGCCGCCTGGATTCCCCGGCCAAACCAGCGCGGGGAGGCCGCGGGCCAAGCGGCCGGTGGGGTTAGGCCGTTCGCCAATGCTACCAGCTTCTCCACCGCCTCGTTAAATTCGGATTGAGGATGGTCTTGGTCGAGCCCTTCCAGCTCCTCAATCTCCGCCTCGTTTAGTACGTTAGGCTCCAGGACATACGCCCCGACCGGGGTGGCGGTGAGTTTGGGGTTTCCTATTTCCAGATCGTTCAAGCGACCCGAGAGAACCAGTCGTCGTTGGGCTACGTCGTAGTAAAACCGCTTATTGAGCGAACCGGCAAGGTCGTTGAAATACCAGCGAGTTCCCTGCACCGTCACCTTGTTGGGCGCGGTGGGCTGCTGCGCTTGCGGAATCGCCTCCTGCGCGAGCGGAGCGCTGAGCGCGTCGAGCGGTCGGAACACCCGGCCGCCAAAGCTCTGGACGTTGGCGTCCGTGAGGGCCATAGAAGGCGTCTCGGTATCGAAGACCACTTGGGCTGAAGCCCAGCCGACCACCCCAGGCAATCCGGCCCCTTGCGGCTGGTCGGCCTTGGCCTCCCCACCGGGATAAGTGAGGGTTTCCCCGCGCTTGAGCACCGGGTAATCGGCGCGCCAATAGGATTGGTATTTGATAAGTTGCGGATTCTTGCTCGATCCCACTAAGTAATCAGCGGCAGTGCTGCTGCCGCCTTCCGGCAGCCATTGGATCGGCGTGCCCACCGGGGCGCCGTTGACCCCATTGTCTTCGCCGTCAAACCAAAAGTTAGAGGACAAGGGATACCAATAGCGCTGGAAGAACCGCCCATCGCCGGCCACCACCCAGGGCGTCTTGTTCTTGTCATTCCAGAGCGCCTGGACCCCAGAACCCGCGCCAGGTTTGAGAAAATTTCCCCCTACATTTTGCGCCATAACCACATTGCCAACCACGAGGTTGAGCGGATAGGGCGGCTGGACCGCATCGCCCGCAAACGCCGCTGCGGCGTTGGCGAATTGATACTGCGGATTGTCCGGTTGGGGCACCGGGACCCCGTGGCGGTCAACTGGCAGGTGGGTCTCCGCATCGAGCGCCGGAAAGGGGGCGTCCCCGCTGCGCTCGGCAATCACGGCGTACGCGAACAATTCCGTTTGGCCCGTAGCCAAATTGCGGCACTCCGCCAACACATAGGGGTCCGAGGTGTAGTTGGCGTCCCGCGCCGTGCGATTGAGGGCCGTCTGCAGGGCGAAAAGGGCATTTTGGCCCAGGTTGTAAGATGGGTCGCCGGTCACCGCCGCCAAGTGCGACGGGGCCACCAAGGCATGTTCTTCGTTGGGGTTAAAGCCTGGCAGATTGCGATTCGGCTGATGGTAAACCGCTAGGTTTGCCCACTTTGCTGGATCGTAGAGGGGCTGCTTGGCCCCCGCGACCCCTGGCACATAGGCCTTCACGCCTTCGCTGCCGACCTGGCTGGCAATGTAAATCACCGGGGACACCGCTGGATTCGGGTAAGCAACATTGTCATAGCTCGCCATAAAATAGGGCCACGCACTATCCGGGTGCAGCGTGCCTTCCGGAACCGCACGGAGCGATGGGTTTTCATAATAGCCCACCTCCAGCTTGCGATCGTCTGCCACGAAGAGGCCCGACCAGTTCACCGGATAAATGGCCCCCCAGGTTCCCACCGCGGCGGCATCTCGCTGGTAGATTCCCGGATGGTAATTGGAAACCTCATTCACGATATACCCAGAGCCAAAGCCCGCTTGATCCCACCCACCTTGGCCGGTGCTGGTGATCCGCGAAGCCACCGTGGCGTCGGCGCGGGCGCCATTGGTGCGCCCCGCCAAGGGGGCCCCGACGCTGTCGGACATGACCACCCTGACCGCGACCATTTCCTTAGCCAGTTCACCCGTGGCAATGGCGTCGGCCTGAGGACAGTAGGAGAAAACCAGCACCGAGCGCACCCCTGCCGAGGTCTCCGCAAAGCGGTCGGTTTGCGCATCGGCGGTGGCGGAGGTCGATTCGGAATAGGCCATGCGCAGGAAGGCCCAGCGGTCCCGGTCGCTGCGATCGAGATCTGCGGGGAACGGTTGTGCGGTATTGGGTGAAACCAAATAATGATAGTGAGCCCAGGGGCTAGCGGGGCAATCCGTCGCCGTGCCGCGGAACGCCTGCAATCCTTGGTAGTTGCCAGAGGTGCCCGCGCGGAAGCCCTGCTCGTTTTCTAAGTTGTTGATGGCGAGCGAAGTGGACGGAAAATCCGCGGTGACTTCAATTGAGTTACTGTAGCCGCGCTGGTCCTTCCAGGTGAGGGTGAAAACTCCCGGCCTCAAGGGATACCATTTCTTGCCGACGGCGTCCCATTGATAGCCTTGGCCGGTTCCACCACGGGCTCCCTTCCCAGCCGCGTCGGACTCGCTGACGGAGTCGGGACCGCTCCAGTTCAAATCCACACTGCCCACGGGCAGATCGGGGATCAGTTGCCCATTGGTGTTGGCCAGCGAGGAAACATCCAGGCCGTCGCCAATCGCCACATAGGCTCGGTGGATCGTCTTAGCGTATTGAAAGATGATGCTCCCTGGGTTTTGCACCGCCTCAAAGCCATACTGGCGGGCCGCCTGCCCGGAAAGCGCGCCATCATCCACCGAGTCCATGGAGATGGGGCTGAACTGATTGAGGGCCGATTGAAAGCCGGCCAAGGTATAGCGGCGGTCGGGAGTCCGATAGGCCGTTCCTATCGTCAGATCTTCTCCCTCAGTCACCAAAAAATCGAGCGAGGCCAAGGTGCCGGGGCCCGTCGTCTGCTTGGCGCTGCCAAGGGTCGTGGCCCCAGCCGAGGTATAAAATGGCAGAACTGCGACGGCGGAGAGCGCCGCAGCCGCCGCGTCCAGCGAGGTGACATCCACGTGCATGTTGAACTTGGTTTCCGTGCCCCAGTAAACGCGGCGCCAATTGCTCAAGGCGCCCTGCAGCGCCGATTCGATGCTCGCCTGGGAAGCGGTGGACACGGGGACGGCCTTAAATTCAAAGCCGGGGAAAACCGCGGCGACCATTTCGTCGCCAGTCGCCCCCTCGCGAAATTGCGGGCCGAAACCCGCGGCGCCAAAGGTCACCGCGCGCCCCTCCGTGGAATTGATCTGCACGCCCCCAAGTTGGAGAATATCGTGGCCGGTCACCCCGAGGTTGCCCACAGGGATGCTCTGCCGGGCAAATCCCAGATCCGCGCTTTCGTAGTCGACCGTCAGCGCCCGGCTGGTGGCCCCATCAAACATGCGCAACTCGATGAGGTGGGCGCCTTGGCTGAGCAGGGTGCTCGCCACAAGGTCGCTGCTTTCCTGAGCATCGCCATTGGCGTTGACCAGGCGCACGCCGTCGACAAAAAACTGACTGCCCCCCACGGCGTGCACGTGGAACGTAAAATTCCCGCCGGCGGGAACGCTGAGGCGGGTCCGGAAGTTCCAGCCCCGGTATCCCCCCGCCGCGCTGCCCGCCGGCACCTGGGCAGTGCTCGGCACGGCAAAGCTCGTGGAAACATAGGATTTCTCGACCGCGAAAGCCTGCGTTCCCGCCACTGAGGTCGGCTGGGTGGTTCCCTTGACTTGCTCCACGTAGATGCCGCCAGTGCCCTTCGGCAAACTGTCAAAAGGGATTTCCAGGGCCAGGTCCGCCTGGCTTGCCCCCATCAATATGGTCGCCAGGGACGTGCGGACCCGCGGCTTGCTCAAGGCACTCCTCCAGACCCGGACGTTGTTGATCCCCCCGGCAAAGAATCCATCCGCCGATGCCCCGTTGGCCCGCGCGCCGATCGTCACCACCCCATTGCCGCTGAAGCTCATCGCCGGGCTCTGCCGATGGATAGGCTTGCCGTCGCGGTAAATCGTGATGGCGTTGCCCGCGCGGTCGTTGACCGCCGCCCAGTGGTGCCAAGAACTATCCGTGAAGGAAGCTGAGGCCGCCGCCGATATCTGGTTGTTGTCGAGGAAAAACGCGCCACTGGCGCGGAACCCGACCCGCCACTGCGCCCCAGGCAACGCCGCCGAGCCCTGCGCGACGACATTCTGGTCCCCCGCCGCGGCCACCGGATCTCGGCGCGCCCAAAAGTCCACCGTGAAACTGCCGTCGCTCCCCGCCAGCGAGCCTCCTGCATCCGCCGCCCGCAGGTAATCCCCCGTGCCAGAAAGCGCCAAGCTGTGCTCCGGTGAATTCGGCGCGTTTTCCACCACATAGCCCCGCACTGTGCTCGTCGACTTTTGCGGACCGGTATATACGTTGTTAGTAACGACCGAATTGAAATTGCTCCCCAGCGGACTAAAGGCGCGCCCCAGGGGAACTCCTCCCGCCGAAACCACGTTAGTGATGAGGTCCGAGCCCGTCTGGACTTCCGCTAAATATTTGACATCCCATTGCCAGTTCACCACGGCGTCGGCGTTCAGCGTGAGGGTGCTGCCATTGGCTGGGCCGGGGGCGCCGCCCACGTCCGAGCCAATCAAATCCGCCCGGTAAAACGCCAGTTTTTGGATCTCCTCGTCGGTGCCCTTGAGGGCTTTCTTATAGCGGTCCAAATAAACGTATTTCGGGGCCGAAAACACCACTTCCTGTCCCTTAAAATAGGTTTTGGAACCGGCGGCGGGCACCACCTGCTCTGGTCCGTAGGGCGAATGCACCACCAGCTTTACCGCGGCGTCGTAGGCGACCTTAATGTTCCGCAGGCGGTGCGACTCAAACTTGCCTCCGGTGCGGGCGCCGAACGCGATACGCCAATTGGCTTGCGGCGCATAGGGGATTTTGACATTTTTAAGCAGCGAGGTGGTATTCCAGGTGACGCTGACGAGGCCCCCTTCGTTTTCCACTGGCACCGCAAGTTTTACTTGAACCGGCACCCAATTGGTCCCGGTGGTCAACTGCAGGGGAAGTCCGGTGCTGAGGTCATTGGCGATCGCCGTATTGCTAAAACTTCCGCTGCGGGCCCGCGAATCCGCCCGAGTTCCCCCCAGGTAGCGGCCGTCTTTAACCACCCCATCGTAAAGCACCTCCATGGCCGGCGCCGTATCGACCCCCCCGTTGTCGAAACTATCAAACGAAACTGACATGCCCTTGGGGGAGCCGTCCTCCCCGAGCGACGAGCCGAAAATGTCCGGTCCAAAACTGAAGCTAAAGCCGTCCGCCGGAGGGACTGATCCGCCGTCGATCTGGATTTCGAAATCGACCGTCAGATTGGCAACTTTTCCGCCAGCCGCCAGCGCCTTGATGACGATCCCGCCCTGCTGGGAAGCCAACGCCTCCGTCAGGCTGAGAAAATCCGAAGTGGCCGTGGGCAGCTTAGCGGTGCCATACAAGGTGACCTCCGGACGGGCCGCCGCAGCCGGAAACAAATAGCTGTCCTGCTGATACTGGGCCCGGCTTTCGCGGCTGCAAATCAGGGACGCCAACAGCAGAAAAATCCGCCAGGGCGGCCCAGCGGAGATGGACTTAAAGGACTGTCTCATGGCAAATGGGTATCGGGAAAAAATCGTCAATGGAGAACCGGAACATTGCTCACTCGGCGCAGGGCAATCCGGCCGCTCGACACCAGGGGCTGGCGAGCCAGGCCGCTGGTGGTCTCGCGGTAGGTGCCGGTCAGCATCCCGGGCTCCTGAGCGGCATCGAAAGTGATTTGAAAGGTGCGGCTGATGGCGTAGCCGGTACCGTGCTGTGGATGGAAGGCGTGGCGGAAGGGATTGCTGCGGTGGTAGGGATCTAAGGAGAGCGGCAGGTCCGTGCTTAGGCTCGTCACCGCCCCCAGTTGACCGCGGAGCGGCCAGCTCAAGTAGTAGATTTCGGGCAGATCCGGGGGCCGAGAGCCGCGCGTATCCAGTGAAAAATAATTGCTCACATCCCCGTCGGTCACCTGGGAATTGGCTGTATAGCCCTTTTGAGTTTTAATAGTTGAGATCACGCTGGCAGGCTGGGCCGCCGCGCGGAGGTCGCGCGGCATATCAAAACTAGCCGTTTCATAGCGAATCCCTACTCGCTTCCCGGCACGTTCTTGGATCCCCTCGAACTGGGGAATCTGGGTCTCATCGACCACCAGCACTGGCGCGGAGGCAACCAGCGGCGAGGCCGTCTTGGTCCGCATCAACATGACGTGCGACAGCAGCGAGGGATGGCCCTCGGCATCGACGTGGATCAGGATGCGCAGCGGTGCCTGAGACGAAGCGGCCTGCTTGGGCGCTCCCGCCACGGCCAAACTGGTGACAGAATCCAGCAGCACCTGCCCCAACCACAAGCCAGCGAATTGATAGCCGGGCGGCGCTGTCCCGGTCGGCGGCAAGTCGGGATTGGCACCGCGCAGCGGCAGATAGTAATAAACGGCCCCGCCCCCCAGGTCGACCTCGATCCGGAAAAGCTGCTCTCGCTCGCTGCTCCCGCTCGTCCAATTCCGACTCGCCCCCAGCGTCACCGTGGTGCTAGCGCCCGGGGCCACCGTGGCGGCCGACCACCCCGCGGACAGATCAGCGGTCTTGGCTTGCCAGGAGAGTTGATTCGGCACCGGCTCCAGCGCCACTACCCGCAAGTCGTCGGCCCCGTTCGAGCTCGCCTCCGGGTACACCCGCCGCAGGGTAACCTGATGCCCCGCCCCCCCCTTAGGCTCCAGGCTGGAAAACGTAATTTCCCTCGGGGTGAAGAGCTGGCTCGCATTGGCGATCTGCAGCGTGCCCGGCCCCGGCCCAAAATCAAACGTGCCCAGCGCCGCCCCTGCAAAATCCACCGCCACCGGCCCCGCATAGCCCTTCCCGGCTAAGGAATACGGCACGTTGACCCAATAAGCCCTCCCATCCTCCACCGCATCGCTCCCTTTGACGCCCACCCAATCGCCGCCCGCCTCCAGCTTCAGCACCGGCGGGGCCCCCCCAGACGCGAAATCCAAGGCGATGCCCGAAGCGCTCAACAGCGCGCTAAAGGTCGGGGCTCCCAGAACGCCGAAACCCACTAAATTGTAGCTGCCCTTGGTCCAGTCGGGGCGCGCGAAAGCCACCGCCCCTCTTATGGTCAGGGTTCCCGCGGGATCTCCGTCCGCCTTGGTTTGCCCCGCGAGCGGCGCCACATGCACCAAATAGGAACTGTTGGCATGCACCGCAATGCTCGGATTTTCCCCCGACGCGGCCGTCGCTTTCCACAAATCCCAGCCTCCCTGGTTGAACAGCGTTTGCTGATCCGTCGAAAACTGCGCGCTCCCAACCGCCCGGGTCAACCGCGCCACCTGATCCACCGAAAATTGCGTCGAGCGAAACACCTCCTCAACATTTTTTGCCCCCCCATCGGCATTGACCGGCGCAACCCTCAAGCAGACCGCGTTCCATCCATAGGCCAGAGGCAGCGCCTGGTCGCTCTCCACCGCCCGCGCCAAGCCCGAAAAAAAACTCATCGCGCCCGCCACAAGCAAGCAGGCGAACGGCAAACGAAAGTGAAAAGGGAGCATCGTGGTCACAGTTTGAGCTTAGAGGGCGCGCTTAGGGAGGGGTAATCGGGCGCCTCATATAATCCGCTTTTCCAACAATACTAAAAAAAATACCGAAAATTTTGTATCTTTTTTCCCCGTCCCGCGCCGACAAGGCCAACCGGGGGCCCCCGCCCCAGCTGAATCGCGCGCCATCCTCATTCCCTCAGTCTCAAGGCCCCTTTAAAACCGCCCATTCCGCCGCCTCGGGGTGCCCCCGAAAGACCGCCCAGGAACCCGCCGAGGGTTTCCCTCCCGGCCGGGCGACCCCCAGGCCCGCCGCCTCTGGGCAACAAACCTCCACGCCAGCCGCGCCCCCGCCTTTTCCGCAAAGTACCGCCCTCCCTCCCCAAACCGCGGCCTGCTCCACAGTGCGCCCAGTCCGTCCATCCGAGTTCCTCCTCGCCGCCACATTTAGGGACCGCGCGCTGCCCACCGCCCATCCTCGCGCGACGGCCGAAATTCTCATCGCAGCCCCGACTTCCCTAGATTTTCAAAAGGGCCAAAGTGCCTTTTGCCTGTCGGCCCCGAAGGCCTCCTCAGCCTAGCCCCAGGATCCATCCTTCGACGCGGGCGATGCTCCGCTCGTTCGGTGCCAGGCGCGGAACCCAGGCTTCCCCCAGCGTCCCGCCGGAGGCGCTCTCCTGCATCCATCGCGCCACGCTGTAGGCATCGTGCTGGTCCGGGCTGCGGCCTTGCCGCGCAAAGGACCCGCTCCACAGAGAGGGATACACTTCGGCTACCACCGATCCGCCCCGCGGCGGCGACCAACCGTCGAAAGGCCAAAAGTGAAGGCGCGCGCCCAGTTGCCGCCGCAACCGCCGCAACCAAGGAAGCCCTGCGTGGGTGGACTTGGCCACGCTGCCCGGGACATCAAAGTGAAACACCGACTTCGCCCGTCCGCTGCGCTCCTCCGCCAAGCGGCGCCACCGCGCATTCCCGCCCCGCGCCGCTCCCCGGCCGCACTTCCCCCTCCGCACCGCTTCCACCGACGTCCCATCCCCATCCGTCGGCCAGTGCTCGCAAAAATCATCCAGAAACCCATCCCAGTCCGGCCCCAGCCCGTGAGCCGCAAAGTAGCGCTGGGGAAACGAAAACGCGTGGTCGATGCCCACCAGCGTCGGCGGCCCCTCGCGGAGTTCCCGCTCCAGCCACTCGGTAAACCCGCGGCGCGTCCAGTGCTTGCCCCCGCACCCCACCGGCAACACCTCCAGGGCCGCCCCTTCCGGCCCCGCCTCAAAAACCCGCAGTCCCGGCAGCCGCGCCGTCGGCACCCCCGCCCCCGAGTAGTCAATTCCCAAAAAGCGCGCAAAAGAGGACATAGGCAAAAACTACCGTAGTCCAGAACCAAGCCATCGGCCATCGCCGCCCGCGCGCCCGGCAAAAAACTTTCTTGGCCAGGCCATTTGCCGCGCCCGGCCCCAGCCCTCGGTTGAGGCTCGACTGGCCCCTTGCGCCTCGCAGGCCCTGGAGACAAACTCCATTATGAACAAAAATTCATTACAAGCCGGCACCGGTCTTTTTCTCCTGGCCCTGAGCGGCCTGCTGATCTCCTGCGGCCCCCCACCCGCCACAACCCAGGCTCGGCCGGACCGCCAGCCCCTCGCCGCCGTCGCCGTGACCACTGGGGCCGATGGCCTCGCCTACCTCCCCCCCAGCACCACCCCTTTCACTGGGGAAGCCATCGCCCCCCACCCCGATGCCCCCTGGCTGGTCAAATTGCGCGAGCCCTACCGCCTCGGAAAACGCGACGGCGACAAGGTGGAACTCTTCAAAAGCGGCCGCATCAAAACCCTGCGCCGCTACCGAGACGGAGTCCCCCAATACGCCGCCAGCTACCACAAAAACGGCCAAATCAAATTCGAACTCCCCCTCAATGCCCAAGACAAAGGCGAGGGCGCCTACCAGCGCTGGTACCCTGACGGCACCCTGGAATCCACCGCCGGACTCGATTCCGCAGAGCGCTGGCACGGCGAACTCAAAGAGTGGGACGCCGCCGGAAAATTAAAAGCGCACCACATCCTCGAGCACGGACTCCTCAAGGAAATCATTTTTGAATCTGCGGAAGCCCGCGCCGCTCGCCAAGCCATCGGCCTTGAAGTGACTCCCTCTCAGCCCTGATCGGCCTCGCCCGGCCGTACTCCCAGCCTTGCGCCCCACCCACATCCCCGCCACACTGGAGGGGTTCACTTCAACCCACCTAAACCACCATGGCCAAAGGCAACAACGCCCACAAAAAAGAAGTCAAAAAGCCCAAGAAGGAAAAACCCAAGCCCGCCCCCGGCGGCCGCCCCGGCTGAGCCCTGAGCTCGCCCCGCAGAGCCCCCCCTCCCGAAATACCGGGCGGGGGGGCTCTTTTTCCTTGCAGCCCCGCTCTCCGCCAGCCAGCCCGCAGGCCCCCCGCCCCTTTCCTCTCCCATGACTTTTCTCCTCCTCCTGGCCCTCCTCCCCTTGGCCCCCCGCTCCGCTCCCGCCGAGCCCCTCGCCCCCACCGCCACCGCTGCCCAACTCAACCTCAAGCAGCGCTTCGCCCCCCAAATCGCCGCCTTCGGCGACCAATCCGCCGCCAAAATCAAAATCGAGTCCGGCCCCCTCCCCGTCAAAATGCGCCGCCAAGCCGCCCCCGGCCAAACCTGGCAGGCCTCCCTCGGCGACATCCACTTCAAAATCACCATCGAAGACCAAACCCAACTCGCCATCGCCGACACCCTGGACCGCCTCCAACGCCTTCCCCAAGCCTACTGGCGCGCCTTCGCCATCGTTTCCGAAGGCACTAAGGACGGCGTCGCCTTCTACGCCGACCTCGGCGGAGCCGCCGCCCACGGCTCGCAGGACTATCTCAATTTAATACCCAAAGCCAACGCCATGGTTGTCGCCCACGAAGCAGGCCACATCCTCGAACAAAGGGCTTCCGCCACCGCCGCCGATACCCTCGCCCTCTGGAAAAAGGCCATCGCCCAGGACCAGATTTCCGTCTCCCGCTACGGCGACCAGGTCGCCCACGAAGACCTCGCCGAATTCGCCTCCCTCTACGCCGCCTGCCTCGACGCCAGCCCCGCCGCCGCCGCCCAACTCCAGGCCCTCTCCCCCCAGCGCGCCGCCCTCTGGCAAAAAATCCTCCACTCCACCCATCCAAACCCCGCCCCATGAGAGCCCTGCTCCTTGGGGCCGCCGCCCTCCTGCTCGGCCTGCGCCCCGCCGCTCCCGCCGCTCCCGCGCCGCCGCCTAACGTCCTATTCCTCTTCGCCGACGACCTCCGCGCCGACGCCGTCGCGGCCCTGGGCCATTCCGTTGTCCAAACCCCACACTTGGACCGCTTGGTGCGCCGCGGCCTCACGTTCCATCGCGCCTATTTGCAAGGCGGGCGCAACGCCGCCACCTGCGTGCCCTCCCGCGCCATGCTGCTCTCCGGCCGCAGCCTCTTCGACATCGATGAAACCCTACAGCGCCACCCCACTTGGCCCGAATCCTTCGCCGCCGCCGGCTACACCACCTTCATCAGCGGCAAATGGCACAACGGCGACGCCTCGCTGGCCCGCTCCTTTCAAATCGCCCGCTCGGTCTTCACCGGCGGCATGACCAACCCCCTCCAGGCCCCCCTGCGCGACCTCGAAAACGGCCAGCTCAGCCCCCCGAAAATCTCCCCGCAGCACGCCTGCGCCACCTTCGCCGACGAAACCATCCGCTTCCTCAACCAGCCCCAGGCCCAGCCCTTCTTCGCCTACCTCCCCTTCGACGCCCCCCACGACCCCCACATCGTGCCCCCCGATTTCCCCGTCCACTACCCGCCATCCGCCATCCCCCTCCCCCCCAATTTTTTGCCCCAGCATCCTTGGGACAATGGAGAAATGACCATCCGCGACGAACTCCTGCTCCCCTGGCCCCGCTCCCCCGACGGCGTGCGCGCCCTCCTCGCCGACTACTACCGCTATATCTCCTACCTCGATAGCCAAATCGGCCGCGTCCTCGACGCCCTCGCCGCCTCCCCCCACGCCGCCCACACTTTGATAGTCTTCAGCGCCGACAGCGGGGTGGCCCGCGGCAGCCACGGCCTGATCGGCAAACAAAACCTCTACGAACACTCCCTGCGCGTCCCCCTCGTCATCGCCGGCCCCGGCATCCCCGAGGGCCAATCCACTGAGGCCCTCTGCTACCTCTTCGACCTCCTGCCCACCCTGGGCAAACTCTGCGGCGTCCCCGGTCCCGCCACCAGCCAAGGTCTCGAATTCACCGCCACCCTGCGCCGCCCCGCCCAGCCCGCCCGCCCCCACCTCCGGTTCGCCTACAAAGACGCCCAGCGCGCCTACACCGACGGACGCTATAAACTCATCCGCTATCCAAAAATAGACCGCTCCCAACTTTTCGACTTGTCGGCCGATCCTTACGAAATCACCAACCTCGCCGCCCAGCCCGCCCACGCCGCCACCCTCGCCTCCCTAACACTCCAAATGCAGCAGGAAATGCTCCGCAGCGGAGACGCCTGCCCCCTGCAAGTCCCCCGCCCCACCCCCGCCGACTGGACGCCCCCGCCGCATCCATAACCTAATTTCCGAGTCACCCCGGACCTCCCCCTTCCCGGCCCGCCCGCCATCCCCTCCTCAGCCCGACGAAAGCCCCCCCGCCCAGCGCCCGTTTGACGGGCGGCGCCAGCCTTCCCCGACTCCCCTCCACCTCGCCCACCGCTCGCCCGCTTCCCCTCGCCATGCCCAAGCCCCTTTCCCTCCTCGCTCTCCTGGTTTTCGCGGCCTCCCCCGCGCTCGCCAACGTCGATTTCGCCCGCGAAATCCGCCCCCTCCTCTCCGAACACTGCTTCACCTGCCACGGGCCAGACTCCAATAAGCGCAAAGGCGACCTCCGCCTCGACCTCAAAGCAGCCGCCTTCGGCCAGGGGAAATCCGGCGCCACCGCCATCGTCCCCGGCGACCCCGCCAAAAGTGAGTTGCTCAAGCGCATCTGCTCCACCGACCCCGACGAAGTCATGCCGCCGCCCAAGGAGCTGAAATCCCTCAAGCCCGCCCAAATCGAACTGCTCCAACAGTGGATCAAAGAAGGCGCCGTCTGGACCGGCCACTGGTCCTTTACTCCCGTCGCCCCCGTCGCCGTCCCTCCCACCCCAAACCTCTCCCCCATCGACGCCTTCGTCCAGGCCCGCCTCGCCAAGGAAGGCCTCGCCCCTTCCCCAGAGGAAGAACCCGCCCGCCTGCTCCGCCGCGTCAGCCTCGACCTAACCGGCCTCCCTCCCTCCATCGCCGAAGTCGACGCCTTCCTCGAGGCCTCCGCCCATAACCGCGAGGCCGCCCTTTCCGCCGCCGTTGATAAATTGTTAGAATCGCCGCACTTCGGCGAGCGCCTCGCCGTCCCCTGGCTCGACCTAGCGCGCTACGGGGACACCAGCGGCTACCACAACGACTCCCTGCGAGATATGTGGCTCTGGCGCGAATGGGTCATCAACGCTTTCAACGTCGGCATGCCCTTCGACCAGTTCACCATCGAACAAATCGCCGGAGACATGCTGCCCAACGCCACCATTGATCAAAAAGTGGCCTCCGGTTTCCACCGCAACGTCATGACCAGCGACGAGGGCGGCCTCATCGAACAAGAGTACCTCAACCTCTACATCGTCGACCGCGTCGCCACCACCGGAGTCACCTGGATGGGCGTCACCGTGGCCTGCGCCCAGTGCCACGACCACAAATACGACCCCATCACTCAACAAGACTTTTACGGCATCTACGCCTTCTTCCACAACGTGCCCGAAAATGGCAAGGACGGGGTGCGCGACCGCAATCCCCAGCCCTTCCTCCAAGTCCCCTCCCCCGCCCAGTCCGCCGAGCGCCAGCGCCTCGACGCCGAAATCGCCCAGGCCGATCAGTACGTCGTCTCGCTAGGCCAAGCGCTCGATCTCAAACAAGCCGCCTGGGAAACCGAAGTCGCCGCCCTCCCCGCCGCCCCCGAGCCCTCCGGCGCCCTCGCCGCTCTCGCCCTCGAATCCGACGGCCAAGGCCGCGGCCCCGACGCCTCCATCCTCGACGGCGCCGTCCAAGGCAGCGGCAGCTTTGCCGATGCCGCGGTCGGCCGCGGCTTCCTCCCCGCCGCCTCCGGCTGGATCGAGTACCCCGACCTCCTCAATGTCGAAAAGGACCAGCCCTTCTCCGTCGCCGCCTGGCTGCGCCTCAAACCCGAAGGCGGTTCCCCCTTCGGCAAAATGGAAGCTTCCGCCCGCACCCGCGGCTGGGATGTCGAATTCCACGGCACCAAGCCCAGCTTCCACCTCATCAGCCAGTGGCCCGCCGTCGCCATCCACGTCCAAGCCGAACGCGATCTCCCCGCCGATACCTTCCTCCACCTCGCCGTCACCTACGACGGCTCCGGCCAAGCCTCCGGCGTCCACATGTTCGTCAACGGCCAACCCGAAAAAACCAAGATCGTCGTCAATACCTTAACTGATAGCATCCAAACCCCCGAGCCCTTCAGCATCGGCCGCCGCGGCCGCCGCGGCGCTCCCTTCTCCGGCACCGTCGACGAATTCCGCGCCTACACCCGCGCCCTCACCCCAGGCGAAGTCGCCCTCCTCGGCGGGGCCCCCACCCTAGCTCTAGCAAAAACCCCCAAGGAGCAGCGCACCCCCGCCCAGCAAACCCAGCTGCAGGTCTTTTTCCGCGAAACCCAAGCCCCCGAATTCGCCCAGGCCCAACAAAAGGCCGCCCAACCCCGCCAGGCCAAAGAAGCCGTCGAGAAAACCATCCCCAATACCATGGTCATGTCCGAGATGGCCCAGCCCCGCGAGACCTTCCTCAAGCTCCGCGGCGCCTACGACCAAAACGGCCCCCGCGTCGCTCCTAACGTACCCGGCTTCCTCCCCCAAATCCCCCCCCGCCCCGACGGCAAACCGCTCGACCGCCTCGACTTCGCCCGGTGGCTCGTCTCCCCCACCCAGCCCCTCACCGCCCGCGTCACCGTGAACCGTTGGTGGGCCATGCTCTTCGGCACCGGGCTTGTCAAAACCCTCAACGACTTCGGCTCCCAAGGCGAATGGCCCAGCCATCCCGAATTGTTAGATTGGTTGGCGGGCGATTTCATGAAGGACTGGAATACCAAGCGCACCCTGAAGCAAATCATCATGAGCGCCACCTACCGGCAGTCCGCCCGCGTCGACCCCGCCCTGCTCGCCCGCGACAGCGAAAACCGCCTGCTCGCCCGCGGCCCCCGCCAGCGCCTCGACGCCGAAATAATCCGCGACAATGCCCTCGCCATCGCCGGCATCCTCAACCCCCAACTCGGCGGCAAAAGCATCAAGCCCGAACAGCCCCCCGGCACTTGGGAAATCAACGAAATGGGCGGCTACAACTACGACAAGTCTAAGGGCGCCGACCTCTACCGCCGCGGCCTCTACGTCTACTGGCGCCGCTCCACCGTCTATCCCTCTTTCATTACCCTCGACGCCCCCACCCGCGAGTTTTGCAGCGCCCAGCGCGCCCGCACCAGCACCCCCCTGCAATCCCTCGTCCTCATGAACGACCCCGTCTTCGTGGAGGCCGCCCGCGCCTTCGCCCAGCGCATCCTCACCGAAGGCGGACCCGACCAAGCCGCCCGCCTCCGCTTCGCCTGGCGCACCGCCCTCGGCCGCATCCCCAGCCCCGAAGAAATCGCCGTCCTCGCCAAAACCATCGAAGCCCAACTCCTCACCTACCAAGAAGACCCCGCCGCCGCCGCCGCCCTCCTCGCCATCGGCGACCTGCCCCGCCCCGAGGGACTCAGCGACCGCGATCTCGCCGCCTGGACCGCCCTCGGCAACGTCCTCCTCAATCTCAACGAAACCATCACTAACTAAGCATATGGACGCCCTCTCTAACGCCATCCGCAACACCCTCGCGCGCCGGGCTTTCCTCCAAAAAAGCACCACCGGCCTCGGCAGCCTGGCCCTGACCTCCCTCTTCAACCCGCGCCTCTTCGCCATGGATGGCGGCGACGGCCCCGCCGTGCCCGGAGCCCTCGGCCACCTCCACTTCGCCCCCAAGGCCAAGCGCATCATCTACCTCTTCATGTCCGGGGCCCCCTCCCACCTCGACCTCTTCGACCCCAAGCCCAAGCTGATCGAAATGACCGGCAAGGACCTGCCCGAAAGCGTCCGCAAAGGCCAGCGCATCACCACCATGACCAGCGGCCAGAAAAACCTCCTCTGCGTCGGCTCCCCCTTCAAATTCGCCAAACACGGCCAATCCCAAGCCGAACTCTCCGAGCTCCTCCCTCACCTCGCCAAGGTCGCCGACGACTGCACCTTCGTCCGCTCCCTCCACACTGACCCTATTAACCACGACCCCGCTGCCACCTTCTTCGCCAGCGGCCACCAACAGCCCGGCCGCCCCGTGATGGGCTCCTGGCTCGCCTACGGCCTCGGCAGCAGCAACCGCGACCTCCCCTCATTTGTGGTCCTTACCAGCGGCGGCGGCGGCCAAACCCTCCAGTCCCGCTACTGGGGCAGCGGCTTCCTCCCCGCCCAATTCGGCGGCGTCCAGTTCCGCAACGCCGGCGATCCCGTCCTCTACGTCTCCAATCCTAAGGGCATCAGCACCCGCACCCGCCGCCAGTTGCTCGACGCCACCAACGACCTCAACCGCCAGGCCCTCGGCCAACTCGGCGACCCCGCCATCGCCTCCCAAATCGAAAATTACGAACTCGCCTTCCGCATGCAAACGAGCGTGCCCGAGCTAACCGACCTCTCCGGCGAATCCCAGGCCGTGCTCGATCTCTACGGCGCCAAACCCGGCCAGCCCAGCTTCGGCAATAATTGCCTCCTCGCCCGCCGCCTCGCCGAGCGCGGCGTCCGCTTTATCCAACTCTGCCATCGCGACTGGGACCACCACGGCGGCCTCCCCGCCGGACTGCGCCAAAAATGTCAGGAAACCGACCAAGGCGCCGCCGCCCTCATCGCCGACCTCAAACAGCGCGGCCTCCTCGACGAAACCCTCGTCATCTGGGGCGGGGAATTCGGCCGCACCGCCTACAGCCAAGGCGACATCGCCTCGGACAATTTCGGCCGCGACCACCACCCCCGCTGCTTCACCGTCTGGATGGCCGGCGGCGGCCTCCAAAAAGGCCTCACCTACGGCGAAACCGACGAATTCGGCTACAATGTGGTGCGCGATCCCGTCCACGTCCACGACCTCCACGCCACCCTCCTCCAGGCCATGGGCGTGGACCACAAGCGCCTCACCTTCCGCCACGAAGGCCGCAACTACCGCCTCACCGACATCGCCGGAAATGTCATCCAACCCCTCCTCGCCTAAAATTCACTGCTCGTGCTATCCTAATAAAAAAGAGGACCCGCCCCCCGCAGGGAACGCCGCGCCCCAGCTCGGCGCGGCCCCCTAACTCCCTGACCTAGCTTTGAAAATCCTGCTCGTCATTCCCTGTCTGCGCGAGCGCGAGCGGCTCCCCGCTTTCCTCCCCGGCTTGCTGGCCGCCCTAGCCACCGTTCCCGCGGAGGTCTTGGTGGTCGACGACGGCTCCGGCCCCGCGGAGCAGGCCTGGCTCTCCAGCTACATCGCCTCCTTGCGCCCCACCTGGCCAGCCCTCCTCCCCCCTCTGCTCGGCCCGCGCAACCTCGGCAAAGGCGGCGCCGTCTACGCCGGGTGGGCCGCCGCCCCCCACCACACCCATCTCGGCTTCATCGACGCCGACGGCGCCATCCCCCCCACCGAAGCCGCCCGGCTCTGCGCCCTCGCCCCGCAGTTTCCCGACTCCGCCCTTTACGCGGTGCGCACCGGCACCGCCAACACCCAAGTGCGCCGCCATCCCGCCCGCGCCCTCGCAGGATCCTTTTTTCGCCTCCTCGTCACCGCCCTCTTCCGCTTCCCCCTGCCCGAAACCCAGTGCGGCTGCAAGATCCTGCCCGCCGCCGCCTGGCGCGCCTGCGCCCCCCACCTCCGCGAGCAACGCTTCTGCTTCGACATCGAACTCACCTGGCACCTCCTCCACCAGGGCACTCCCATCCAGCCCGTCCCCGTCAATTGGAGCGAAATCGCCGGCGGCCAACTCCGCGCCGCGAGCGTCCTGGCCATGATCCGCAGCCTGATCCAACTCCGCCGCCACCTCGGGCCCTGGCAGCGCCCCGCGGCAAGTTCCCATTGACCGCCCCGCCCCGCCCGCCCTGGTTCCCTTCCCCCATGTCCCTCCCGCCCGCCGCGACCGCCCCCAACTCAGCCCCCCCTTCCGGATGGTGGTTCCGCCGCCGCTCCCTCCCCTGCCCCACCTGGCGCACGGCCCTCTGCACCGGCCTCACCGCCCTAGCTCTAGCACTCCTCGCCGGGCGCGCCCTCCACCCCTGGCTCGCCCTCTCCGACCCCGCCCCCGAGGCCCGCTATTTGGCCGTCGAAGGCTGGGTGCCCGACCACGTCCTCCGCGAAGCCGTGACCTGGGCCGACCAATACCCCACCACCCGCGTCTTCTGCACCGGCATCCCCCTCGAACAAGGCTCCTACCTCCAACAGTGGAAAACCTTCGCCGAGGTCGCCGCTAACACCCTCGCCCGCCTCGGCCTGGAACCCCCATTGATCTGCCCGGTGCCCTGCGAGGACGCCAAAACCGAGCGCACCCGCGCCATGGCCACCGCCCTCAAGGCCGTCCTCGATCGCGAACCCATCCCCGATTCCGGCCGCCAAATCAACCTCCTCACCCTCGGCACCCACGCCCGCCGCTCCCGCGCCATTTTTCAAGAAGTCCTCGGCCCCCAATGGCGCGTCGGCATTCTCAGCGTCCCCCCCGTCTCCTACGACCCCGCCCAGTGGTACCGCCAAAGCGAGGGCGCCAAAAGCGTCATCGCCGAAGTCTGCGCCCTCGCCCTCCGGGCCGTCGGCGGCAACTAGCCTTCCTCCCCCATCCCCATTTCATGACCCGCTTCCGACCCTGCATCGACCTCCACCTCGGCCGCGTCAAGCAAATCGTAGGCGGCTCCCTCCGCGATCAAGGCCCCGGACTCATCACCAATTTCGAAAGCGATCTCCCCGCGGAATTCTACGCCTCCCTCTACCGCCGCGACGCCCTGCTCGGCGGACACGTCATCCTCCTCGGCCCCGGCAATGAAGCCGCCGCGCGCCGCGCCCTCCAGGCCTACCCCGGCGGCCTCCAAGTCGGCGGCGGCCTCACCGCCGACAATGCCCCAGCTTGGCTCGAAGTCGGCGCCTCCCACGCCATCGTCACCTCCTGGCTCTTCTCCCCCGATGGCCGCTTCCTCCCCCCGCGCCTTGACGCCTTGTTAGACGCCATCGGCCGCGACCGCCTCGTCATCGACCTGAGCTGCCGCCGCTCCCCCGAAGGCGGCTGGACCGTCTGCATGAACCGCTGGCAAACCTTCACCAACCTCACCCTTTCCCCCGCTTTGCTCGAAAAGTTAGGCCAATCCTGCGCCGAATTCCTCGTCCACGCCGCCGACGTCGAGGGCCAGTGCGCCGGCATGGACCACGAACTCCTCTCTTTCCTCGCCGCCCACAGCCCCGTCCCCACCACCTACGCCGGGGGAGCCCGCTCCCTCCAGGACCTAGAGTTGGCCGAAATGCTCAGCGCCGGACGGGTCGACGTCACCGTCGGCAGCGCCCTCGACCTCTTTGGGGGCCGCGGCCTGCGCTACGCCGATTGCGTCGCCTGGAACGGGCGCAGCCCCTCAGCCTCAAACGCTTAGCCCCGCCCCAACCCTGCCCAAACCCCGGCACCTCGCGCTGCATACCCCTTATTTTCAGTGCCTTCCAACACGAGACCCCCATTTTAAGTTTGACATCCCGCGTGCGCCTCGTACCATCGCCCTCCCGGCAACGCCCCTTTGGTCCCCGCCGGTTTTATTCCCAGCCATGAAAACATTCTCCGCCAAGAACGAAGAACAACAACGGAAGTGGTTCATCATCGACGCCGACAAGCGCGTCATTGGTGCCGTCGCCGTCGAAGCCGCTAACCTCCTCCGCGGCAAAAACAAGGTGACCTACACCCCGCACATCGACAACGGCGACCACGTCGTTATCATCAATGCGGAAAAGGCCGTCTTCACCGGCAAAAAAGAAACCAACAAGGAGTACACCCGCTTCTCCGGTTTCGTCGGTGGCCACCACAGCGATAGCCCCAAAAGCCTCCGCGCCCGCCGCCCCGAGCAAATGCTCACCCTCGCCATCCGCGGCATGATCCCCCACAACCGCCTCGGCCGCCAGATCCTCACCAAACTCCGCATCTACCGCGGCGACCAACACCCGCACGTGGCCCAAGAACCCGTCGCCTACAATTTCTAAACCCTTCATCCTCTAACATTCCACCACTATGGCCGAAACCACTTACGCCGCCACTGGCAGAAGGAAAACCGCGATCGCCCGCGCCCGCCTCGTCGTCGGCGAAGGCCGCATCACCGTCAACGAACGCGCTTTCGAAGATTACTTCGTCACCCCCGCGCAGCAGTTGGCCGTCCTCGCCCCCCTCCAAACCACTGGGAATACCACCAAGTTTGACATCATCCTCCAAACCACCGGCGGCGGCCTCAACGGTCAAGCCGGGGCCGCTCGCCTCGCCATCGCCCGCGCCCTTCTCGCCGTAAGCAGCGAATTGCGCCCCGTCCTCAAGGCCGGTCTGCACCTGCGCCGCGACGCCCGCGCCAAGGAACGCAAAAAGTCCGGCCAGCCCGGTGCCCGCAAGCGCTTCCAATTCAGCAAGCGCTAACCGCACACCAGCCCCTCGCTGGGCTCTCTCTCAAAAACGGCACCCGCTTCCGCAGGTGCCGTTTTTTTATGCCCCGCCACATCAGCCCATTTTGGCGCTGGCATTGGCCCCCACCGTGCCCATAGCTGCAGACGCAACCCCCTTTCCCCATGCCCCGCCCCGTCCGCATCGGCCTCGTCCAAGCCCGCACCACCCACCCCGGCGACGCCGACCCCCAAGTCATCAAGGCCGCCATGATCGCCAAGCACTTGGCCTTCATCGAAGACGCCGCCGCCCAAGGCTGCCAAGTCGTCTGCCTCCAAGAGCTCTTCTACGGCCCCTATTTCTGCGCCGAACAAAACCCCCGCTGGTATGCCCTCAGCGAACCCATCCCCTCCGGCCCCACCACCCAATTGATGTGCGCCACCGCCCAGCGCCTCGGCATCGTCCTCATCGTCCCCATCTTCGAAGAAGAAAACACCGGCGTCTACTACAACACCGCCAGCGTCATCGACGCCGATGGCACCTGGCTCGGCAAATACCGCAAGTCCCACCTCCCCCAATGCCTCCCCGGCTTCTGGGAGAAATTCTACTTCCGCCCCGGCAATCTCGGCTACCCCGTCTTCGACACCCAAGTCGGCAAAATCGGCGTCTACCTCTGCTACGACCGCCACTTCCCCGAAGGCGCCCGCTGCCTCGGCCTCAACGGCGCCGAAATCGTCTTCAACCCCAGCGCCACCGTGGCCGGCCTCAGCGAGCACCTCTGGAAACTCGAACAACCCGCCCACGCCGTCGCCAACGGCTACTTCCTCGGCGCCATCAACCGCGTCGGCACCGAACCCCCGTGGAATATCGGCGAATTCTACGGCCAAAGCTACGTCGTCGACCCCCACGGCCAATTGATTGCCACCGCCAGCCGCGACCGCGACGAATTGCTCGTCGCCGACATCGACCTCGATCTCATCCGCGAGGTGCGCAACACCTGGCAATTCTACCGCGACCGCCGCCCCGAAACCTACCATCCCCTTGTGGCCCTCTAAACCTAAAAACGGGAGTTGACTAGCTTTATTCGCGAGCGCGAGGCCTCGGTGTGTTAGGCTTTCTCCTAGCGCGTTGGGTATTTTGGGGGGACGGAACGCTGGCACCCCTGCCGGGGTGCGGATGATGCGAAAACGGAGCAACCGGTGGTGCCGCTCCGCTCAACCACCGGCTACCGGCTGAGATGCCTCCGGCATCAGCATGTCTCCGGCATCACCATGTCTCCGGCATCAGTATGTCTCCGGCATCGGCAGGCGGCCGGCATCGGGATGTCTCTGGCATCAGGCGGGGATGTCGCTGGCATGGCCGCTGGGCGTGACCACCATTCACGATTCGGTAGGGGCATGTTCCAACGGAAGGGACTCACCCAATGGGTGAGCCCTTCGCGCGGTCAAAAGCCCCCCATAGCGTGGCCGCTAGACACGTCGGGCGGCGATGCCGGAGGCAGCCCAGCATATGAGCCAAGAGGCAGCCCAGGATGATGCTGGAGGCATCCCAGCGGGTAGCCGCTGGTTGAGCGAAGCGACACCACCGGATTCCATTCCCGAGAGGGCCCGCACCCCGGCAGGGGTGCCAGCGCGGCCGCCCCCCAAAAGCCCACGCGCCAGCGCTCTGCGCCTACCGAATACGCTAGTCAACTCCCGCTTTTAGGCTAAACTTGCCCTAGCTCACCGCCGCAGCTGCACCACCGTCGCCCCCCAGCCTCCCGCCGCCTCGGGCGCCGGGTAGCTCCAGCTCGCCACCCATTCCCCCAAGCGCGGCAGCAAGGCATGGACCCCGCGGCGCAGCGCCCCGCGGCCCTTGCCGTGGACGACCCGCACCGTAAAAATCCCCTGGGCGCGGCATTCCTCAAACCACGCTGGGAGCAGCTCTGACAAATCGCGCGGACGCCAGGAATGCAGATCCAAATCGCCCGAAACCGCCACCCGCATCGGCTCCTCACCCGCTCGCTCCAAGGACATTAGGCCATCAAGGCCTTGATCGCCTTGGCCGGCTCCACTCCCGTGAGCCGCTGGCCGAGCCCCTGGTATTTGAAGGTGAAAGTCTCGTGGTTGAAACCTAACAACTGCATCACGGTGGCGTGCAGGTCGTGCACGTGCACCGGATCCTTAACGATATTGTAGGAAAAATCGTCGGTTTCCCCGTGAATGTGCCCCGCCTTGGATCCGCCTCCCGCCATCCACATGGTGAAACAGCGCGGGTGGTGGTCGCGGCCATACGTTTCGTGGCTGACGCCTCCCTGACTATAAATCGTGCGCCCGAACTCGCCGCCCCAAATCACCAAAGTGTCGTCATAAAGGCCGCGCTGTTTGAGGTCCTGGATCAGGCCCCAGCAGGGCTGGTCGACGTCGGCGCATTGGAATTTCATCCGCCCCGGCAGGTTGCCGTGGTGGTCCCAATTGTTGTGATACACTTGCACAAAGCGCACCCCGCGCTCGGCCATGCGGCGCGCTAACAACGCGGTATGGGCAAAGCTTCCCGGCTTCTCCACATCCGGCCCATAGAGCTCGCGGGTGGCCGCGCCCTCTTGTTTTAGATCCGTTAGCTCAGGCACGCTGCTCTGCATGCGGAAGGCCATTTCATACTGCTGAATGCGCGTGTGCGTCTCCGGGTCGCCCACCAACTTGTAATTGATCTCGTTGAGCGCCTTCAGCCCGTCCAAGGTGTTGCGCCGCGCCGCCGCCGAGACCCCCGGGGGATTATTGATGTACAAAATCGGGTCCGGCCCGCTCCGAAACGCCACCCCCGCGTGCTCCCCGGGCAGGTACCCGCTTCCCCACAGCCGCGCCGAAATCGCCTGAATCTGCTCGGTGTTGCTCGGCTTGGCCACCAAGACCACAAAGGTCGGCAAATCACTGTTAGCGGAGCCTAGCCCGTAGGACGCCCACGACCCTAAACAGGGCCGACCGCTCACCTGGTTCCCCGTCTGCATGAAGCTGATAGCCGGCTCGTGGTTGATGGCCTCGGTGTGCATGGAGCGGATGAAACACATGTCGTCCACCATCCGCGCCGTGTACGGCAACATCTCGCTCACCCACATCCCCGACTGGCCGTGCTGCTTGAATTCATATTTGCTCGGAGCAATCGGAAAGCGCGACTGCCCACTCGTCATCCCTGTCAGGCGCTGCCCATTGCGCACGCTCTCTGGCAAGTCCTTGTCGTAAAACGCCTTCATCCCCGGCTTGTAGTCGTAGAGGTCCATCTGCGAAGGACCGCCCACCATGTGCAAGTAAATGACCCGCTTAGCCTTGGGCGCAAAGTGATTCACCGCCCGCATCGCCGCCGCGCTGTCCGAGGCATCCGCCCCGGCCATCCCCGCCCGCTGCATCAGCGCACTCAGGGCCGCAAAACCCAGCACATTCTTCCCCTGGGCGAAAAATTGGCGGCGGGTTTCGTAGCGAATGTATTCGGAGAGCGGTGTCATAGCGGTACAAAGAGAGGAACGCCTCCCATACGCCTCCCGCCCAGCCTTTCTACCGAACTTCAGGCAAATCCGCCCCCCCAAGGGCCCCCGCGGGCCCCCAGGGATTTCCCCAGTCAAGGCTTCGCCGCCGTGACCCGATAGAAACGCGCCCCCTCCCCCGCCGCCGGAGTAAAGGACCACGTCCCCGCCCCCACGAGAGTCTGCACCACCTGCCAACCCGACAGCCCCGCCGACGACTCCACCCGGTAGGTCACCCCGGGAATGCTCGGCCAACTGAGGGTCAAGCCCCCGCCCGCCTGCCGAACTAGGCGGGCCATGGGCACCAATCCAGGGCTGTTAGGGTCGAGGCCAAACAGGGCTTCAACCTGGTCCGGCACGCCGTCGCCATCGCTGTCCGGGCCCGCTCCCACACTTCCGGGGCTGCCCCCCAAGGTGGTGCTGGCGCGCCAGTTGCTCGCCAAACTGTAATCGCCCTGCACTGAGACGACCTCCATGGAGGGGCCCGTCCCGTTAGCCGCCAGCGGCCAAGGAGCGCTGGTTCCATAGGTGAAGGAGTGGACTGCATTGCCCGCCGCGTCGAGGAGGACGATTTGCTCGCCGCTATTGCTCAGGCTGCCGCTGCTCCAGACCGGAGCCAAGCGCGGCGCGCTGCCGTACAAGCTGCGGAACAGGGCCGCGTTGTCCGTCAGCACCAGAAACTCGCCCGGCCCCAAGATCTCGGCCCCAAACGTGTACGGCGAGGAAGGCACCCCCGCGGTGGCGAAGGGCTGCCCCAGCGCAAAGCTGGCCCCTTGTAAGTTGATCGGCTGGTCCCCCACATTTCGCAGCTCCAGGAACTCCACCCCGCCCGCGGCCGGACGGTAGTGTAATTCCGTGAGCCGCAGGCTCTTGAGCAAATCACTCGAAGCGGCGGGGTCCGCCACTAGCAGGTAGTCAAAGGCGACCCGCACCGTAGTCGCCGCCGAGGTCGCCACGAACATGCCCCCCTTTTCCGCCACCGCGCCTGCGGCCATCGCCTGGCTAAACACCGTAACCCACGACCCGCTCGCCTGGCGCTGGAAGACCAGCGCATTGCCCAGCCGCTGCACCCGCAGCACCGCCCCGCTGCCCGTGACCGGCGTAGTAGATAGGGTGGCATAGGCATCCGGCAACGCCGCGCGCTGCACTAGCAGATTAAGCCCCCCATCCAGCCCAAAGGCATAGCGCACCGTAGATCCCCCCTCATTCACCTGCACCAGCAACCCCGCCCGCCAATTGCCAAATTCCCGCGTGTCCGGCGCCAAGCTCGTCTGCAGCAAAAAGTCCGTCGAATCCGGCAAATCCCGACTCACCAGCGGATGTGTGAAGCTCGGCGACGCCAAAGGCTTGGCGGAGTCATCCAGCACCTGAATCAGCAAACGCCCGCTCTGGTCCTCCAGCGAATACCAACCCGAAGGCGAAAAATTCCCCCGCGGCGCCACATTCTCCACCGCAAACTCCGCGCTCAAAGCCGCGCTCCCGCCGAAGGCGCTAAAATCAGCCGCATTATACACGCTGAAATCCCGGCTCACCGCGACCGTCTGCGCCGCCCCATCGGTGACCTGCAGCGTCACCGTGTAGCTCCCCGGCGCGGCAAAGCGCACCGTAGCCTGGCCTGCGCCCGCCACGGACAAACTCGCCCCCGCGGTCGGAGACACGCTCCAGGCAAAGGCCAGCGCCGTCCCTTCCGGATCCACGCTGCCCGTGGCGTCCAACGACAAGGTCTCCCCCGAAGCCAGATTCCCCGAAGCCGGATCCGCCACCAGGCTAGCCACCGGCGGCGCATTCCCACTCAAAGTCACGCTAAACGGCAAGGTCGCACTCACCACCCCATCTGAGCGCAGCGCCCGCAGGCTCAAATTGTTCACCCCGTTCACTAACAAAACATTGGAGAGGGTCCACAAACCAAAGTTGGAACTGCTCGGAGTCCACGTGAACACCGCTTCGGGGTGCCCTGGGATGTCCACCAAGGCCACCTTGCTCGAGGCTGCCCCCGTCAGGCTGAACGCGGGAGTCGCCACCGTCTGCCCGCTCGCGGTGGTGCAGCTGAAGGCCCGGTTGTAGGTGGCGGCGGTGAGGAACGAACTGATGATGGTGCTATTGCGCGGCGTAAACCAGGTCGCCGGGTAGTTGTAGCCCGCCGTTTTAAAAGCCGCTAGGGCATTGGTGTTGGCCGATTGGTAATTCATCGCCGCCAGCCAGGCATTCATGCGCGCCGAGGTGCTATTGGCATACCGGTCGATCAATTCCGTCATGTAGTAATTCACCTTCTGGCGGAACCACGGGCGCGAAGACAAATTAGTCCACCCAATCCCTCCGGCTGACCCGATCACTCCCTCGCCGGTGTTTTGGAAGGCCAAGTCGCTGTCCCAGTGGTGGAACTCAAACAACCCATCGGTGGGGCGCCGGTAAAAATAGCCGTTCTTGCCCCGGTTGAGCGTGAAGTTATCCCAGTCGCCCACATAGCCCCGCACCGCCGCATAGATCGCGGCCCGGTCGCTGTCCAGCACCCGCTCCATCCGCTCCCGGTACGCCCCATCCTGGGCCGCGCTCACCGCACTGCTGTTGTTCGTAGCCGTCTTGATCATGGAGGAAAGCGACGCATAGTCGTAGCGGTCCTCGGGGAAGCGCAGCGGCCAATTCCCGTGGAAGAAAAGTGGGCTCTCGTCGCTCGGCATGGCCGCGCCGCCGCTGTAGTCCTTCACCGCCCAGCTGCCGGTCACGCTCCCGGCGTCCAAGCGGTCGTCCATGTTGTTGGTGTCGTACATGAACCAGGCATCGTCGATCTCGTACAATTCGCCGCCTGTCCCCTTGGGGTAGGCTCGGTCAAAGAAGTCGGTGTCGGTCTGCTCCTGCTCGTCCCCCAGGCGAGGGGCGTCGGCGTTGATGATCTGCTGAATGAACTCGGCCTCCGGCACCGGATAGCCAAAGAGGTGCATCATGTAGCGCACCAGCCGATTGTGGAAGCGCGACGGCCCGGTGTTGCTGTTGGTGGCATCGTTGTCCACCCCAGATTTGGTGCGGCCCCGGAAAAGCTGGTCTCCCGGCGGCTTCCAGCGCGTGCGATCCAAAAGGTTAGAACCGATGCGCGTCCAGGGACTGCCGCCCCGCCGCAATTCGCAATTATACATGACCTCGCTCTCATTGAAGATGAACGTAGCGTTGAACCCGTAGTTCGACATCCGCGGGTGGTCGTAGTCGTAGGCGGCGCTGTACCCGGTCGGCGGATTCAGGGCCGCCCGGTCGTAAAGCGAAATGATGCCTCGCTGGATCAGCAGGCCCGCCGCCGCCGAGGGCACCGCGTTGGAGACAATCCACATCCCCGGCCGCTTCACCCCCGTGCGCGGGCAGTCGTTTTCCTGCCCGTTGGCCGCCGTGGCTTTGATGTAAAATTGCGTAATCGCCCCCGTCGCCCGCGCGGGCACCGTGGCCGACCAAATCCCGTCGTCGGCCCGCACGTCCCCTGCCGTCCCGCTGTCGTTCATCGGCAAATTGATCCAAGCTGCCGTCCCCGCCACGGTGTCCTGCCGCTGCAGCAACGCGACCCCGCTGAGCGGTTCCGCCGAGGTCACCCGCGCGGAAACCACCACCGGCTGCACCGAGGTCGGCACCACTGGAAAATGCTTCATGGCGTCGACCGTGGGGGCCGCCGCCGCCCGGCTCCGCGAGTTCGCCGCACCCGGCGTCCCCAAGTTCCCTGGCACCGGGAAGCGAAACACTTTGCCAAAACTGCGGTCCCAAGTCTGAGCCACCATCAGCGGCAGCCCCTGCACCCAGCGGCCCTCAAAGCTCAGGGTCATGCTGGTGTTCGCGGCCATGCCGACGACGTCCACTTCCGCCTTGTTGGCCTTGGTGTCGCCCGATCCCCGGCTGATGAGGTGAAAGCCTGCGTCCCCCGTTAGGGGCGAGGCCGCCCGCGGCAAGGTATCGCTTTCGCAGTGCGTGCCGGTGCACAAAAAGCCCGCGGCCCCATTGCCGTTGTGCGAGGTGGCGTCGCCCGTCGTAATCAAATTGACGCTCGGGGCGGTGTCCTTGACCAACTTGATATTGCGTAGAATGACATAGCCATCGGCCACCATATTGAGGAGCAATTCGCGGCACGAACTATTGCCGGCCGGGACGCCCCGCTGCTCTTTGTACACCCCGCTGTAGCTGAAACTCTGAAAGCTAGACTTTTTGCTCTCATCGCTGGCCCGCCAAGCCGAGGCCTGGCTGTTGTCCATCGCCGGGTGCAGCAACTCCAGGCTGCTCCCTTCCCCACTGGCCCCTGTGGGCCACTGCCCCCCGCTGCGGTAGTCCACCACATCCGCCAAGTTGCCCACCGCATCCTCCAAGCGAAGCTGCTCCCCACTGTTGCGCAGAGTCCCCCCAAATGGCCCCACAACGTTGGCCACCCCAGGGTAGTTGGCCCGCAGATAACTCGGGTCCTTGCTCAGCACCAAATACTGCCCCGCCCCCAGCGAAGTCCCCGCCGCAAAGCTGTACGACACCCCCTCCACAAACCGCCAGGCCCCCAGGTCCACGCTGGCCCCGCTCTGGTTGTACAATTCAATAAACTCCCCGCCCTCGTGCCCCGATGGCGCCTTGCCCATGATCTCGTTGATCACAATGGCGCTCTGGCGCTGCGGATTGTTAGGCGCGTCCCGACTCGCCGTCGGCGTGGCATACCATTCCTTTGCCCCCGCCGGCCAAGTTTGCGCCGAAGGAAGTCCCGCCCGCATTTTCACCCGCGCCGTCGCCGCTATGTTGTGGTGAAGATCGCTCACGTACAGGGTCAACTCCCCCGCCGCCGACGCCGCAAAGTCCACCGCCGCGCTTCCATACCCCCCCGAAGCCAGGCTCCCCCCCAAGGCCACCCGGTCCGACAGATCCGGCGCACTGGAAACAAAATACCCGTCCAGCGCCTGGGCCGCGCTCCCCGTATTGAAAAACTCTACCCAATCGGCCCGCCCGCTGGCTCCAAAATGGACCTCGCTGAGTGCCAAAGTCGGCGTCGGCGCGGTCACATTGGGCTGCCCCGGGGTCGGTTGCGCAAACAGCACCCACGTGCTCCCCCCCGAGGGGCGGCGCCCCGCGGAGCGCCCGTCCACTAACATGCTGGAGCGAAACGCATTCTGCCGCGTGAAGCCGTCCGGCTGCGTCAGCAGGACCGTCACCGGAGCCACCGTACTCAAACCGCTCTCCGCGAAACCCACCACCGCCACCCCGCCCACCGCCACCGGCGTCGGCACCGCGATGCGGTATTTGGTCAGGTTGCTCTCGCTGTCGCTCAGGTAATAGCCATTCAAATCCACCGCCGTCGGCCCCGGATTGTAAAACTCCACAAAGCCCACCCCGGCCACCGCCGCCGGCCGCACTTCGTTGATCACTAAGCCTCCCACCGCGGGCGAAGTGACGCGCAGCCGCGCCCCAAAATAGATGTCGTCCCCCACCACCGTGTTCTGGTGCACTTCCGCGCACAAAACGTTAGCTCCGCTCACCAGTTGCCCATCCAGCGACCCGCTCAACACATTGAGTTCCTCCACCGCGTCTCCTCCCGCAGGCGAGCCGATCGCGATGTCACCGTGGGCCGCCGCCCCAGCCGCCATGCGGATCCGCCCCAGGTTCTCCCCCTTCAACTCTTTCCCATTTAAATAGTAGATCGCCCCGTCGTCCAGCCACTGATCCAGCGCAAAAGTCTGGCCGCTCAGCGCCCCTGACCAATTAAACGTGGTGCGAAAATAGTAGGTGACCGTGCTGGTGGCATATCCTGTCGTAAAGCTAGTGCCGCGCGCCGCCTGGAGCAGCGGCTTGCTCGGATCGTGCCCAAAAAACCCCGGCCCCGCCGACCAGGCGCTGTCGTCATACCCCGGCACAAACCAACTGCCCTCCGCCCCCGCCCCATCCGGGTCCGCAGCCTCCCGCCAGTACTTCCACGCACTGGTGTATTCCACCGCGTTGTAGTCCGCCTTCTCCGGACTAGCCAGCGGAGATTCCGCTAGAGTCGGCTCCGCCACCCCCGGCGAACCGCCGCGGTAGCGGCTGATCCCCCAATTGCGCCAATCATCGACGTCGCCATTGGGATTGATGATCTGCAGCGAATGCCCCGCCCCGTCCGCCGCCAGCGGCCAATTGCCGCCGTCCCCATAGGTCAGGGTGCTTTCCACCGCCTGAGCCGCATCTTTGAGCGCGATCGTTTCCCCCCCATTGTTCAGCGATCCCGTCCAAGGCCCAAAGATCCGCACCGTGATCGGAATCGTCGGCCAGGCGGCCCGCGTCGCCGCCTCATCAGCGCTGCTCACTACGACCCGCTCGTATTCCTTCAAAAAGTGCCCCGCGGGGTTGGCCACGCTAAAATCGGGAAACGTGTAGTCCACTCCCCCCGACACCGTCCAGCGCGCCATGTCCAAGCGGTTGCTCGTCAAATTGGTGATTTCCACATACTCCGGCTTGCCGCCAGGAGGGTGGTACATCACTTCCGCAAAGATAACCTGACCCGCTTGCAGGGAGGCCAGGGGCAACAGCGACAATAGGAGGGGACGAAGGAAGGAGCGCACGGGACGGAGGGGAACGAATTAACTCCCACTCTGTCAAAACCAGCCCGCCATGGCAACCATCCAGCGCAGCAGTTTTGCGGCTTCTCCCCGCGGCGCCTCCCCCCACCCTCTGACCTGCGCCTCCCCCTCAGACCCCCAGCAAATGCTTGCGCATCCGCGCCAAATTATCCGCTAGGCGGGCGCGGTCGCCCCCCGCCACTTCGCTGGATATCCAGCCGTAGTAGTTGATGTCCGCCAGCGCCTGGCGCGTCGCGGGCCAGTCCACCGACCCCTCCCCGATGTCGCAAAAGCCCTCTTTGCGGCCGTCCTTGGCGTCCTTGGCTAGGAGGTAGTCCTTGGTGTCGCACTTGATGATGCGCCGCCCCATCGCCCGAATCCAGTCCGGCTCGTAGGCGTATTTGCGGTGGTTGCTGAGGTCGAGGTAAATCCCCACCCAGGCCGAATTGATCTCGTCCACATAGCGGATAAATGCATCTGGCTTCTGGTCTGCCGGAGCGTCGTCACCGTGTTGATAGAGGAAGCGATTCCACACATTCTCAATCCCAATGCGCACCCCCAACTCCGCCGCTAACGGAATCACCTGACGAATCCCCGCCAAACTGCGCTCCCACACCTGCTCCCGATTCTCATCCTTACCTTCCTGCACCGCCCCCGGCACCAAGAGCAGCGTCGAAGCCCCAATGGCATGGGTATAGCGCAGCCCATCCACCAATTCCTGCACCGCCTTGGCCCGAACCTGCGCCGCCGGATCGCTCAAGCGGGTCGACCAATGATTGGCGTTCACCACCCCCTGCGCGGGCAAACCCGTGGCGTCCTGCGCCGCCCGAATCTCCGCCGCCGATACCGCATACTGGCTGTCCATCTCCACCCCGTCGTAGCCCAGATCCTTGAGCAATTTGAATTTGTCCGTCACCGATAACCCCGCTTCTCCGATCATGCCCCACTTGACGGAAAATTGAAAGCGCGGCCGCAGCTCCGGGGTCGCGGCGGCCCCAGCTTGAAGCACGGGACCCATGGCAGTGGCGGCGACAGCGGCAGAGCTGGCGTGGAGAAAGCGGCGGCGGTTCATGAAAATAAAAAGGTTTCGAGATCGGAGACCCTCTCCGCTCTGATATCGCCTAGAAACGGCCGCTCCAGCCCAAACCTTGCAACCCCCCACCCACTCGCCCCTGCCCAGCCCCAGTCGCCCCCCACCCCGCGCGCTCGGAAAAGATCAGTATTGGATATATACAAGACTATTTTGCCCCGCCTCCCTGCGCATGATGTGGCCTGCAAGCTGCTTTCTATCCCCCTAAATTTTTTCCGTCCGTTATTCCATCGTTCCCTGCACTCTCCATGAAACACCTCTCCCTCACCACCCTCCCGCTGGCCGCCCTGGTCACCGCTTCCTCCCTCTGCGGCCTCGCCCCCTCCCGCGCCGCCCGCATCGGCATCAATTTCCAAGACGACTGGGACAGCGGCGGCGGCGCCCCCGTCACCGAAACCTCCTTCGGCATCCCCGCCTCCGACTGGTTCAACATGCCCCGCGTCAAGAACTCCATCGCGGCCCCCTTCTCCAGCAGCAGCCCCATCACCCTGCCCGACGGAGCCACCCTCTTGGTCGAGTGGTCCGCGATCAATACCTACAGCCAGTACGCCGATGTCCCCACTTCCGCCGGCGCCGACCCCGGGGGCGACCAAGTGGCCTACGGCTACCTTGACGACTCCGGCACCGGCTACCGCGTCCGCCTCAGCGGTCTGCGCAACGCCGCCGCCGACTTCAAAATCAGCCTGATCGCCGCCACCGACAACGGCTCCGGCTTTTCCGACGGCCAAGTCGTCTCCAACAGCAGCACCGACGCCCTCGTCTACGGCGAAACCCTCTCCACCCTCGGCGGCGGCATCTTTGCCCTCTCCTCGGAAACCCCCCTCCTCTCCGCGGCGACGGAAAACAACGCCGTCAGCATCAGCGGACTTCCCCGCAACGGCACGCAGCGCTCCACCCTCGCCGGACTCATTTTAGACTACACTCCCGCTACCGCCAACGTCCCCGTCATCGAGACCCAGCCCACCGCGCCCACCGGCACCCTCTTCATTGGCGGCAGCTTCACCCTCACTGCCACCGCCAGCGGCAGCGCCCCCCTCGCCTACCAGTGGCGCCGCGGCACCACCCCCCTCGGCGGCCAAAACGCTGCCACCCTGAACCTCAGCGGCGTCACCGCCGCCGACAGCGGCAATTACAACGTCGTCGTTACCAACGCCGCAGGCAACGCCACCAGCAACTCCGTCACCGTTGCCGTTTCCTCCCTCACCCAGCCGCTCTTCACCGAAACGCCCCTCAGCCAAACTTTCTACGTCGGCTACCCCGCCACTTTCACCTCCCTCGCCACCGGCGGAGAGCTCTCCTACTCCTGGAAAAAAGGCGCCACTCCCATCCCCGGCGCCACCGGCCCCACCCTCACCCTGCCCGCCCTCAGCGCCGCCGACGCCGCCACCTACACGGTCACCGCCACCAACCTCGTCGGCAGCGCCTCCACCAGCGCCGTCCTCACGGTGACCACTCCCTCACCCGGCACCTACGAAGCCGCCCAGGCCGCCCAAAAGCCCCTCCTCTGGTACCGCTACAGCGAAACCGCCGTCCCCCAGGTCAATACCGGCACCGCCGCCAACCTCGGCAGCACCGGCGCCGCCGCCAACGCCACCGCCAAGCGCTACGCCGCCTTCCAACAAGCCGGCGCCCTCGCCGGCGACACCGCCAACAAGGCCGTAGGCCTCAAGACTAGCAACCAGTTCATCGACATCCCCTTCAACGCCGGACTGAACTCCCCTTCCTTCACCGCCGAACTCTGGGTCAAAGCCCCGCCCACCAACAACGGCCGCATCGACCCCCTCATCAACCGCGGGCCCGCCGTCGGCGACGGCTTCCTCTTCTTCGGCTGGAACGGCGTCACCAAATGGCAGTTCCGCACCTACAACGGCACCGCGCGCAACCAAATCAACTCCGACGTCGACATCGTCCCCGGCGCCTGGGCCCACCTCGTCGGCACCTACGACGCCGCCACCGCCACCCAGCGCTTCTACGTCAACGGCGTGCAACAAGGCGCCGGCATCACCGCCGCCAACGGCTACACCCCCAATAGCACCCTCCCGATGCGCCTTGCCGGCTTCCCCAACGACAACGGCGACGTCGGCGGCGGCAATTTCGCCGGCGGCGCCATCGACGAAGTCGCTATCTACCCCACCGCCCTCAGCTCCGCCGAAGTCCTCGCCCACTTCCAAAACGCCACCAATCCCGCGCGCTCCACCCCCTACGCCACCTTGGTGCAAACCAGCAGCCCCACCGGTTACTGGAAACTCGACGACCCCGTCGGCCTAACCCCGCCCCTCCCCCGCAACAGCGGCACCGCCGGCGCCGCCTTCAACGGCCTCTACGGCGGCGACCTCCTCCCCTCCGCCACCGGCCCCCAACCTCCCGAAAACCCTGGCTTCGCAGCCACTAACAGCGCCGTCGCCGCCACCGCAAACGGCTACAATGCCGTCCCCGCGCTCAACATCACCACCAACACCCTAACGGTCACCACCTGGATCAAGCGCGCTGAGAAATTCACCACCGACGACCTCAGCTGGCCCGCCTGGCTCGGCGCCGGCGGCTTCCACCTCGACGGCTCCGCCGGTCGCCCCTACGGCGAATTGCGCTACCACTGGGACGGCAGCCAGTGGGGCTGGGGCTCCGGCCTCCAAGTCCCCGCCGAAGTCTGGACCTTCTGCGCCATGGTCCTCGAACCCACCCGCGCCACCTTCTACCTCGGCGACGGCGACTCCCTCAAAAAATCCAGCGTCAACGCCACCCACACCCCCCACCTCCTCAACCAAGCCCTCGCCTTCGGCGGCAACCAAACCGGTCGCACCAGCCGCAATTTCATGGGCCAAATCGACGAGTCCGCCTTCTACGACCGCGTCCTCAGCGAGCCCGAAATCGCCGCCCTCTTCCTCAGCGGCTCCGGCGCTCCCTTCAAGCTCGACATCACCCCCGGCGGCGTCATCGACGACACCAAACCCAGCGGCGCCGCCCTCAACGCCCTCAACGCCGGCTCCACCTGGCTCGCCAGCAGCCCCGACAACGTCCCCACCACCCGCCAAGGCGTCCAGCAGTTCTCCTCCGAAACCGGCGACCAAATCAAAATCGCCCCCGCCCCCGCCTTCGACGCACCCACCGGAACCATCATGTTCTGGATGAAAGCCGACCTCCCTAGCGGCCCCGGCAGCGAAGCCTCCATCCTCCTCGACCGCCGCACCTCCACCGGCACCGTCATCGCCCTCGCCGATTCCGGTAATATCTTCGTCCAGTGCAACCCCGGCGGCGCCAATACCTTCACCGACTCCACCTACGTCGCCGACGGCAACTGGCACCACATCGCCGTCTTCTACAATCAGGACGCCGCCGGTTCCATCGGCGTCTACGTCGACGGCATCGCCGGCCTTGAAAACACCAACACCGCCGCCTGGACCTGGCCCGCCGCCCAACCCATCGAACTCGGCAAGTCCCACGACCCCTACTGGAAACGCTTCGGCGGCCAACTCGACGACATCCGCTTCTACTCCCAAATCCTCTCCGGAGCCGAAATCGCCCAAGTCGCCAGCAACGGCACCGTCGTCGTCCCCACCGCCCTCCAGGCCCGCTACGACTTCGCCACCCCCGGCAGCGGCTTCACCCTCAGCTGGCCCTACGGCACCCTCGAAAGCTCCACCCTCCAACCCGGCGCCCCCTGGCTCCCCGTCCCCGACGCCGTCTCCCCCCAACCCCTCATCCCCTCCACCCCCGCCCGCTTCTACCGCGCCAAACTCCCCTGAGCCTCCCCCGAGCCTCCTCTGAGCCTCCCCCAAGCCCGCCGCCCAGGTCCGTCCTGGCGGCGGGCTTTTTTGGTCCGCCAGTCCTCCGCCAGTCCTCCGCAATCTCTCCGGCCGGGGAACCCTCCAGCTATTGACCCTCCCGAATAATTCTTGCCCAAGTTGCTCCTCAGAAACGGGTTGCCAGCCGAAGGCTCAAACTCAACCCAGCTCCCAGCACCTCGCAAATGGCAGCGCCTCGGCCCCAAAGGGCCCCCGCATACCAGCCCAGGGCAACGCCCTGGGTTGGCCAAGGCCCCCCATCCACGCGTTCTGAAGGAACGCCGCATCGCCTCGCGCGGCAGGCTTGGGCCTGATCTACGGGGATGCGGCGCTCCTTCAGAGCGCACCGTGTTGTTGGTAAACCCTTACCCAGGGCGTTGCCCTGGGCTGGTATGCAAAGCCCCGTAGGGGCTCGGGTTGGGCTCGGGTTGGGGCTCGGGCAGCAAAATGACCTGGAACGCACATGACCTGACCAATGGCGGAACCTATCGGCGGCACCTATTGGCGGCACCTATTGGCGGCACCTATGCCCTGAAGGGGCCGCGCATACCAGCCCAGGGCATCGCCCTGGGTAAGGCAAGGCCCACGATTCCCGCGTTCTGAAGGAACGCCGCATCCCGACACGCCGCGGTCGCGGGCCTCATCCACCGCGCTCCGCCGCACCTACGGAGCGCCGCGGTTCGCTGCCAACCCACCCCAGGGCGCTGCCCTGGACCGGCATACGGTGCCCCATCGGGGCCCAAAAACTCAGGGCCTTGCCCAGCGGCCTTGGCTTACCCCATTGGGGCGCAGACGCCCCGTTAGGGTGCAGTTCCAGGGCGCAGGCGCCCCGTTAGGGTGCAGACACCGCGTTAGGGCGCAAGTGCCCCCGTTGGCGCTCAGGATCAGCGCCCTATGGGGCGCACCATGATAATACCGCGCCGCCCAGACGTCACCGCAAAAAATCCCCCAAGGGCCATTCCAGCATTCAGAACTCACTGATAATCAGTACTCGCAATGGGGCAAAATTGACCTTTTGCGGTCACGTCAGCCCAAGCACCGGGCCACGCCCTGGTTTTCTGCGCCCCAACGGTGCAACCTAAGTTTAGCCCAGGGCAAGGTCCGGTATCAGCACCGTGGACACATCATTGGCCCAAAGGGCCCTCATTCCTCAGCCCAGGGCAAGGCCCTGGGTTTTTTCAGCACAAAAAGGAATGTGAGCCCTGTAGGGGCGCCCTAACGGCGAATCAGACAGTTCGGCAGGGGTACCAGCCCGGCCGCCCCAAAAAAGCCCACACGCCAAGCGAAAGCCTCCCGCGCCAGCGGCTTCGCGCCCACCAAATAGGACAGTCAACTCAGCATTTTAGGATAATTGGACTAGACCAGGGCGAAGGAAACCTCAACCTATGCCAGACCCAAGGAAAGCCAAACGAAACAGCTATATTGCCGGATGGAAAGCCCGCGTGGTGCCTTGAAGCGCTGAAGCGAGCGAAGGCGATTCACCTGATCGAAAAATGTTAGACAACTGCCATCGGCACGGCGCTTCAGGATAAGCAAAATCCTTCGACTTCTGGCATCAGCGCCGCAACGACGGAAGGAGCCAGAAAACCATGATCAGGGCTATGCCGAGCGCGATGCTACCATAAGCGCGCCTAGTGCTTTGCCGTTTCGTCAGGCGATCCGCCCCCTTCATGAGCCATTTGGGCCACCATTGGCCCGAAAAAAGGTAGATGAGCCCAACAGTGCTCATCCCGAGCGCAAAAGCTAAATGGACAAATAGGCGCGGGTCCACGATGATTTAGTTGTATCCAGGGATTCGAACGCGGCGAGCCGGTCCACGGGACGCGCCGTGGGCCACCGCAGCGCGCTGGCGGCATTCGCCTGCCGTGCCTGGTCCAGCCGCGCGGTCATATTCAATGGGCGTAAAAGGCGGTGGTCTCACCAGCGAAAATGACATACCAGCCGTCGCGGTCAAGCTCCCACTCGTAGCCAGCGACGACTTGAGTGACGGCGCCGGAAACACCAAACCACTGGCGCAAGTCTGGCACCAGCTCGCGGGCATCGTCCGACTCCACAAACCCGGTGCCCTCGGCGACCTGCCGCCAGGCGGAAGGGGAGCCAGCCAGAAGCCAACCGCGTGTCGTGTGGAAAAAGTTGTCATTCCTCTCGTGTCCGTAGGCCGTCGCCCGAACCCCGGACGGCAACGCGCGCACGATCAAGTCCTCGTGCGCCGGACCGGGGGCGAAATTTGGGCTAGGGAGTGACCTTAGAACGTTTAGGAGGGGTTGGACTTGCGGCAAGTGAGTTGAAAATCATTTCCCAGTTGGCGGCAGGTGAGGCGCCTTCGGTTCTACCACAGATCCTTCAAAGGTAATTCTGGGATCCTTCACTTTGACCAGTTCGTCCAGTTCGTAAACGTTGCGATAGCCGTATCCATATAAATGGATATAAGTGGGAATGTTTAAGGCCATCATGAGCGGCTTGGATTGGGCGGCGAGTTGAGTTTCCACCGCCTTGCCCGCCTCCGGAAACCGCACCAAAGCTTTGGTGGCAAAGTCCCTCTGGTTGCCGTCGAAATTGTTGTTGCAGTAGATCAAAATCTTGGTCTCGGGATTGGGAATGACTTTCTTGAGGTTGTCTTGAGTAAAGTCGGTAAAAGCTAAGTGTTTTGCGCCTTTAAGGTGAATGCGGTCGAAACGGAAGTCCGAACGAGAATCAAAAAGGATGACTCCCTCCTCCTGGCTCATCTTGAGGAATGTATTGAGGTCGATGAGGCGATTGGCGCGCTGGATTTCAACCTCCGCAACCAGCCCCTTGAAGTCCGCGAAGCTGACTTTGGCCTTGGGATAGTTCGCGGTCTGCGCGAATCCCTCATTGCCAACCAGCGCCATGAGCGAAACCGCCGCGATGCTCAACTTCCTATTTATCTTTTTCATAGAATCAAATGTGTTGAATTTGACTTAAAATACAAACCCTCCGACCCCCCCAAGAAAAGAGCTTCAACCCCAGGCCATATGCGAGATAATTATAATAAGTTGCAATCGAACTGTCAAATGTTATTATGAACACGTCGCCAACCCTAGAGGCGGGAGTTAAAACACGACCATGGGGCCTTTTTTGCTGCGGACGGGGGATGAAATAGCGGCTTGCGTTTCGGTCGATTTTTGGGGTTTTTGGGAGGAAAAGAGATCGCAACGAAGCTGGCAGAAACGCTTCCGGAGCCGCGGGAAGAGAGGGTGGTTTTTGAGGCTGTTTGAGAGGTGTGCGCTGCGGTCCGAGCGACCGCAGAGTCGTTCCTGCGCTGGGGCCCCGGGAGACGTGGGCGGGAGGGGGAACGGGCTTTGGCGGGGATGGCGGAGCTTGCAAAGTAGTTTCACCTGACGGCTAGAGCAAAGGCGGGAGCAAGACGGAGCGCATTTTACCAGGTCATTTCCCCGGTTTTCCAGGTCAAATCCCCGTTTTTCCCGAAGCGGCACCCCTCGCTCTCCCCCGACCTTCCCCATTGCCCCTCCCCGCCACCCGGCCACCATTGCCCGCATGAAAAGCATGACAGGTTTTGGAAGAGGCGAAACCGCCGGACCCGGCGGGCGATGCACGGCGGAGCTGTCCTCGGTGAACCGCAAACAAGCCGACATCGAACTCCGCATGCCGCGCGACTGGCAGCCCCTCGAACCCGGACTGCGCCAACTCCTCGTCGGCGCCCTCTCCCGCGGCCGCCTCCAAGCCTCCTTCACTTTTGAAAGCGACCTTCCCGCCTCCGCCTCCCTCCACGTCGACCACGCCCTCGCCAGCGAATACGCCGCCGCCCTCGCCCAGCTCAGCGCCTCCCTCGGCAGCCCCCTCGCCCTCACCCCCGAATCTCTCCTCAAGGCCCCCGGGGTTTTTACCCTATCCGAGCGCGCCGCCCCTTCCCCCGAATCCCTCCAAGCCCTCGCCCACGGTGCCCTCGCCGAGGCCCTCGCCGCCTGGGAACAAGCCCGCCTCCGCGAAGGCGCCCACCTCCACGCCGACCTCTCCACCCGCCTCGCCACCCTCCAAGAACTCCTCCAGCAAATCGCCCGCGAAGCCCCCCGCGTCGCCCCCCTTTACCGCGCCGCCCTGCTCCGCCGCCTTCAGGAAGCCGACCTTCCCCTCGCCCTCGACGACGAGCGCCTCATCAAGGAAATCGCCCTCTTCGCCGACCGCTGCGACCTTTCTGAAGAAATCGCCCGCCTTCACGGCCACCTCGCCGAATTCGCCCGCCTCATGGCCAGCCCCCAGCCCTCCGGACGCCCTCTCGATTTTCTCACCCAAGAAATGCACCGCGAACTCAACACCATGGGCGCCAAAGCCAACCACGCCCCCCTCCAGCACCTCGTGGTCGCCGGGAAAACCGAGGTGGAGCGCCTCCGCGAGCAAGTCCAGAATGTCGAGTAATCCGCCCCTCTCCCTTTAAAAAACCCTACCCTCTTTTCCCGCATGTCCCTCCAGCGCACTGGCATTCTCTGCGTCGTCTCCGGCCCTTCCGGCTCCGGCAAAACCACCGTGTGCCGCGCCGCGACCGCGGCCACGCCCCTCTACTACACCGTTTCCTGCACCACCCGCGCCCAGCGCCCTGGCGAAACCCACGGCCTCGACTACTTTTTCCTCACCGAGGATGCATTCCAACAGCGCATCGCTGACGGCGACTTCCTCGAGCACGCCGAGGTCCACGGCCGCCGCTATGGCACCCTCAAAAGCGAGGTCCTCCCCCGCCTCGCCTCCGGTCAGGACGTCATCATGGACCTCGACTGCCAAGGCGCAGCCCAACTCCGCTCCTGCCCCGACCCCGCCATTCTCCGCAGCCTCGTCGACGTCTTCATCCTCCCCGCCAGCCTCGACGACCTCCGCATCCGCCTCACCCACCGTTCCTCTGAAACCGAGGCCGAACTCCAACTCCGCCTCCGCAATGCCCTCGACGAAATGGTGCACTGGCCCCGCTACGCTTACACGATCGTCAGCCACTCCAAGGAGTCCGACCTCGCCGATTTCCTTGCCGTCCTCACCGCCGAGCGCCACCGCAGCTCCCGCCTCCATCTAGCCTCCCAGCAACCTTCCGCTTCCCCATGAAACCCCGCGTCCTCCTCGGCATCACCGGCTCCATCGCCGCCTACAAAGCCGCCGACCTCGCCAGCCTCCTCACCAAGCGCGGCTGCGACGTCACCGCCGTCATGACCGCCGACGCCCAGGAATTCATCACCCCCCTCACCCTCCAAGTCCTCACGCAAAATCCCGTCGTCACCGGCCTCTACGACGAAAAACAATCCTGGCGCCCCGGCCACATCCACCTCGCCGACCGCGCCGACCTCGTCCTCATCGCCCCCGCCACGGCGAATATCCTAGCCAAACTCGCCCACGGCCTGGCCGACGACGCCCTCAGCGCCATCTGCCTGGCGACCCGCGCCCCCATCCTCCACGCGCCCGCCATGAACGGAAAAATGTGGAGCCACCCTGCCACCGCCCGCAACGCCGCCACCCTCGCCGCCTGGGGCCACCATTTCATCGGCCCCGAAAACGGCCTCCTCGCCTGTGGCTATGAAGGCCTCGGCCGCCTCTGGCCGGTCGAAGGCATCGCCGACCGCGCCCTCGAAATCCTCGCCGCTGCCCCCAACTCCTCCGCCTAGCGGCCCGTCCCGGCCCCCGCCGACCGCCCGCAAAAAAACGCCGACCAGCGCACCGGTCGGCGTTTTTCGAAAGCCAAACTAGCCTAGCGCTTGTAGGCGGCGTTCCACTTGGTCAAGTTGGTGGCCTGGGCCGCAAAGAGATCGTCCGTGGCATCGAGGACCTCGACGGACTGAATTCGATCGCCCTGGCGGATCGCGTCGACCACGTCCTGGCCCTTGGTGACCGCCCCAAAAACGGTGTGGCGGCCGTCGAGGTGGGGCGTCGGCAAGTGGGTGATGAAGAACTGGCTCCCGTTGGTGCCGGGACCGGCGTTGGCCATGGAGAAAATCCCCGCCTTGTCGTGCTTGAGGCCGGGGACAAATTCGTCGCCAAATTTGTAGCCCGGGCCGCCGCTGCCCGTGCCCGTGGGGTCGCCCCCCTGGATCATGAACTTCGGAATCACCCGGTGAAATTGGATGTTGTTGTAATAGTCCTTTTTCGCCAAATTCAGATAGTTGGCCACCGTCATCGGTGTCTGGGAGGCAAAGAGGGTGGCTTCGATGTCGCCCTTGTCGGTGTGGAGGATAATGCGGATGTCTGTCATGATAAAAAGTTAGGTTCAGCTAGGCTTTGCGGCCGATTTATTTGGTCGCTGCCTTGGGAGCGGCTTCGGGCTTGGGGGCGGCTTCGGCCTTCGGCGCAGCCTCCGCCTTGGAGGCCTCAGCGGTGAGCAGGGTGGCGGACTTGATGTAGTCCAGGCGCGGGAACTCGGCTTTGAGGTAGGCGTTGCCCTCGGACTGCACTTTCATTTGGTTGGGGCCGCGGCCACTTGGGGCGCCCTCGCCGTACTCGCCGTTCAGTTTGTCGACCACGTCCATGCCCTCGACCACCTTGCCGAAGGGCGAAAAACCCATGCCGTCCAAGTTCGGGTTGTCCGCCAGGTTGATGAAAAACTGGGTGCTCCGGCTGTTCGGCGCCCCGGACTTGGCGAAGGTGATGGCCCCGCGGATATTGCTGCCCTTGACGGCGTCATCGGGAATGTTGGCGCTGCGCCAAGCCGCCGCAATCACCGGGTCCCCGTGAATGCCGAACTGCCCCATGAAGCCCGGAATCACCCGGAAAAAAGCGATGTCCTTGAAGTAACCAGCCTTCACCAAGTTGAAAAAGCGATCCGCCCCATTCGGGCTCAGCGAGCGCCCCAACTGCAGGGTGAAATCGCCCTTCGTGGTGACAAATTTCACCTTAAAATTCTCTGGGGCCTTTTCCGTCAGCTTGGACGGGTCCGCCAGCGACGCCGACGGCGCCGCTTTGTCCTGGGCGCGAAGGGGTCCGCAAAAGAAACCGCCGAGCATGAGCGCGGCGCAGGGAAGCATCTGGGAGAATTTCATGGGGATGTTGAAGAGAAGGCGCCGCCAGATTTAAGATTCGCCGTCGGCACGCGAAAGTTGCAGGGGATGGCGCGGAAAATCAAACGCGGACTGCGCCAGCTATCGACTCGGCCGCCGGGGCGGTCGGCTGGCCCTCGACAACCAGCTCGTAGATCACCATCCCCGCCTCCAAGCGCGCGGAAATGCGCCCTCCCACGGTGTCCACGATGCGGCGCACCAAGGCCAGCCCAATCCCGGCATTGCCCCGGTGGCCCCCCACGTTGGGATCGGAGCGCCAAAAGGGCGAAAAAGTGCGCTCCAAATCCCCCTGCGCCAAGCCGGGATTGCTGTTGGCCACAGCGATGCGCCAGCGGCAGCCCTCCTGGGCCGCGGAGATGGCGATGTGCCCGCCCACTGGGGTGTAGGCCACCGCGTTGTCGAAAAGGTTGCGCAGCACAATTTCAATCAGGGCCGCCGCCAACACCAGGTCCGCCTCCGGCTCCGCCACCTGCCAAGTCACTTTGAGTTGGCGCTGCCCCGCGCGCTCAAACACCGGCCGCCAAGCCTTGCGCAGCAACTTCGGCAGCGAGACCGCCTCCTGGGCAAACTCGCTGACTTGGTGCCCGCTTTCCAGGCGCGCCAGCAACAGCAGGTGATCCACTACCCGCTGCATCCCGCCCTGCGACTCCAGGATGCCCTCCAAAGTCTCCTCGTATTCCTCCGCGCTGCGGCTCCGACTCAGCGCCAATTCCACCCGGCTGCGGATCGCCGCCAGCGGATTGCGCAGTTCGTGCGCGGCATTGGAAGTAAACATCCGCTCGTGCTCAATGGCGGCCCCGACGCGGTCCATCAGCGCATTCAATCGCCCCACCACCGGCTGCAATTCGCTCGGAGCCCCGGGCAGGCCAAAGCGCGCCGCGCTGTCCACCAGCGGCATGGCCTCAATCTGCCCCGCCAGCGCCGCCACCGGTCGCACCCCCCGCCGGATAATCCAGCGCGCCGCCAACATCAAGGCCCCCACCGTCAAGGCCGCCGTCTTCACCAAAAACCACCCCACTTTCTGCAGCGCGGCCTCCAGCGAAGCGGTGTGGCGCGCGATGGCAATTTGCACCGGAATGGGCGCCTCCGCCGCGTCCTGCGCCGGAATCACCTGCTGCGACACCATGCGCACCGCCGTGTTCCCAAAAAGCACCAGGTCGGAAAACACCGGCTGGTCCCCCACCAGCGCCACCCGCGGGAGGTCGCTCCCCTTCAGCCCCGGGGAGCGCGAAATGAAGCGACCCTGCGGCAAAAACCAGAATTCCACGTAGTCCGGGTTGGCCGGGTCGCTCACCCGCGCCCACTCCGCCTGCCCCATCTTCCACTTCGGAATCCCCCCCCGAATCGCCAGCGTGGTGGCGTAAAAGCGCAGCTTTTCTTCCAGCGCGAAGTCAAATTCCTCCCGCAAATGCCTGTCCACCACCCGGTAAACCAGCAGGCCGCCCAGCCCCAAGGTCAGCGCCAAGCTGGCAAACAGGCCCAGCAAAAGGCGGCTTTGCAGTGACTTCGGCTGGAGCTTCATGGACCAAGGGCGCCGTCTCAGGCCGCCCGCTCCTCGAGGATATACCCCATGCCCCGGCGGGTGTGAATCAACTTCGGCTTGTCCTCCCGCTCAATTTTTCGCCGCAGGTAGGCGATGAACACATCGACCACATTGCTCTCCGGATCCTGGTTGAAATCGTACAGCTGCTCCCAGATCTCGGCCCGGCTCACCACTTCCCCGCTCCGCATCGCCAGCAACTCAATCAGCGAATACTCCCGCGCCGTCAGGTCCAGCGCTTCGCCCCCCCGCGACGCCGACTTCCGATTAGTGTCGATCTCCAAGTCGCCCACCCGGATCACCGGATCCTTCACGTTGTGGGTCCGCCGCAGCAAGGCCCGCACCCGCGCCATCAACTCGTCCAACGAAAAGGGCTTCACCAAATAGTCGTCGGCCCCCGCATCCAAACCGCTCACCCGGTCGCCCACCGCATCCCGCGCCGTAATGATCAAGACGCTGGTGTCCGTGTTGCGGGCCCGCATTTTCTGCAGCAATTCCACCCCGTCTAAATTCGGCAGCATCAAATCTAAGATCGCCAGCGCGTAGCGGTTTTCCGTGGCCAGCCACAGGCCCTCCGCGCCGTCGCCAGTCTCATCGACGGCGCAACCGCTCTCCCGCAGGCGCTGTCCAATGGACTTCCGCAGGGGTTCATTATCTTCAACGACGAGCACTTTCATTTTTCTTGGGGGGGGGAATGGGGAAGAGATCGGCTCCAGGCAAGTTTCGCAGAAACCTCGCCCCGCGCAACAGTTCCCGCGCCAGGGCAAGCTTCCCTCCAGGCCCGGCGCCGAGACGCCCTCCCTTATTTTACTTTACACAGCTTCCGTTAAAATTGCAGGAAGCCGGGCCGATTTTTATAAAAAACTTGAGGCGATCCCCTAAGGGGGCGCGCGCAGCGGCTTTTTGCTCGCGCCGCCCCCATGCGTGGCTTACTGTGGGTTGTTTTTGTCTCCGCGCCACTCTGCCACTCTCTAACGCCATGCACCGGCTCACCCTTTCCCTCCTCCTCCGCGCCGCCTGCTGCGCCGCCACCTCTCTAGCCCTGCTCAGCCCCGCCGCGGCGCAACTCAGCCGCAAGGAATCCAACCCTGCCAACGACCCCGCCTGGCTCAAAAAAACTGCCCTCGAAATCGACAAGCGCCTCGGCGCCGCCTTCCAAAAGCAAAGCGTCCGCCCCCTCCCCCCCGCCGACGATTCCCGCTGGATGCGCCGCCTCTACCTCGACGCCATCGGCCGCATCCCCACCTACGCCGAAGCTAAGGCCTTTCTCGACAGCTCCGCCCCCGACAAGCGGGAAAAACTCGTCGACGAACTCCTCGCCTCCGAGGGCTACGTCGGCCACATGTACAACTACCTCTGCGACCTCCTCCGCGCCACCAGCAGCCTCGGCACCGATGGCACCCGCAGCGGCATCCCCTACCTCCGCTGGATCCGCGAAAGCGTGGCCCAAAATAAACCCTACGACAAGCTCACCTACGAGTTGATCACCACCAGCGGCGGCGGCTGGGAGCCCGGCAAGGGCGCCGTCGGCTACTTCGAGCGGGACCGCGGCATGCCCCTCGACAACATGGCCAACACCACCCGCATCTTTTTGGGAACCCACATCGAGTGCGCCCAGTGCCACGACCATCCCTACGATAAGTGGAAACAACTGGACTTTTACGAAATGTCCGCGTTTACCCACGGCCTCAAAACCGGCAACCGCGACGCCCGTTCCCAGTACGCCAACGAAAAATACAACGGCAAAACCGCCGAGACCGACCCCGCCCGCCGCGACCTCTTCCGCTGGCTCAACGAAAATATCCTCGACTTCGGCGTCAGCGGCACCGGCACCGGCCAAATCACCCTTCCTAAGGACTTTAAAGGCAAGGGCGGCAAACCCGACGAGGTCGTCAAGGCCCGCTCGGTTTTTCCCGGAGCATCCAGCGGCCGCCGCGAAAACGACGACGCCCGCGCCAAGTTCGCCAAGTGGATGACCGCCTCCGACAACCCCCGCTTTACCCTCCTCATCGCCAACCGCATGTGGAAAAAAGTCATGGGCATCGGCCTCTTCGAACCTGTCGACAAATACGTCGAACCCAACAAGGAAAACCCCACCGGCACTCTCGTCAGCAACCCCGAGCTCCTCGCCTACCTCCAAGGGGTCATGCGCGAACTCAACTACGACCTCAAGGCCTTCCAAAAAGTCCTCTTCAATACCCGCGGCTACGCCCTCGGCACCAACCCCAACGCCGTCGATCCCCGCCTCCCCTACGCCTTCCAAGGCCGCGCCGTGCGCCGCATGTCCGCCGAACAAGTCTGGGACTCCATGGCTACCCTTGTCGTCCCCGACCTCGACTACCGCAAGGGCCGCGCCCTCGACCCCACCGCCCGCGTCTACGGCAAAAACCTCGGCCAAAACGCCTACGACATTTGGAAGGAACTCGAACACGCCGACATCAAAACCCTCAGCGCCTGGGTCGACCGCATCGCCCGCGAAATCAGCTCCGCCAAGGGCCAAAAAGAGGCCCCCGCCGCCATGAGTTCCTCCATGATGGCCGAAGGCGACACCAAAACCGCCAGCCTCGACCCCGCCAAATGGGCCGGCTACAACCAAGCCCTCCTCCGCGCCGCCGAACTGCCCTCGCCCACCCCACCAGACCACTTTCTCCGCAAATTCGGCCAAAGCAGCCGCGAAGTCATCGAAGGCGGATCCTCCGACTCCGACGTCACCCAGGTCCTCTCCCTCATCAACGGCCACGTCGAAAAAACCATCATCGGCGACTCCAAAGCCGTCGTCTACCAAGCCATCGACGGCGCCGCCACTCCCGAGGAAAAAGTCGCCGCCGCCTTCCTCTGCATCCTCAGCCGCCCGCCCACGCCCGCCGAATTGGACCTCATGCTCCCCGAGGCCAAAAAAGGCCGCGACGGCCTCAAAAATATCCTCTACGCCCTCCTTAACTCCAACGAGTTCATCTTCATCCTCTAGCGGCCCAGCGCGCCCTCCCCTCCCCACCCCTCTCCTCCCATGCCCTTCCACCGCGCTGACGAATTCACCCGCCGCGAATTGATGATCAAGATGGCGCAGTCCGCCTTCGGCATCACCCTGGCCCCCATGATCGGTTCATCGGTGGCCACCGCCGCCGATTTCGCCCCCAGCCGCCCCCGGGCCGCCAAAAGCGTCATCTTTCTCATGATGTCCGGAGGCATGAGCCACCTCGACACCTGGGACGTCAAGCCCGAGAACGACAAGGTCATGGGCGACACCAAGGTCATCGACACCAGCGTCCCCGGCATCAAGCTCTCCGCCAACCTGCCCAAAACCGCCCTCCAGATGCAGCACCTCGTCCTCATGAACGGGATGAGCACCAACCAAGGAGCCCACGAACAAGGCCAGTACCTCATGCAGCGCAGCTACGATATGCGCGGCACCATCGTCCACCCCGCCCTCGGCTCTTGGGTCATGCGCCTCGCCGGCAAGCGAAACTCCAACATCCCCGGCTTCGTCTCGGTCAGCGGCGACCCCAACCTCGTCAACGGCGGCTACATGGGCGCCAAATGCGCCGGCGTCCCCATCGGCGATCCCAACGCCGGCCTCCAAGACAGCACCCTGCCCAGCTCTATCAGCGAAGCCGACTTCACCAAGCGCCTCAGCCTAGCCGACTCCCTCAACAAACAATTCCACACCGTCGTCAACAGCCCCGCCATCCGCGATCACGAAGGCCTCTACAGCGACGCCCTCCGCATCATGCGCTGCGAAGACCTCAAGGCCTTCGACCTCAGCAAGGAACCCACCGAAGTCAAAGACACCTACGGCCCCAGCCGCTTCGCTCAGGGCTGCCTCCTTGCCCGCCGCCTCGTTGAACACGGCGTCCGCTTCATCCAAGTCACCCACGGCGGCTGGGATACCCACTACGACAATTTTACCGCCGTGCCCGCCCGCTGCAAAGACCTCGACGACGGCCTCAGCGCCCTCCTCCGCGACCTCAACCGCCGCGGCCTCCTCCAGGAAACCCTCGTCGTGGTCGCCACCGAATTCGGCCGCACCCCAGAAATCGTCGCGGAACACCAGGACGGCCGCGACCACTACCCCAAGGCCTTTTCCTGCGTCCTCGGGGGCGGCGGCGTCCTCGGCGGCCAAACTTACGGCAAAACCGACCCCACCGGCGGCAAGGTAATCGAAAACCTCACCACCCCCCAGGACCTCAACGCCACCATCGCCCACGCCCTGGGCCTCCCCGTCGATCAGGTCATCATCTCCCCGAGCGGCCGCCCCTTCACCATTGCCGACAAGGGCAAGCCCGTCACCACCCTCTTCGCCTGAGGCCCCTCCCCAGTATGAAGCTCGCCCTGCTCTGGCTGCTCCCCCTAGCGACCCTTCCCGCCGATGCCGCGGTCAATTTTCGCACCCAACTCTGGCCCCTCCTGGCCAAAAACTGCGTCGACTGCCACCGCGCCCCCCACAAGGACCCCAGCGGGAAATTAGTGGAGCCCAAGGGCCGCCTCCGCCTGGACGGCGCCGCCCTCATCCTCAAGGGCGGCTCCGAAGGCGACGCCGTAGTCCCCGGCGACCCCGATAAAAGCTCTCTCTATCAGCGCATCCTCCTGCCCCCAGACCACGAAGACGTCATGCCCCCCAAAGGCAAAGGCAAGCTCTTCAGCTTCGACGACAGCGAACTCCTCAAACAGTGGATCATTGAGGGCGCCTCCTTCGGCGACTGGAAGGGCCTCGGCGACGCTCCCGCCGCCGCCGCCCCCAAGGCCGCGCCCAAAGCCGCCGACCCCCTCAGCGCCGGCGCCACCGCCGCCCCCGAGGCCGCCAAGGAAGCCGTCCGCCAACTCGGCGCCCTGGTGAGTCCGGTGGCCGTCGGCAGCCCCCTCCTCCGCGTCGAGTGGGTCTCCGGCGCCAGCGCCATCACCGACCAGCAGATCGCCCTGCTCGCCCCCCTCGCCGGCAGCCTCGCAGAACTCGACCTCAGCGACACCAAGATCACCGACGCCGCCCTCGCCACGGTCGCCAAATTCCCCCGCCTCACTTGGCTCAACCTCAACAACACCGCCGTCAGCGACGCCGGCATCGCCCCATTGCAGACCCTGCTCAACTTGTCCTATCTCAACCTGCACAGCACCAACGTCAGCGACGCCGCCCTCCCCGGTCTGGCCCCCCTCCGCAAGCTCCGCCAGGTCTATCTCTGGAAAACCCGCGTCTCCCCTGCCGAGGCCGCCAAATTCGCCAAGTCCATCCCAGACCTCAAAGTCACCATCGACTAGTCCAGCTTTGCCTTTGCCCTCGGCCCGATCCCGCCCCATTGCGGACCATGCTCTCCCCCACTGACATCCAAGCCATCGGCGACGAAATCGCCATCTCCTGGAGCGACGGCAGCGAAAATTATTTCCCCATGGAGCGCCTCCGCGCCTGGTCCCCAAGCGCCGAAACCGCTGGGGAACGCGACCTCCTCGGACAAAAATATGGCGGCGACGAGCGCACCCACTTTCCCGGAGTGCGCGCCACCGCCTGGCAAATCGTGGGCGGCTACGCGGTGGCCTTCGCCTTCAGTGATGGCCACAAGACCGGGCTCTACGGCTACGACTATCTCAAAGCCCTCGGCCAAAAGCTCGGCCAAGGCTGATCCCCCGCGCCAAGAATCTGGCAAACCCCGGGCCCGCGCCGCGTTTATACCCCCACCATGATCAAAACATCCCTCCTCGCATTCCTGCTAGGCTTCGCCGCCCAGGCCCAAGGCCAATCCATCGGCCTCGGCTCCAAACCGATCGCCGGAGCCGACCTCGTCATCGACGGCACCCAGCAAACCCTCGACACCAAGTGGCAGTACTGGGAAGGCCCCGGATTTAAGTCCGCCATGCCCATCAAGTGGAAAATCGTCCCCGACCCCGCGGACCCTAAAGCCACCGCCCTCATGACCGACGACCGCGCCGCCGACGGCGGCAAGTACGGCGCCGCCGACATCGTCACCAAAAAAGCCTACCGCGATTTCCGCCTCCACGTCGAATTCAATTGCCTCAAGCCCGGCGGCAACAGCGGCGTTTATCTGCAAAACCGCTTCGAAATCCAAGTCCTCGACGGCGACAAAGGCTCTCACGGCATGGCCGCAGTCATCAACGAAGCCGCCGCCCCCTTCGATGCCTACAACGGCACCGGAAATTGGAATGCCTACGACATCACCTTCCGCGCCGCCCGCTTCAAAGACGGCAAACTCAGCGAAAAACCCCTGGTCACGATCTACTTCAACGGCAAGAAAATCCACACCAACCAAGCCATTAGCCAGGTCTTCGGCGGCCCTAACTCTGGCATGGACGGCGGCAACGACGGCGGCAAAGGCATCAGCGATACCCCCGGAGGCCTCAAGCTCCAGTGCGAAGGCCACGATGTGCGCTACCGCAACACCTGGATCAAACCCCTCGAAATCACCGCGGCCGACACCAATTTCTAACTAAAATGGCCTGCGGGAAGGTGCTCCCCGCAGGCCAGAAAGGCTCGTTAGACGAAAGGCTTCCCGGCGCCTCCATCTCAGAGGACCGCGCCGCGGTCGCGCCACTTGTCATGGAAGGCTTGATACACTTTGGGAGAAATTTCGCTAGGCTTGATCTCGCTGCGGCCGCCCCAAAAGACATTGGTGTATGTCACCGGAATCCCGGCTGCGGCCAGGTTGGCATCGATGGCGGCCTTGTGCTCCATCACCCGGGGCTTTTCGGTCCCGTGGATCACCGCCATGATGTTCACATTGCCAAAGCGCGGCCCACCCTCCCGCCAGTAGCAGTGCGTCAGACAGTAGTGCCGCCCCGCCTCCGCCCCCGCCTCCGCTTGCCGACCCTCCGGCACCGCCCAGTGAAATAACCCGTTGAAGCGCGTCACCCGCTCGCCCGTCGCCGAGGGCTTGACGTGCTCCAGAAAGGTGGAAAACCGCCCAATCACTTTCTTGGCATTGAGGGCCTCGGCGACTTCGTAAAACCGTTCCTCGCTCACTCCCGCTAGGGCCGCCCGGCCCACCCAGGGATTTTCGCAGACTTCGTCGGCGCGGAGTTCCTCCTTCAGCGCTAACAATACATCCCATTCCTCGGGGGTAAGCTCCACGGTGGTGGTGGTCATCATTTCCGCGGGCTCCGGGCTGCGGTCGCCCGGCTCCAGGGATTTGCGCCGGACGTGCCCAACCCCCAGGGCAAAAATGCCGTTGGCGGGCATGAGGATGTACTCGTGGGCTCCGGTGAGGCGCTTCAAGACGTCGGCGTGCTCTTCCAGCGAGTGGCCCTGCGGCACCTTCAAGGTGGTCCACAGCCGGTAGTCCGAGCCGGAAACCTCGCGGTCGGTGCTGCGGGTGACGACGTGCCCGCTAAAGGGATCCTCGCGGAACATCCAGTCGAAGGTGGCGTCCAACTTGTCGTTGTCCACTTTCCAAGCCACCAGCGCTCCGTGGGCCAACTTGGTGGCCAAGAGGGTCTGCCGCACGCGGCGGATCACCCCGGCTTGCAACATGGCCCGGATGCGCTCCAAGACGGTCTCCAAGGGCAGCCCTGACTTCTCCGCAATCAAATGAAATGGCTGCCGCGCAAAGCCAGCAATCAAATCTTCAGATATCGCCAGGATGCGGGCGTTGATCTCTTCGTTAAATTCAGTGGGGATAACAGCAGGGCTCATAGGGGGACTTCGCGGTCAGGGGGAGGATAGCATGGCCTCCCCAACCGGGGATTGCCAACGCAGAATAAGAACAGAACCGCAGCCCCACCTCCCGGGCGCCAGCGGCGGCGATCTTAAAAGCAAAATGCGGAAAAAAAGGCCCCCCGGCTCGGGCCGAAGACCGCCCGCAGGCGCTCTCCCATCCAAGTCCGGGGGGCTTTGGCTGATGCGCTCAGGGCAGCGCCCCAGCGGGCTTGGGACAAGGCTTTCCAGGCATGCGCTTGCCCAAAGCGAGATCCTCGGGGCGCATGCCCTTGCGGAAGCCGCCGCCCGAGTAAAACCCCGGCTCATAGGGATCGACATAGCTGACGTCGGCCTTGGCCGGGACCTTCATGCCAAGGCCCTGATAGACCCCGTTGACGATCAAGCGGCGCAGGCCCTCGCTCTCGAGGTCCGTGGCGTCGCCCATGGTGGTGCACAAGACCTGATTGGTCTTGCCCGCACTGTTAGAGTAAGTGCGAGTCCAGGCGATCGGCATCATCGGATCGTTGATGCCCTGCCCATTTTTGGAATAGGACGCCGGGGGAGAATTTGGCTTGAGGCCCGCCAGGGACTGCCCGCGCAAGAGGATCTTGGCGTCGGCGGGAGGGTGAGCCTCATAGACATCGGTTAAGCCAAAGACGTCCTGCACGCCGTTGAGGATGGCCTCCCCGGCCGCCCCCGGCTCCACGATGCCCTTGGTGGCCTCTTCCATGTGCTTGCCCCAGTGGCTAACCCAATTCTCTCCCATGACCTTTTTGCCAAAATCCCCAAAGGGCTTTTGGGCCGCCCCGCTCAAGGCGTGGGTGGCGGTGCGCAGGCCAATCAGGGGAATTCCCCGGTTCACCGCGTCCACGAAGTGCTTGAGGGCTGGCTCCGGCCACTGGCGAAAACGGGTCAGGATGACCACCGCGTCCGCGCTGTCCAGCTGCTCTGGGGAACTGAGCGATTGCTGGTTGTTGGGGTCGATGGTTCCATCGGCGGCCAGCGAGAACAACACCGTGCACTTGAACCCGTGCCGCTGGCTCAGAATCTTGGCCAGCATCGGCAGGCCTTCCTCGCTGCGGTATTCCTCGTCCCCAGAAATGAAGACGATGTGCTTGCCCTGGCCAGGGCCAGTTGTCGCCGCATAAGATACATGCGGGTCAGCAAGGGCGGAACCGGCCCAGAGGGCGGCAAAGGCGAAACAACAAAGCAATTTCATAGGATTAAGTGGATTTAGCTTGGAGCGGCAGAAGACCAGATCATGGCTTAGCGATCGGATGCTCCTTGAGGATCTCATCCACCATGTAGAACTGCTGGCGATCCTTGATGGCATCGCGCACCGACTTCACCTGCGCCGGGCTGACCACGGGCGAATTGTTCCCATAGGACTGCCGTACATACGACACCACCGCCGCCACCTCTTCATCGTTGAGCAAGCCACCAAAGGCTGTCATCGGCGGAGTTCCCTTCGATGGCCCATACTCCTTGCCGTGCAAGGTCATCGGACCATAGAGCCCCTTGAGCACCACTTTGATGAAGCGCTCCGCATCTCCCTCGACCCACTCGCTTTTGCCAAGTGGTGGGTAAATGTTGGGAAGTCCGTTTCCGTCCGCTTGGTGGCAGGTGATGCAGTGGGCATCGCGGGCAAACACCTTGCGGCCGAGTTCGTAGACCTGGAGGTCGGCCTTGGACAGGTTAGCCGCGGTCGGTCCATAGGCGGTTTCCGCCTTGGGCTGGAGCGCGGCCTGGAGGGCGGCATCGTTGCCGACGACGTCTTTACCTTCAGGCAGAGATCCCAACTGGCGCAGGGTTTCTTTGTAACAGTAGTTGAGATAGTAGTCCTTCTCGTCGCGGGCCAAGTTGGCCGCTTCGATGGCCCGCAGGGTGTCGCCGCCGCGGAAGAAGCTCAGCATGCGGAGGGCCTCCAGCTTGACGCGGGGGGCGGCATCCGACATGGCCGACTTCGCTAAGTCGAGGGCCCCTGGAACGCGGTCGCGCTGATAACAAACCACCCGAAGTGCTTGAGCCCGGGCCTGAGGCACGGGGGATTTGAGCAGGACGTTGATTAGCTCAAGGTTGACCACGTTGTTCCACTGGTGCACCCAGAGGGCTTCCATGAGGTGGTGGGCGTCGCCCGCCGCATTGGGGTCAAACTGTTTCGCCCAGGCCTGCACCGCCGGGATGACATCGCTGGCGGCGTGCTTGCTGAGTTCGATCTTGGCCCGCTGGCGGACGTCGTTTTCCGGTTCCTTCAATAGATCCAACAGTGCCGCGATCGGCTGCCCGTCGATCAACTTCGGCACCATGAGGGGGCGCGAAGGATAGGTAATGCGATAGAGGCGACCGTGTTGGTGGTCGCGGTTGGGGTCGCGCAGGTGGTGCTGCAAGTGCCCGATCAGCATCTGCGACCAGTCCATAAAATACAGCGAGCCATCCGGAGCCACCGTGATCCCAGAGGGACGGAAGTTGGGATTTTTGGAAACGTCGGCCTGCACAATCCCAGGCTCTAGAGTCTCTCCCTTCAAACCGGCGCCGTCTTCCGAGATCTTGGCGCGGAAGATGCCCTGGTAGCCAATGACGTTAGCATTGAGGAAGGTTCCCTGCCAGTCATCTGGGAAATGGCGACTCGTCAGCAGCGCGGTCCCGGCGCAGGGGCGGGATGGGCGCTTCCAAAACTCCTGGTAGCCGGAATGCGCCCCGCTGTCCAGGTGGCCAGAGAAGCCGGGCCCGAAGTAGGTATTGTTGCCGGTGGCATCGGTGATGAGATCGTTACCCCAGTAATCGAAGACCCGTCCATGAGGATTGGCAAACCCGTAGGGCGCGTGCCGCATGAACTTGCTCGTTCCTGGCTCAAAGCGGTAAATCGCCCCGTCAGTGTTGTGCACGGGACCTTGATAGGTCTCCACATTGGTGCGGTGAAAAACCCCATCGCTCAAATAGAGCGCCCCGCCCGGCTCGTAGCAGATCGAATTCGTCTCGTGGTGGGAGTCGGCCGCGTCCAAGCCGTGCAGCAGGCGCTCCTTGCTGTCGCCTTTGCCATCCCCATCGGTGTCGCGCACGAACCATAGGTCGGGCGACTGCATCACGATGACCCCGTCCTTGTAGAACTGGAACCCAGTCGGGCAGTTCAACCCGTCGAGGAAGGTGGTGCACTTGATGGGCTTGCCCGTCTTGGGATCGAGATCAAAGTAGACCAACTTGTCAAAGTTAGTCGTGGTGGGGGACGTTTCCGGATACGACGGCCACACCGCCACCCAGAGGCGGCCCTTGGTGTCGAAGTTCATCTGCACGGGGTTGATTAGCTCGGGGAACTCCACTTCGGAGGCCATGAAGTCGACCTTGCAGCCCTCGGGAGTCGTGAGGTGCGCCAAGGCGGCTTCCCCGCTCAGGTAGGGGACTTCCTGTTTCAAATTGGGCGGGGTGAGGTCGACCTTGGGAAGGTTGTCGTCTTTAACTTGGTAGTCCTGGCCGCGGGCGGCGGCCCACACCGCGCGGTCGCGGTTGGCGGTCTTGACGTCGCGCTGCGCCATCTCCTGCCCGAGGATCGTGGCGTTGTCGACCCCCTCGTACTTGATGCGGGAGCGCTGACCGTAAATGTTGAATTGGTCGACGGTGCGATAGCGGTGGTGCCACTGGACGTTCTTCTCCAGCACTGCAGCCTGGATTTTATCTAGTTTGGGGTCGGCCATCGGCCCCGCCTCCTTGCCGAAGAGCGCCGCGAATTGCACGGGCGCGAGGGCCTTGTCCCCGCCCTCGTTGAGGTGGATCCCATTGATTGTTAGGGGAGCCACCGCCTTGCCATAGAGATCCAAGGAGGCGTGATACAAGTCGACGAAGGGCACGCCGTTGGCCTTGGCGACCTCGGCCATGATCGTGGTGTAAAGCTGGAGATTCTGGTTGTTGACCGAGCCATCTGGGAAGTTGGGGCTCTTGAGATTCTCGTGGGCAATCGGCGAAAACAGGACCATCCGCGGGGTCCCCGAACCGTAGTCTGCCGCCAGGGTTTTTTTGACGTACTCCTCGAGATTCTTGCGGAAAGCCTCCACCCCAGCGAGTCCCGCGAAGGACTCGTTAAAACCCCAATAGGCGAGCACCACCGTGGCGTGGAAATCCGCGCCCGCTTTGTACACGACGTCCGTGTTGCCCACTTTGGTGGCGGTGTCGCCCTTCACCATATTCAAAAAGTATTCCGTGGAGGGAACCTCATCCGAACGAGGGTGGCGGTTGATTTCGTCCGTGGCAAATCCGAGATTGCGCACCGTGAGGTCGAGATCCGGATAGGCGCGGTGGATGAGCGCTTCCAACCAGCCGTGGTGCTGTTGGCGGTCGGCCAATCCACTGCCGACGATGGCAATGTGGTCCCCCTTTTTCAAATTCAGGGCGGCGGCCTCCACAGAGGGCGCGAGGAAGGCGGAAGCCGTGAGGCAACTGACAGGGAAGAGGTGGCGTAGATTCATGTTAGAAAGAGAAATCCGGATAAACGGGAGACGGGGCTGAGAGAAGCAATAAAACCAACTGCGGTCGAGCCTCTTTCACTGATTGTGCGCCGCGCTCCTCCAGGAGGGCCGCGCCAGTCCCGCGGCGCGGGCGCGGCGCAACAGGTTGGGCGCGCCGGGACGGCCCCCCACTCTTTCCCGCGGCAACGCCCGGGCGCGGCCAGTTCTACTTGGCAAACGCCGCTTTGACGATCGCTTTGACCTCGTCCTTGACCGCCAGGGCGGCACCTTCCGGTCCCGTCACTTTGATGAAAACGTCCCCCTCGGCGCTCTGCAGAATGGCCCCCAGCATGGCGTAGTTGGGCAAAGGAGTCTTGTTGGGAGACATGGCCGGACCACTCAAAAAGGTGCCCTTCAAGGTCACGATCAGAGCCTTTTTCTCCCCGACCGAGAGTTCTTCCCGCTCCATGGCGGGCGCCTTGCCGTCCTCCCCCGGCTTAAACTGCGATTGCCAGCGCTTCAGGTTGGGCTCAATGCCTCCTCCGCCGCCCGCCCCGAAATGGTAAAAGTCGACCTCCACCGGCGCAGTTCCATCCTTGGATGGCCGGGTGAACCCACCCGCGCTCATCATGCGCGGCTCCACTTTAGCGACCCAGGGAGCCCCCACCGCGAAGGTGAAAGACCCTACCTTTAAGTCCCCCGCCGCAGCGGAGCAACAGGCGGCAGCGAGACTCAAGCAGGCGAGGATGGAACGTTTCATGATAGTAATAAGGTTTGGTGATGGGTTAAAGACGATCAGGAGTAACGCACATTCCGCCCCGGATCGAGTTCATATTCGAAAATGAGGTGGTTCGCCGTGTAGCGGTGGACCACGTCGTGCTGAAACTTATGCCACGCCCCGTCATCCATAAAAATCCGCTGCTTGGCACGCGACTCAAAGTCCAAACCCACGTAGAACGGCCACTCCGCGGCCGGGTCGAGGTTGCGCCCCGAGCGAACCGCCATGACCTCAGGAACCTTGAGGAGAAGACTCCGGGTGCGCCGGATTATTTCCTCCAATAAATCATCTCCTACTCCAGGGCGGAGTTTGTAGAGGGCAACCTGGTGGACCATGCGGAGGGGCAGGGCCAGGCACTTAGTCGTTCCACTTGAGAGCGCCCTTCTTCAAGGCGTACACATAAGCCACCAACAAGATAAAGGCGAAGCCGGCCATGCTCCAAAAAATAGCGGTGCTTTGCTCCACCATGCCGCGAAAAACTACCGCCCAAGGGAACATGAAGACGACCTCGATGTCGAATAGGACAAAGAGCATCGCCACCAAATAAAACTTCACGCTAAACCGCGGCTGGGTCTCCCCAATCGGGAGCATGCCGCATTCGTAGGCCGAATCCTTAATCGCGCTGCGCTGGCCGCTCTTCCCCAGCAGCACCGAGACCAGCAAAGTGGACACGGCAAATCCCGAGGCGATTAACACCTGCATCAGCACGGGTAGGTAGTCTTGCAGCATGGGTCAAGTTAAGCTTGTAAAGTGCAGTTGGCAAGGGGCCGGAAACAGCGGTCAGCGGAGAGGGACCGCGAGGCACAGGAAGCCATCGCCGCTCCCGCCGGGCCCGCGCGGCTGGTCAAATCGTGCGGCGCTTGCGTTTGAGGTGCAATTGAGCCAGCGAGTTGGCGATAGCGGCCTCTACGGCGGCGATTTCCTCCGGCAGGACGTCCTCCTTGAGTCGGCTTTGCGCCCGCTCCAAGGCCGCCTGGACGGCTGCTTCATCGATCTGGGCATCCCGCACCGCCATTTCCGTCAGCACATTGACCCGACTGCCCGTGATCTCGGCAAAGCCGGCGCCAATGGCCAGATCGTGCGTCTTGCCGTCCTTGGTGTAGCGGAGTTCGCCTGCCACCAAGGTGGACACCAAGGAGGCGTGGTTTGGCAGGATCCCCAACTCGCCCAGGGCGCCGGGCAGCACGACGCCAGAAACATCGTCGGAGAACGCTTTGCCTTCGGGGGTTACGATTTCGAGGAGCATGGGGATGAGATCTTTGGTCAGGGTTTGGGAAAAGCAGCCAGGCTGACGCCACAGCCACCCGCCGGTCCAAAGTTAGTCCTTCTTGACGCTATCGATACCGCCCTTCATGTAGAAGTTGGCTTCGGGAACCGCATCGTGCTTGCCGTCGAGAATTTCGCCGAAGGCCTTGACGGTCTCTTTGACGGAGACGTACTCGCCCTTGATGCCGGTGAACTGTTCCGCCACCGCGAAAGGCTGGCTCAGGAAGCGCTGCAGCTTGCGGGCGCGGAACACGATCAACTTATCGTCGTCGCTCAGTTCATCCATGCCCAAAATGGCGATGATGTCCTGCAAATCCTTGTAGCGCTGCAGCACGCGCTGCACGCCGCGAGCCACCCGGTAGTGCTCTTCGCCGACGATTTCGGGAGCCAAGGCCTTGGAAACCGAAGACAACGGATCTACCGCTGGATAGATCCCCAATTCCGCCAGGGAGCGCTCTAGCACCACGGTGGAGTCGAGGTGGGCAAAAGTGTTGGCGGGAGCCGGGTCGGTCAAGTCATCCGCCGGAACATAAACCGCCTGGAAGGAGGTGATGGACCCGCTCTTGGTAGAAGTAATGCGCTCCTGCATGGCGCCCATTTCCGCGGCAAGGGTCGGTTGGTAACCGACCGCGGAAGGCGTGCGGCCGAGCAGCGCGGACACTTCGGAACCGGCCTGGGAGAAGCGGAACACGTTGTCCACGAACATGAGCACGTCCTGGTTCTTTTCGTCGCGGAAGTACTCCGCCATGGAGAGCGCCGACAGAGCGACGCGGAGGCGAGCGCCGGGGGGCTCATTCATCTGGCCGTAGACCAGGGCCACTTTGGAACCAGCCGTTAGGACAGGCCGTCCCCGGTCGTCAATTTTGACGTGTCCCTTTTCGTCTTTTTCCGTCGCAATAACGCCGGACTCAATCATTTCCCAGTAAAGGTCGTTGCCCTCACGGGTGCGCTCGCCCACCCCGGCAAAAACGGAGTAACCGCCGTGGCCCTTGGCGATGTTGTTGATCAGTTCCATGATGACCACGGTCTTGCCGACGCCAGCGCCCCCGAAGGCGCCCACCTTGCCGCCTTTAGTGAAGGGGCAGATCAAGTCGATGACCTTGATCCCGGTTTCCAAAATCTGTGCCGACGGATCCTGGTCAGCCAGGGAGGGGGCCTTGCGGTGAATCGCATAGCGCTTTTCCACCTTGGGTTCGTCTTGGTCATCGACGGCGTCGCCGGTCACGTTGAAGATGCGGCCGAGGACGGCTTCGCCGACGGGAACCGTGATCGGAGAACCGGTGTCGAGGACCTCATAATTACGGCGGAGGCCTTCGGTGTTGGTCATGGCGAGGGAGCGGACCCAACCGTCGCCGAGGTGCTGCTGGACTTCGCAAATCAAGCGCGCAGGCTTGCCATTGAGTTCATACTTGATCTCCAGGGCGTTGTAGATTTCCGGCAGCTTGGGAGCGGAGGAGAAATCCACGTCCACGACGGGACCGATGACTTGAACGATTTTACCGGTGTTGCTCATAGGTAGGGAAGTTTTGAATGGGAAAAAGGGATTGGGTGGGGAGGAAAGCTATTCGAGGGCCATCTTGGCGGTGGTGATTTCGAGCAGTTCGTTGGTGATGGCGGCCTGGCGAAGCTTGTTGTATTCGAGGCTCAAGTCCTTCAGCATTTGCTTGGCGTTGTCGGTGGCATTCTTCATCGCGACCATTCGGCTGGAGTGCTCCGAGGCCCGGGATTCGAGGAGCATCTGGAAGAGGGTGTTGCTGACGTATTGCGGCAAAACCTGAGCAAAGACTTCTGCGGTGCTCGGCTCAAAGGAGTAATCCAGGACCGGACCCTTGGAGGAATCGACCACCTCGCCCTGCCCTACCCCTTCGTAGGAACGCTTGCCCCCGAGCGTCACCGGGTTGATCGGCAGCAACTGCTCCAAGCTAGGGCTGATGGTAGCGGTGTTGATAAAATTGTTGAAGGCCACCAACACTTTTTGATAGTCCCCGCTGAGGAACTTGTCCTGGAGCAATTTGGCCACCGGCCGCAGGTCTGGGAAACTGGCCGGATCCTTCAGCGAAAAATCGGCGATGAGGCTTTTTTTGAGGCGGGCCAAAGATTGGCCACCCTTGCGCCCCACGGTCACAAAATCGGTGTCCGGCCCTAAGTCGGAAGTGAGTACTTTCTTGATCAGGTTGGTGTTAAATGCCCCGCAAAGCCCCTTGTCGCTCGTGATCAAAATCACGAGCGTCTTGCTGCCTTGGCCCGCGCTGAAGAACGGGTGAACGTTCTCCTCGGCCCGCTCCTGGAGGCTGACGAGCACCTTGTTGAGGAGATCGACGTAGGCGCGCCCCTGGGTGGCGGCGTCTTGCGCCTTCTTCATCTTGGCCGCCGCGACCATCTGCATGGCCTTGGTGATCTGGGCCGTGTTCTTGACGGACTTGATGCGGCGGCGGATGTCGCGGGTCGAAGGCATAGAAAAAGAAGTTTAAGAGAGTCAGGAGGCTGGTGGGGGGCGGCGGCCGGAATCCGGCCGCCCTGGGCCAGCGGGGAGTTACTTCCAGGAGGACTTGAAGTCGGCGAGAGCGGTTTTGATTTCCTCTTCGGTCTTGTCGATGGACTTCTCGTTCCCGATTTGGAGGAGGAGGGCTTCCTTGCGGGTGCTGAGGAACGTTTCCATCGCCGCCTGGCACTCGCGGATGCGGTCCACCGCGACATCGTCAAAATAGCCCTTTTGCATCGCATAGAGGCTAACCACCATGATGGGCAGGCTCTTGGGCTGATATTGCTGCTGCTTGAAGAGTTCCACAATGCGGGCCCCGCGGTCTAACTTGGCCTTAGTTGCGGAATCGAGGTCGGAGCCAAATTGGGCGAAGGCCGCCAGTTCGCGGAACTGCGCCAAGTCCAATTTTGTGGTCCCGGCCACTTTCTTGATGGCCTTAGTCTGGGCCGCCGATCCGACGCGGGAAACCGAGAGGCCCACCGAAATGGCGGGGCGGATGCCCTGGTAGAAAAGGTCGGTTTCAAGGAAAATCTGGCCGTCGGTGATCGAAATCACGTTCGTCGGAATGTAGGCCGAAACGTCGCCCGCCTGGGTTTCGATGATCGGCAGAGCCGTCAGCGATCCGCCGCCGTAGTTTTCGTTGACGCGGGCGGAACGCTCCAGCAACCGGCTATGCAAGTAGAACACGTCGCCAGGATAGGCTTCGCGACCGGATGGGCGCTTGAGGAGGAGCGACACCTGGCGATAGGCCACCGCTTGCTTGGACAAATCATCAAAGACGATCAGCGCGTCCTGGCCCTGGTCCATGAACCACTCGCCGATGGCGCAGCCCGCGTAGGGAGCTAGGTATTGATTCACTGCGGGATCCGAAGCGGACGCGCTAACAATCACGGTGTACTCCATGGCGCCGGCATCTTCGAGGGTCTTGACGACGCGAGCCACGTTAGATTGCTTTTGGCCGATCGCAACGTAGATGCAGTAGAGTGGTTTGTGGCCCTGCAGCTTGCCTTGTTCCGCCGCCTTGTTTTGCTTGGCCTGGGAAATGATGGTGTCGACCGCGATGGTCGTCTTGCCGGTGGAACGGTCGCCGATGATCAACTCGCGCTGGCCGCGGCCAATCGGGATCATGGCGTCGATGGACATGATGCCAGTCTGCACCGGCACCGAAACCGACTTCCGGGTGATGATGCCGGGGGCCAGTTTTTCCACTGGGTATTGGGCATCGGCGACAATCGGGCCCTTGCCGTCGAGGGGCTCGCCCAAGGTGCTGACGACGCGGCCGAGCAGGCTCTTGCCCACCGGAACCGAGAGGAGGCGGCCGGTGGTGCGCACTTCGTCGCCCGCCTTGACGCTCTCACCGGAGCCTAGCAAAACGCAACCCACTTCCGTTTCTTCGAGGTTGAGCGCCAGCCCGTAAAGGCCGCCGGAGAACTCAATCATTTCATTCAACATGACGTCGCTCAAGCCTTCAATTTTGGCCACGCCGTCGCCGACCTCGCGGACGACGCCGACGTTGGAGCGGGTGACGGCGGTTTTGAGACCGGCGATTTGGGATTCAAGTTCCTGGAGGATCGTGCTCATGAGTGGAATTTAAGGAGAGAGATTGTTAAATGGGAAAAGGAGGACTTAGGCGAGAACTTTGTCGCGGAGGGCTTCGAGGCGAGACTTCACCGAACCATCCCAAACCGTCGAGCCGAGTTTGACCCGGATGCCGCCGAGGAGCTCCGGATTGGTGCGAAACTCCGCGGTGACGTCGGCCCCGTGGCGACGCTGCAGGTCAGCGGTGATGGTGGCCTGTTCCTCCGCGGCGACCTCAGTGGCGCTCTCCACGATGGCGTGGCGCTTCGCGAGTTCCAGGCGGAGCAGGCGGTGGTAGGCGGTGAGAATGGCTAGGTAATGGCGGGGTTTGACCGCGATGACCTTGTCCACGATGGTCTTGGCCGCCGCTAGATCGACGGTTCCGTTGCGCAGGGTGAGGCGCAGAAACTGGCGGGCATTGCGGAGGGCGTCTTTGCTGACTTTCATGGCGGAGCAGGGACAGGGGTGCGGCGGAACTTACCGAAAATGCTAGAGGGCGATCTGGGCCAGAGCTTCTTTGTTGAGGCGAGCGTGGTCTTCGCTGCCTAGGGTCTTGCCGGTGACCTTAGAGGTGGTATCGATCACGAGGCGGCCAAAGTCGCGCTTGAGTTCGTCCATGACGCGGGAGCGCTCCAGTTCGGTCGCTTCTTTGGCCTTGGCGATGATCGACTGCGCTTCGGCCACGGCGTCCTGTTTCTTTTGCTCGGCGATGGCGGCAGCGGCGTCGCTGGCTTCTTTGACGATGCGGTTGGCTTCGGCGTTGGCCTTGGCGAGAGCCGCCGCGGCTTGGGCCTGGGAGGAGGAAAGGTTCTCTTTGATCTTTTCCAAGTTCGCTTCCCCATCCGCAATGCGGCTGCGGCGCAGCTCCAGGAGCGCGGTCACCGGACCGAAGGCGTACTTGCTGAGGATCAGATAGACGAGTCCGAAGACGATGATCTGAGCGATGATCTTCGGGTAATCGATACCGAGCTGGTCGAGGATGGCCATGGCAGGAAGCGCGTAGAAGTTAGGAAAAAATCAGGGACGAGAGCAGAAACGAAAAGGGTTCCAGAAATCTGGAAAGGAGTGAACCCCCAGCGCGCCTCGCGGCGCGCTGGGGATCTGGGAGGATTAACGGCCTCCGAGAGCCAGAATGAAGGCGTAAATGGCGATAGCTTCGGCCAGCGCCATGCCGATGATGGCGATGGTCAGGATGTTGCCGAAGGCGCCGGGGTTGCGGCCAACCGCTTGGGCGGCGGCAAAACCAGTCAAGCCGATCCCGAGGCCAGCGCCGGCGCCGGCCACCCCGAGGGTGAAGGAACCGTTGATGGCTCCGGATTGGGCGAGCTTGTTAGCGGCTTCCGCGACTTCAGGGGCGGCGGCTTGGAGCATGGAGGCGATTTCCATCATCATAGTGTTATTTTCTTTCTGGGTGTGTTTGGTGTTACATGCTGCCGCCCACAGTCAGGCCATGGTCGCGGCGGGCAAAGGGGCGTTCCATCAGTGGGCCTCATGGGCCTCATCGTGGTCTTCGTCGTGCGTCGTCGAGAGCTTAATAAAGACGGCGCAGAGGAGGGCAAAGACCATCCCCTGGAGCACGCCGACCATGATTTCCAGGAAGTAAAAGGGGAGCGGAACCAGCACACTGCTCAGGAAGTCGATCGTGGCATTGCCCGACTTCACTAGGGAGCTCATGGTGTGCAGCAAGTTTTCCCCCGCGAAAACGTTGCCGTAGAGCCGCAGCGACAGAGTCATGGGGCGGAAGAGAATCGAGATAACTTCAATCAACCCCACGATAAAGAAGATGGGCATAAGGGCATATTTCAAGCCGCCCTTAAGGCCGCCCTTGGGCCCAAAGATGTGGAGCAGGGTACCCCAAACCCCCATTTCGCGGATGGTGATGAAGAGCCAAGCGATCAGGGAGCACAAGGCGATCCCCAGCGTGAGGTTCATGTCTGCTGTGCCCGGGCGCAGCAGCGGAGTGGCCACGTGAGCCGTGGAGTGCAGCGCCCCAACGTGAGAGGAGAACCCAATCGTGCCGACCCCAGGAAGCAGGCCGAACCAGTTGGATACGCTCACATAGATAAAAATCGTCGCCAGCAGCGGGAACGCGCTAGGTGCAATTTTGGCTCCCACGATGTTTTCCACCTGGCCGTAGAGGAATTCCACGATCAACTCCACAAAGTTCTGCTTTGGCCCCGGAATCAAAGCCTTGCGCTGCATCGCGCTGCGGAAAAACCACAGCAACCCCAGGGTCACTAGCCCGGCCACAAAGACCGAATTGGTCAGCCATTCCGCCCACGAGGTGTGCTCCAACAGCGGCAGCGCCTTGGCGCTGACTTCATGCTTGGCCTCAGCCTCGCCATGGCCGGAATCGTGCCCGCCGCCAGCGGCAGAGGCAAGAATAGGGAAAAGAAGAAAGAGAAAGGCAGTCAGGCGGATCATGACAGTGCAGCGCGTTGGCGAAAACGACCCCAATTTTCCTCAAAATGAGGTCCAATGGGGCGGAAAAAGCGATTTAGGCGAGCGCTCCAGGTGGCGCAAGAGTAATTTGTGAAATATTTCACAAAGTCCCCGCGGGCGGCGCCGTGTCGGAGAATGGGCTCAGCTCTGCGCCCTCCGCGGTCCCCTCCGGCCGCCCCGGTGCGGGGGCGAGCGCTGCGGGCGACCGGGCGGCGGCCGGTGCGCTCGGCCCGGAGGCCACGCTGACCCGCAGGCGGACAAATTGGCCTGGGGCTAAGCGCGCATAAATCTTGGGATCGGCTTCGGCTTCCAGATGCTCCCGGGCGGTAAACAGGCTGAAGGGCAGCTCCGCGCCCGCGCCGACTAGGACGCGGAACATGCGGTCGTCGCGGCGCGCGGACGGCGGACCAGCCGCCTGGAGCGACAAGGCCTTTCCGCGGCGCATCAAGCGTGCCGGCAAATGCTCCGGCCGCAGCAGGTCGCCGTCGCCCAAGGCCGTCGGGTGGCTCACCCAGGCGTCGGTTTCCCGCCGCAGGGCATCGCGCCACGCGCTCACCGCCACCAGGCCAGTCAGCAGCGTCAGCAGCACCAGCACCCGGCCAGGGGTGCCGCGGGGAAGATTTTGCGCCATGCCTTATGGGTGAATGGGCCCGCTGGGGACCCGGTTTTGCTTGAACGAAAAAGGGAAGAAACATGCCGTCCCCCCTCGCCTCCTAGGGCCCACCGCCACTCTTGTCAAACCGCAATGGCCGAGCCCGACCGGGCCGCCTCCCCGGCTAAGCCCGCGGCCCCGGGGCGGCGGTTTTTGCCGCTAAGCCTGCGTTTTGGGCAGCAGCTTGGCCACGATCCACAGCAGGGCTGCGACCACCAGCACCAGGGCCGCCCAAAGCCACGGCGACCCGCTGCCACTCATCAAAGGCTCGGCTGGGGAACCGGCCAGCTTTTCCTCCTCGCCAAGGGTCGCTGCGATTTTGGTGGCGCTTTCCAGTTCCTGCTGAACCAGCCGGAGGTCGTAGGCGACGCGGTTGGCGCGGGCGTTTCCATAGCAGATCTTTACCGGCGCGTTGTCCGGCACCCGGAATAACAAGCGAACCGCGGGATACCGGGCGCGCACCGAGCTGAGTTGCAGCGGGGCGTTGTCGCCGTTGTCGCTGCTGATGCGGATCACCGACGCGCTGGGGGCAGTGTTCAAAGTCACCAGGCAGGGGTCGCTCGCCTGGCCCGGTTTGCGCTGCCAGTTGGCGACTCCCAGGATGCGTTCGAAGTGGCCCTGGCTGTTGCTGGCCTCCTCGGTGACGCTCAGGGTGCGCACAAACAAAGGAGTGGGCGACTCCAACTGCAGTTCGCTCGCCGGAAAGTGGGGGAGCGGCAGCGCCACGTCCCACTTCGACCACCGCGGGGCCTTGGGGTCCGCGATGGGCGTGATAACCAGGGCTATTTCGCGCAGCTGGCCGGAGTTGATCGCGAGGAAGGGAATCTGGCGGCCTCCCCGCACCACGCGCACATCGTGCAAATCCTGGGCCGCCCGCGCGAGCACGGCCGGGTCGAGTTCCAGTTCGATCACGCCGACTTCTCCAAATTGCACCGATCGCTGAAACGACCAGGCCGAAACATCGAGCGCGGCGCCGACATCGCCGACTTCCGGCGCGGTGGCGGTTTTGCGAAACCCAGGATTGGCCTCGACCGCGCCCCCCGTCGCTGGGTTGGCCGCCGCGTCGCGCAGTTTGTCGCTGAGCGCGGCGAGGTCGTAACTTGGCGGCGCGGCCTGCGCGTTGCCCATGAAAAACTGCCACTCGCCTGCGGCATCCGCCTGGAACACAACGGGCACCTCGTGCCGGGTCGCGGCGATGCTTTCGATGTGCAGCGGCGGGCTGTCGCCATTGGCGATGACGAGTTCAATCTCGCGCGAAGGGGCTAGGCGATGCGCCGGGATCTCGAGATCTTCCGTGCTGAGCCCTTCGTACTGGAGGCGGAACAGGGTGGCCCCCGCGCCCAGCAGGGAGGCGCGGCGCTGAAAGACCGGCTCCGCGATGTGGAGGCGCACCTGTCCCAGCAGGACGTTGGCCGTACCGAGATCGAGGGTGAGGTGCGTTTCGCCATTGCTTTCGCGGCGGCCGCGCAGGGCCACGGGGTGGGCCACGGTGTGCAGTTCTGGCACATCGCGGCGGATTAGGGCCCCGGTGAAGGCGATCGGCCCGGTGCGCTCATCGCTGACCGTGGCGCGGAAATGCGTCCAAGCCTTGGGGGCAAAAGTGAAGCGCAAGCGCTCGGTGCCATTTTGGCGGCAGAGCAACTCCTGGCTCGCTAGGGTCTCCCAGTGGGCGCCATCGGCGCTCGCCTCTAACGAGCCTGCCTTGATAAAGTTGGGGGCGTCGGTTTGCAGGAGCACTTCGCTGATGGCATCGCCAGTCGGAGGCTGAAAATCGAGTACCGTTTCCATCGGGTTGAGCGCCACTTTGAATGCGGCGGCTGGGAGGTGCTCCGGCTGCATGGTGCGCGGCAAGGCCACCGTGTAGGGAGTCTCGACGCCCGCCGGGCTGATGACCCGCAGATCGTGAAAAGCCGCCCCGCCCGCCGCCCGGGACGCGTCGAGCAGCGCCGGATCCAGGACCAGGCGGGTCAGGCCCGGCCTTCCCACGGGCACGGTTTGACGGTGCGTCCAGGCGGCCAAATCAGCCGCGCCAGCGCCCGAGGTCGCGCAGAGCCCCAGAAGGAGAAGATAGGTTTTCATGACTTGTCCTCGCTGAGGAAACGTTGGTACAAATACGAGGCCGCCAGCGCGATGATGGCGACCACGATCAGGGCCCCAATGCGATAGATGCTCTCGATGTTGGCCAAGTCGTGCAAAAACAACTTCAGCAGGGCCACTGCCAGCAAACCCAGGCCGGGGTAGCGGATGTGCCTTTGACGCTTCCATATGCCCAGCCCCAGCAGCCCCAGGGCAAACAAGGCCCAGCTGATCGTGTAAGTCATGTCGCGGGCGAAGTTGCCCTCGAACTCGAACGCAATCGATGGACTGCCCCTCGGCTGGAAGGCGTCGGCAATTTCAATGTTTAACAACAGAAACAGTAAGATTCCCCCAAGGGCGCAGAACAGGCCACGCAAGTTTAGTTTCTCCCACAGGTGATTCGGCGGCTTGAGCCACGCCGCGGCCAGAAACATCGCCAGCGCCGCAAGGCTGTAGGCGTAAAGCTGCCAGTTGAGCAGCGGCGTCTCCCCGCGAACTTGATAGTCAAAGACCGCCGGATTGAGCGCGAGGCGCAAAAAGGCCGCCCCGAGCAACGCCGTCCCCGTGCCGCGCAGGCCTGGATGCGGCACGCGGCCGAAAAGCCAGCACAGCGCGGCTCCTTCCAAGGCCCAGCCGAGGGTGATCCACTGCTTCTCAAATTGCAGCGGGAAGATCAGCGTGATGAAAAACAGCGCCACCCCGGCCAACCACGCTAACTGCGTCAGGCGTGCCGGATTGTCCGCCCCGTGCCGCTTCAAAACAAACCCCATGCCGAGGAGCGGAGCCACGCAGAAGGCTAAGGGGAGCAGCCCCATCATCTGATTCGGCCAGGCCGCCTTGACCACAAAATAGACCAACCCAAAAGTCCCGATTCCCGCCGCGGCGCTGGCAATCCAGGGCAGGCGCCGCGGCGCAAAAACGCGGCTGTACACCACGGGGAAGAACGTGAAGAGCAGATAGAAGCCGAGATACCACAGCAAAGGCACCGCGGGGTGCTCGGGCCTAAACCCTTGCTGATGCCAGGCCCATTCGAGCGCCAACACGCAGCCCAGCGCCGTCGGCACCAGCACCGTGAGTCCGCTCAGCCGCGCCAATCCAAGCAAAAACACCACCAGCAACAAAGCCAGGCCAAAAACCGCCGAGGGATCCCCGACTCCCAATTGCAAGGTCGCCAGAATGAGCAGCCCAAAGGGCAATACCGCCGAAATAATCGGCAGCATCGCGGCCAAGGCCACTTTGGGCATTTTGCGCGACAAAAACGCGCTCGCCCCCCCAAACACCACCGCAAACCCGCCCACCACTAATATAAACTGAGTGAACTGACTCAAGCTGCCCACTGCCGCAGCTGGAAGACGGAACAGCCAAACCCCCGCTGTGAGCAAAGTCATCACCAGCGCCACCAACACCGGAATCAAGGCCCCCGACATCGCCGCCAATCCAATGATCAGAAGATCCACCAGCAAAATCGCCGGCCAAATGATAAAACTAACCGTGCGGAGGATCAGCACCGCCAGCAGCATCAGCGCGTGGGCGATCAGCGGGGTCCACCCCATGAGCGGAACCGCCTTTTCGCTGCGGCGCGGCCACAGCGCCGCAAACCCGGTCTGCAACAGGCCAAAGCCCAGATAAATCCCCAGCGCCTGCGGCAGCAACTCCGCGCTGAGATGATAGCGGGTCCATATCATGAGGTGAAGAAACGTCAGCGAGACCACGATGCCGTGCGCCAAAACGAGGCGCGGCTGCTGCCACACCACCAGCATCCCAATCCCATTGATGCCAAGAAGAAAACTATACAGCAGCCACGGGCGCTCCGTGATGCCTTCGTGGCCCAAAAATACAAAAGCCGCTAACAGGGCGCTGCCGCACAGGGCCAGCGCCGCGCCCACCGGAAAGAGGTCCTCGTCGCGGCTCTGCCGCGACCGCCAGGCCGCCAGCATAAACACCAGCGCAAAACCCAGAAACACCATCACCGGAATCCACGTCGCGGAACCCACCGCGTACTGCGAGGAGTCGAAAAATTGCCCCATCCATCCGGCCTGAGTTAGGATCGTCCCCGCGGCCGCCAAGGCGGTGAGATACAGCCACCGCTGGCGCTTAGCGACCGCGAGCACACCGATGTCGAGCAGGACAATGTAGCCAAAAAGCCCGCCAGGATTGTCCCGGCCCGTCGCGCAAAGCAGCGGGGTGAGAAAGCCCCCCAGCATGCCCAAGATCGCCACCACCTGCGCTTCCATGCGCATGGCCAGCAAAAACGCCACTGCCGTGATCAGCGCCATCAGCCCAAAAGTTACCAGCGCACTGTCGAACGGTGGAATGCGATACAGCGCATGGGCCGCAAAGCTCACCCCATACAATATCACCACCCCCGTCGAGCAGAGCGTTTGGGCCATCGTCGCATAAACCTTGCTCCGCTGGATGACGACTCCCGCACCCACCAGGCCGATCCCCACCACAAAGCCAATCGCGGTGCGCAGGGCCGGCGAAATCCAGCCCCGCTCAATGCCCAGCTTCACAAAGAACAGGATGCCGAGAAATAGCGCCAGGCCGCCCACCCACGCAAAAAGCTTCGCGCCCATGAACTGCTCGATTTTAGCGTTAGGGACAGACTGGGGTCTCGGCCGGGGGGCCCTGGGCCGCGCGACAGCAGCGCGGGGCGCGGGGCCCGCTCGCGGGGGCGGTCCCGCGGCGAGGGAGGGGGCCAGTGGGGGCGGCAGTTCTCGCGCGGCGCTCGGAGTTGGCAGCCGGACGTCATCCGGGATCTCCGGCGGCGCGGCTTCGGCCCTCTCCTCAGGGCCACTCACTTCCGCGGGGCGCGGCCACTGGTTCGCCGATTCCAAGCGCTGGAGGCGGTTGGCGAGGCCCGCGGCGAGCGCAGCCGTGCCCGCCAGCTGCTTTTGCAGTAAACCGACCATTTTCTTCGCCTCTTCCGCTTGGCGGCGCGCCTTCCCCGCGGAGACGACGGCGGAAATCGGCATGATGAAAATGAAAATGCTGCCAATCACCAGGATCAAAACAAAAACGTCGCCCATAGTGCGATACATTGTCGCCGGATTGCAGAACAATGAAAGTTATATTCTCGGGGCCCTCTGCCGGAGTTGGCGGGCGGCGGCGTCCCAACCCAGCGCACACCCTTGGGCCCAGGATGGGGCGATTGGCGCCGTTGGGCCCGGTTTTAATAGGCCCCGACCCCGCCGGAACAAAAAGGCCTAAACCGCGCCACCTCCCCGGAGGGAACTTGCTTGGTGGAGGTTAGGAGATTCGAACTCCTGACCTTTTCATTGCGAACGAAACGCTCTACCAACTGAGCTAAACCCCCCCATCAAGCGCGCGCCGAGCCGGTCAGCCCGGGCGCTGGTTTACCCTTTACGCGGAATGCCGAGAAGGAGCAAGCGGAATCGCCAAAGGGCGCGCCGCCCTAAGTCACGGATTCCAAGCCCCAGCGCTGGCCCACCGGAATGAGGTCATCGCGCATGGCCCATTCGTCGGGGCGCTCGCTGGTCTGGTGGCGGCGGCTGGCACCTTTGAGAACCATGCAGCCAGTGTTGTCGCCAAGGCAGGCGATCTCTTCGACCTCTTCGGGCGTCAGGGGGTTCACTTCCGGGAGGGCCGCGAGGGCGCGAATTTGGTCCTCGATGGGGCGCTGGCCCTCGCCGGCTTCCTGGATAAACGTAGGCACGACGCTTTCCACGGGCCGGTGGGCCAGGTTCCAAAGGCTAGCGAATTCCAGCAGGCTGAGGCCGTGTCGGTCGGCGATGGGCTGCATTTTGGCGATCTTTTGCAATCCCGCCTCGACCCAACCCGCGGGCCGGTAGGCGCGGTGGTCGCCGGGGCGGAAGGCG